>JAEZCD010000369.1 GCA_023430145.1 Pseudomonadota bacterium
CGGGCCGAGAAGCATCGTCCCCTCGGTACAGCCGTGTATCAAGCCGGCGGCGCGGGCGCCGGCGAGCCGGCCGGCGATGGTCTCGTAGGCCTTGCGCGACTCGTCCTTGACGATGCCGCGGCAGAGCTCGTCGTAGATGATGCGGTGCGTCTCGCGCCGGTCGTCCTCCTCCGGCACGAGCACCTCGAAGCCGTAGAGCTGGCGCAGCCGGCCCTTATAGAAGTCCTGCTCCATCGTGTAGGCGGTCGCCATCAGCGCCGGGCGGCTGTGGCCCGCGGCGCTGATGCGTTGCGCCGTCGCATCGGCGATGTGCAGGAGGGGAACGCCGACGGCGCATTCGATACGGTCAGCAAGCTTGTGCATGGTGTTGGTGGCGAGCACCAGAAGCTCGGCGCCGCAGCGCTCGAGCCGGATGGCGGCGTTGGCCAAAAGGTCGCCCGCCTCCTCCCAGCGGTTCTGCTGCTGCAGCGTTGCGATGTCGGCGAAGTCGAACGACCAGACGATCAGCCGCGCCGAATGCAGGCCGCCGAGCCGCCGCCGCACCTCGGCGTTGAGCCGCTCGTAATAGAGCGCGGTGGATTCGGCGCTCATGCCGCCGATGACGCCGATGGTTTTCATTCGGCCGCCACCGCGAGCGGACCGGCCCGCAGCGCGCTCATCTCGGCCATGATGCGCGAGGCGCGGGCGATCGGGTTGGTGAGGTAGAAGTCGCGGACCGCGCCGACGAAGGGGGCGCTGCCGATGTCCCCGCCGATGGCGGCGAGGCGGGAGATCTCGTCGTCGCCCGCGCCCCGCTCGATCTGGCCGATGCGGGCGAGATGCGGATGCGCGGCGATCATCGCCCGCCGCAGCTGGTCGAGCGAATCATAGGGCAGTTTCGCGCCGAGCGGCTCCGAGAGGGCGCGGACGATCGCCCAGTCCTCGCGGGCGTCGCCGGGCGGGAAGGCGGCGCGGCTCGCCTGCTGCACGCGCCCTTCGGTGTTCACCCAGGTGCCGGCCTTCTCGGTATAGGCCGCGCCCGGCAGGATGATGTCGGCGCGGTGCGCGCCGGCGTCGCCATGGCTGCCGATATAGACGACGAAGGTTTTGCCGAGCGCGCCGGTGTCGAGCTCGTCGGCGCCGAGCAGGAAGAGCACGTCGAGCTTTCCCGCGCCCGCGTCGGCGACGATGTCGAGCGCGGTGCCCTCGCCCTGCGGCTGCACGAAGCCGATGTCGAGGCCGCCGGCACGCGCCGCCGCGCTGTGCAGCACGGCGAACCCGTTCCAGGCCGGGTCGACGCTCGGCGACACCATGCCCGTGAGGACGGCGACATGGGCCGCGAGCGAGGCGATGGCGGCGCCGTCGGGCCGCGCCAGCGCGCCCTGGCCGAGGATCAGCATCGGCCGCTCGGCCTTGCGCAGGGCGTCGGCGAATTCGTGCGTGCCTTCGGCGATCGCCTGCAGCGTCTGCGGCCCCTCGCCGAGATGGGCGGAGGGATAGGTGAGCGGCGCCGGCTCGCCGATGACGCCGACCGGCGCGCCAGTCTGCCGCCAGCGCTTGCGGATGCGCTGGTTGAGGACCGGCGATTCCAGCCGCGGATTGGTGCCGACGAGGAGGAAGGCGTCGGCCGATTCGATGCCGGCGACCGTCGGGTTGAAGAGATAGGTCGCGCGCCCGAGCCGCGGGTCGAGCGCCGTGCCGTCCTGCCGGCAGTCGAGCCGAGTCACGCCGAGGCGGCCGAGAAGGTCCTTCAGCGCGAACATTTCTTCGACTGCGCAGAGGTCGCCGGCGATGGCGCCGATCCGCTCCGGCGCGACGCCCCGGATCTGCGCCGCGATCGCCGCAAAAGCCTCGGTCCACGAGGCGGGCACGAGCTTTCCGCCCTGGCGAGTGAAGGGCCGGTCGAGCCGCTGCGTGCGAAGCCCGTCCCAGACGAAGCGCGTCTTGTCCGAGATCCACTCCTCGTTCACCGCCTCGTCGAGGCGCGGCATGATGCGCATCACCTCCCGGCCGCGCGTGTCGACGCGGATGGCGGAGCCGAGCGCGTCCATCACGTCGACGCCTTCCGTCTTGCCGAGCTCCCAGGGCCGGGCGCGGAAGGCATAGGGCTTCGAGGTCAGTGCGCCGACCGGGCAAAGGTCGATGACGTTGCCCTGCAGCTCGGAGGTCATCGCCTTCTCGAGGTAGGTCGTGATCTCCATGTCCTCGCCGCGGCCGATGGCGCCGAGCTCGGGGATGCCGGCGACCTCGGTGAGGAAGCGGACGCACCGCGTGCAGTGGATGCAGCGGTTCATCTCGGTCTTGACGAGGGGGCCGATATACTTGTCCTCGACCGCGCGCTTGTTCTCGAAGAAGCGGCTGCCGTCGACGCCGTAGGCCATCGCCTGGTCCTGCAGGTCGCACTCGCCGCCCTGGTCGCAGATCGGGCAGTCGAGCGGGTGGTTGAGGAGCAAGAACTCCATCACCCCCTCGCGTGCCTTCTTCACCTGCGCCGTGCGGGTGAGGACGACGGGCGGCTCGCCGTTCGGGCCGGGCCTGAGGTCGCGGACCGCCATGGCGCAGGAGGCGACCGGCTTCGGCGCCCCCTTCACCTCGACGAGGCACATGCGGCAATTGCCGGCGATCGACAGCCGCTCGTGGAAGCAGAAGCGCGGGATCTCGGCGCCGGCCGACTCGCAGGCCTGCAGCAGCGTCGTCTCGGGGGCGACTTCGATCTCGAGATCGTCGACGACGAGCTTGGCCATCAGACTTTCTCTTCTTCTTCCCTCTCCCAGGGGGAGAGGGTGGCCCTCGCGTCAGCGAGGGTCGGGTGAGGGGGTACGGTGCTGGTTCTGATGCTCGGTAGCCCCTCACCCCTCCCCGAGGGCGGCCCCCACACCCCAAT
>JAEZCD010000018.1 GCA_023430145.1 Pseudomonadota bacterium
GCTCTGCCTCGTCGCCGCGCTGCTGGCGGCGACCCTGTGCGCCTCGGCCTTGCGCTGGCTCGCGCTGCCGGTCGCCGGGCTCGGCGTTGCGCTCGCGGCCTGCACCGGGCAGCCCGAGATCTATGTCGACCAGACGGGCAGGGCGGTCGCCGTGCGCGGCGCCGACGGCCGGCTCGAGGTCGCCGGCGCGCGCTTCGCATCGCTCGCGGCAGGTGCCTTCCTCGAGGCGGACGGCGACGACGCCAAGCGGCGCTACAAGCCGGGACCCTTCGTGCGCTGCGACGAGGCCGGGTGCACGCTGCCGCTCGCCGACGGCCGCCTCGTGGCGCTCGTCTACGATGTCTCCGCCTTCGGCGAGGATTGTCGCCGGGCGGCGCTGGTGGTGACGAAGCTCGACGCGCCGCCCGGGTGCAAGAATTTCGCGGCCGTGATCGATCGCGGCATGCTGGCCGTCACCGGCGCGATCGCGCTCTACCGCGACGGCACGGCCTTCCGGCTCGTCGCCGCGCGCGATCCCGGCGCCGAGCGCGCCTGGTTCGGCCGCACGGAGGCGGCGCGCCTCGCCGCGGCGAAGGTGCCGAAGGTTCTGGCACCCGACCGGCCGGCCGCGCCGGCCGCCGGCGAAGAGGCCGCGGAGCCGGACGGCGATCCACTCGATTTCGACGGCGCCGATGCGGCGCCGGAGGATCAGTAACGGCGCACGAGGCTGACCAGACGGCCCTGGATCTGCACCCGGTCCGGCCCGAAGATTCGCGTCTCGTAGCGCGGATTGGCCGCCTCGAGCGCGATCGTGCCGCCGCGGCGGCGAAAACGCTTCAGCGTCGCCTCCTCGTCGTCGATCAGCGCGACGACGATGTCGCCATTGTCGGCCGTGTCCTGGCGGCGGATGACGACGATGTCGTCCTCGAGGATGCCGGCCTCGATCATCGAGTCGCCGCGCACCTCGAGCGCGAAATGCTCGCCGGTGCCGAGCAGGTCGGGCGGCAGGGCGATGGTGTGGCTGCGGTTCTGAATGGCCGAGATCGGCACGCCGGCGGCGATGCGGCCCATTACCGGGATCGAGGCGATGCGCTCGCCGGGATCGTCGACGCGCGAGCGCACTTTTCCGAGGCTGCCCTCGATGACGTTGGGGGCGAAGCGGCCGGAGGGCCGGCCGAGGCCCGGCGCGGCCGAATCGGGCAGGCGAGTGACCTCGAGCGCCCGCGCCCGGTTCGGCAGCCGGCGGATGAAGCCGCGCTCCTCGAGCGCGGTGATGAGGCGATGGATCCCGGATTTGGAGCGCAGGTCGAGCGCATCCTTCATCTCGTCGAAGGAGGGCGGAACGCCGGTCTCCTTCAGACGCTCGTGGATGAAGCGGAGAAGCTCGTGTTGCTTGTGCGTCAGCATGGCCCCTGCCGAGATGCGTGCGCCCGGAAACAAATCATGAACAGGTGTAGCTGTTCTATCTGTGTTCCGCAACGGTTAAATTGTGGTGTGCGCCAGGCGCCTCCTGTAGGCCGTAAGGCTGGATTGCTTCGTCGCTGCGCTCCTCGGAAGAAGCCGAGCTCGCGATCAGTCTCCGAAAGGCCTGCGTCCCCTTCTCCGCGCTTCGCGCGGCCGGGGACGACACCTGAGAGCATTCTGGTGTCGGCCCCGGCGCGCCGAAGGCGCGGGAAGGGGACCCAGGCCCCATCGGGGAAGGCACCGTGCGTTTCATGCGCCCCCGGTCGGCCACAGGACGGCGAGGCTTTCACGCCGCGCCTCGTCATTGCGGCGCCGAGGTGGGGGCACAGCTCGTCGTCCTGCGGCTCGACCGCAGGACCCATCCCTTTCGGCGGACGTGCCTTGGACGGCTGCCGTAAGTTGGATCCTGCGCTTTCGCGCAGGATGACGCGGAGATGCCCCGTCACCCGCCCGCGTTGTGGGCGCCCTACGCCTGAAGGGTAGGTGCGAGGGGTAAAAGCCGCCGCCGGCCGTCGTGCGTCGTCTCCAGCGTCACCTCGCCGAAGTTCTTCGGCAGCACCGGCGCAACGATCCGCTCGCCGAAGTGGCGGCGCGTACCGAGCGCATGGCGCAGCAGGAGGTTCGTGTAGAGGCCCGGGCCGCTCGAATAGATGCGCCAGCCGCCGTCGGCCGCGATCTCTCCCGCCTCGACCTTCTCCCAGTCGGCGCTCGCCGCGTAGCGGTCCGGGAAGGCGGCGTCGCTGCTGGAGAAATAGGTGTTGCGCTGCCGCGGCGAGGCATTCGCCACCGTCTCGGTGACGGCGATCGGGTTGGCGACGGCGATCGCCCGCCAGAGTGCGTCGGCCTCGCCGAGCAGCGCCATCGCCTCGCCGTAGCGCAGATGCGCGTGCGTGTACATGAGGCCGATCTCGCGGCCGAAGAACGCGGCCGACTCCGCCCGGCGAAAAATCTCCTCCGGCCCGCCGCGATAGGTCACCGGCCGGTCCATCAGCCGCGCGCCATCGGGGAACAGCAGATGTTTTCGAATGATCTCGAGATGTTGCCGGGTCTGCTCGGATGTGAACAGGCCGGCGAGGATGCAGCGCTTCATCGGCAGGAGCGAGTATTTCAGCCCCGTGCGCGTATCGCCCGGATGCAGCAGCAGCTCCGGCTCGCCCTCGCCAAAGATGGCATAGCCGGCGAGCACGCCGTCGCGGATCAGCCAGCGGTTCAGGTCGGCCGCCATCGCCTCGGCGAGAGCGTCCAGCTCCGCGGCCTTCGCCGCCCGGCCGGCGCGGCGCATCACCTCGGCATAGCGCCGGAGCTGCTGGAAGAGCAGGGCTACCGTCCATGAGCTGACCATGCGGTCGCGCAAGGACGGGTCGGCCGGCTGCAGGCTGTCGTTCCAGTCGCCCTCGCCGTAGCTGATGAGGTGCGTGCCGGGGATGAAGCGCTCGCGCGCCGTCGCCAGCAGCTTGTCGACATGCGCCTCGACGCTGTCCTTGCGCTCGGTGCGCTCGAGATCGTCCTCGCGCCGCCAGGCGACCTTCTCGTCCAAAAAGGCGAGGTCGTTGGTCGCCTCGACATAGTCGCAGAGCGCCTTCAGCGGCCAGACGATGACGTCGCCATGTGCGTGCCGGTCCTGGATGAAGGAGTAGGGCTCCAGCATGAACCATTGCGGCCAGTCGCCCCGCGCCTCGTATTGCTGGGCGAAGACGGTGCGCAGAATCTCCTTCACCGGGGCGTCGTGCTCGACCGAGAGCAGGTACTCGACCGGGCCCTGGCAGACGTCGCGCGTGCCCCAGGCGGCGCCCGTATACTGCTCGAGCCCGTGCGGCACGGTGAGGTGCATCATCGCGTTGTGGGCGAGCCAGGGGAACGTCGTCTCGATCGCCGCAAGGTCCTTCGCGCCATCGCCGTTGCCGTGCACGCGCAGGTCGCGCGTGATCTCGCTCCAGAATTCCTTCGCCGGCTTCAGCATGGCGGCGGCGGCGACGCCGGCCTCGTAGGCTTTCGCGAGGCGCTCGGCCTCGGCCGCATCGGTCATCGAGCCGACGACCGCGAAGGCGAAGCGCTCCGTCGGCCGCGTGCGGAAGGTGACGTAGCCGCCGTCCCGGGCGATGCCGTCCGCGTACAGGAGCTCGTCGCCGCCCATAAGCTCGAGCGCGTCCGGCGTCGACGTCACGAGGTGATAGACGGCCTCGGGATAGCGCTCGCCCCACAGCCATTTCGGATCGGGCCGGAACGAGGCGCGCTTGTTCTCGGCGTCGATCTCGACCGGGCTCGCATGATCGAGCTCGCGCTCGCCGAGCACGAGGTGGCCGAAGACGAGGAAGCGGCAGGGCGGCCCGTCGACGTCGACGAGCCACTGCATCGCCGGCGCGTCGCCCGCGGCGATCGCCTGCACGGTAATCGTCCGGTCGGCGAGCCGATAGATCCAGCGGCAGTCGGAGAGGCCGATATCGAACGCGGACGGGACTGTCAGCAGCCGCCAGGCGCCGTCGAGCTCGACGAGAATGCGCAGGCCGCTGGCGCGGGTGATGTCATAGGGGTCGCGCGAGACCGAGAAAAGCTTGTGGAACGAGGTGTTGCCGATCGTCAGCTGGGCCGCGAAGACGCCGTGCATCCAGGCCGTCGCGCAGAGGAGATCGTCCTCGGGCAGCATCGCCTGGCCGCTGCGCAGCAGCGTGCCGTGCCGGCGCGCGACCATGTGCTCCTTGGCCTTCAGCACGACGTGCCGGTTCTGCCTGCCGTCCAGCACGAAGAAGGAGAGCAGCGCTCCGTCGCGACGCTCCTCGTGCGAGCGCACCGGAAACGCCGTGTCGAGCGCGGCGCCGTCGAGCGGCAGCGCCACCACCGGGGCCGCGTTCTGGACGAGGCTGCGGACCGCAGGCGTGAGCGGGATGTCGGTGGCCACGAAAGCTTTCGCGGCAAGGCGGACGGCATCGAGCCGCGCGAGATCGGAGGTGCCCGAGGCGGCCGGGTGATCCGGCGCGAAGAGCCCGAAGAAGGTCCAGGCATGCTCGACGCCCGGCTCCAGCTCCGCCGGCTGCGATTGCAGGATGGCGCAGCCGACCTCGTGCTGAAGCCGCGTGCCCGGCAGATTCGCCCCGAACGGCAGCGCGATCTCCGCCGCGTCGCGGAATGTCGGGCCGAACAGCTGCAGCGCGTCGGTGGCAAAACTTTTGGCGCCGTCGAGGCAGCCATGCATGGCCCAGGGATGCCGGCTGCCGTGCATGGCGAGGTTCTGACGGCTCATCAGCACCGCGCCCAGTGCGTCGTCCTGCTCGACATGGTGGTCGGTGTATTGCGAGCCGAAGGCCTCGTTGTTCATCAGGAAGCCGCGCTCGCCGAGCCCGATGTCCTGGACGAGAAGCACGTCGCAGGGCAGGGCCGTCTCGCTCGTCACAGCCACGCGCCACAGCCAGACATTGTCCGCCGGTGCGAGCCAGAGCGTGACGCGGGTGCGGATGCCGGCCGTCGCGCCGCCGCTCCAGACGATGCGATCGTCGCCGACGCCGACCTCGCCGCCGGCGGTCGGGCCGACCAGCTCGACATTGCGCGGCCGCGCGCCGCCGATCCGCAGCAGCATGCGGCCGATGCCGCCTTGCAGCGGCGATCCGAGAACCTGGTTGACCTGGATGCGCTTGTCGCCGTCGGCATGCTCGACCCCGAAGATCGTGCCGTTGGGCAGCACGGCGGCGGATAAGCCGGAGCCATTGGCGATGCGACGCAGGCCGACATCGCTCTCTCGCGGCGTCGTGAATGTGCGCAGATGAGCCATCCGGTCCAACTCCCCTTCTCGGCCGCGCCGCGGTCGGACGAGGTTTACGCCCGAGTGGGGAGTCCGTCACGCCGATCGCCCCCCGATCTCGATCACGGCCGAGACCGTGCGCGGACGGCGGTCGATCGCGACCAGTCAGCCCTTTCGCAGAATCTTGTCCATCGCTTTGCCGCGCGCCACCTCGTTGACGAGCTTGTCGAGGTAGCGGATGTCGCGCATCAGCGGGTCCTCGATGTCTTCCACCCGGATCCCGCAGATGACGCCCTTGATCAGGATTCGCGACGGGTTCATCTCGGGCGCTTGCGCGAAGAACGTCTCGAAATCGGTCCGCTTCGCCAGATGATCGTGGAGGCTGCGCTCGTCATAGCCGGTGAGCCAATAGATGACCTGATCGACTTCCGCCTTCGTGCGGCCCTTCTTCTCGACCTTCGCGACGTAGTGCGGATAGACGCTCGCGAAGCTCATCCCATAAATCCGGTGTTTCGTCATGCGGCTCCGATCCCGAGTTCGTGGCCACCGCCGATGCGGCGGCCGACAGCGCAGCCCGGATACTCCGCGAACGATCGCGGCGGCTGTGTGGTCCGCCTCCGATCCATGCACCCTCGCGAGCGAGGGCCGCGGCTCTCAGCCCGAGAAGCTCGATCCGTTCTCGACGAAGTCGCGAATGAGATGATGCGCGATGGCGAACGGGAAGGGCGTCGTCAGCCCGTCCGGATGGCTGCGCTCGAGCATCAGGCGCACCTCTTCGCGGTCGAACCAGCGCGCATCCTCGAGCTCGTTCCTATCGACGACGAGGTCGGTGCCGAGCGCCTCGGCGCGAAAGCCCATCATCAGCGAGGAGGGGAAGGGCCAGGGCTGCGTCGCGAAATACCCGACGCGGCCGACCGGGACGCCGACCTCCTCGCGCGTCTCGCGGCGCACGCAGTCCTCGGCGGTCTCGCCGGGCTCGAGGAAGCCCGCGAGGCAGGAATACATGCCGCTGCCGAAACGGCCCGAGCGGCCGAGCAGGCAGCGGTCGCCGTCGACGATCAGCATGATGACGACCGGATCGACGCGCGGAAAATGCTGCGTGCCGCAGGCCGGGCAGTCGCGCCGCCAGCCGGAGCAGGAGACGTGGCTCGGCTGCCCGCAATTGGCGCAGAACCGGTGCCGCGCGTGCCAGGAGATGAGGGCTTTCGCCGCGCCGAGCGGGCCGAGCACGGCGGCCGGCAGCCGCGCCTCGAGCGCCAGCGCCCGCAGATCGCCGACGACGACGTCGCTGCGCGCCTCGATCTCCGGCCGCAGCGAGGCCGGCAGGCCGACGCCGAACAAGGGTCCGGCCGCCTCCGTGCCGAGGAAGACGGTGCCGGCCGGATCGCCGAGCGAGGTTATGGTCGCCTCGTCGAACCAGGCCGAGCCGTCCGGGCGCAGCAGCGGCGCCTCGCCGACGAAGGCGACGAATCGTCGGCGCGGATCGGCGCGCAGGCCGTCGATAAAGGCGCTGTCCTCGCGCTGCTCGGAATGCCGGTCGAGGCCGAAGGCCGAATAGCCGGTGCGGGCGGAGGCCTCGGCGACGACCGATATGATGGGAGGGGACATGGCAAACATCTCGCGGGGGCGATGGCTTTCGCACGGCTCGCGCGCGGACGCCAGCCTCGTCGAGAGCGTAAGGGAGGACTCCCGGCGGCGGAGCTTCCTCCGCTCATCCCTGCGAAAGCAGGGATCCAGACTTTTTTAGACTTGAAGCTGGGTCCCCGCCTTCGCGGGGACGAGCGGAGCCGGGGACCGATGGCTCGTCACGCATCGACGCCCGCCCGGGCGGCATCGCACTCGCCGCAGCCGGCCTCCGGCGGGTGTAGGAACAGGAGCGGATCCTCCCGCAAGCGCTCCACCGCCGCGGCGACGACGTCGCGGGCGCGGAACAGCCGCGCATGCGCGTGCCCGATGGGGCCCTCGGCCTGCGCCCCGCGCCCGCGCAGCCATCCGTCGGCGAGCGCGAACCTCTCGCAGCAATGGTCGGTCTCGAAATAATCGAGGCGCTCGGGGCGGCCGTTCCGGAGCACGGTGATGTGCTTGGTGATGCCGTAGGGGACGCCGGCCAGAACCTCGGCGAGGTGGATGGTCGTGTCGGCATCGTGGCCGACGCCGAGCAGCAGAATTTCGCCGTCGAGCTCGTGCACGCGGCCGACCGGGCTCTCCGGGCGATGCGGCGGCAGCGGCAGCGGGTCGGCGGTGATGTGCCCTGCCCAGGGGCCGGCGGCGGCGAAAGCGAAGGCGTGATCGGTGCGCACGACGCCCGGCAGGCGCCAAAAAGTCTCGGCGAGGATGCCGAGATCGGCCGCGACCGGGCTCGCGAGCGGGTCGAACGGCACCGAATCGTCGTCGCACCAGGACGGCATGACGAGCGTGCCGGCGGGGCCGATCGCCTCGCGGAGGGCGGCGATCAGCCCGGCGGGTCCGCCCTCGACCGGCCGCACGGTGCGGAACGAGGCGTGGACCAGCAGCACGCCGCCTTCGCCAACGCCGAGCGCGCGCAGCTGGCGGACGATCTCGGCGCGTCCGATTTCGCGCCGGGCCTGCGAATCGGGCAGCATGCGATCACATCCGGAGGTTTTGGCGCAGCGCGGCGAGGAGCGCCTGCCGCTCCTCGGGGGTGCGGGGAAGCGCGGCGCCGGATCCCCAGACCGGCCCCGGCCAGGCGGCGTCGCCGATCCGCCTCGCCACGACATGGACATGCAGCTGCCGCACCATGTTGCCGAGCGCACCGATGTTCAGCTTGTCCACCTCCCCCGTCGCCCGTAGGGCCTCGCCGGCCTGCACCGCCTCCTCGAGGAGGCGGGCGCGGTCATCCGCCGGCAGGTCGGCGATCTCGGCGAGCGCTGCTCGGCGCGGTACGAGGATCAGCCAGCGGAAGCGCGCATCGTTCATGAGCAGCACGCGGCAGAGCGGCAACTCGCCGACCGGATCGGTGTCGGCGGCCAGTCTCGGGTCGAGGGCGAAGTCGGTCGTCATGGGGTGCGGGTTAGCGCCGAACGGGCGGGTGGCGCAATGACCGCGTGGCGGATCGCGGCGGCTTTGGCCGCGCTCTGTCTCGCGGGTCCCTCGCTCGGCCAGGAGAGCCCCGCGCCGGCGGCGAATTCAGCGAGCTCGAAG
>JAEZCD010000046.1 GCA_023430145.1 Pseudomonadota bacterium
CCCCAACCCCTCACCCGCCCGCTTCGCGGGCACACTCTCCCCATGGGAGAGGGAAGATAAGGATTGGCGGGAAGACTCTCATGTGCGGGCTTTGCGGCGCGTTCGGCGGCATCGAGCACTGGGCGGCCGGCAATGCCGGCGCCGCGGCCCCCGGCACGCCGACGGCCGAGCGCCGGGCCCGGGCAGAGGCGGCGAACGAGGTGCTCGGCCTCTACGGCCTGACGCTCGAGGAGTGGGCCGGAAAGTTCACGCTCCGCTCGCGCACTGGGCGGATGGCGGTGGTCGAGCATTTTGGCGCGCTGTGGCCGGAGGCGGAAAGGCTCTGCGGAAAACCCTGCGATCCGCTCGATCCGGCGATTCTCGAGCGCCTGGAGGGGCGCCGGTGAGCCTGCCGGTGCACGTGATCACCGGCTTCCTCGGCGCCGGCAAGACATCGCTGCTGCGGCGGCTCCTGGCGCTGCCCGAGCTCGGCGACACCGCCGTGATCGTCAACGAGCTCGGCGAGGCGGGGCTCGATCACCTCCTGGTCGAGGAGGTCTTGGCCGAGGACGTGGTGCTGCTGAAGAGCGGCTGCGTCTGCTGCAGCGTCCGCGGCGATCTGAAGGCGGCGCTGATCGCGCTGATGGAGCGCCGCCGGCGCGGCGAGATCCCGGCCTTCGCCCGCGTCGCGGTGGAGACCACCGGCATCGCCGATCCCGGGCCGATCGCCGCCACCCTGATCGCCGATCCGATGCTGCGCCACCAGGCGCGCATGGGCAACATCGTCACCGTCGTCGACGTGCCGAACGGCCTCACAAATCTCGACGCCTTCCCCGAGGCGCTGGCGCAGATCGCCGCCGCCGACCGGCTCGTTGTGACGAAGGCCGATCTGGCGTCGGCCGCGGAGACCGACCGGCTCGCCGCGCGGCTCGCGGCGCTGAACCCGACGGCATCGATCCTCCGCCTCACGGAGCGGGATACGCCCGATGCCGACCTGCTGCTCAGCGATCCCGGCAATGAGGATGCCCGCAAGGCCGAGGTGACGCGCTGGCTCGCCGCTGCGGCGCGGCCGCACGCGTTCCGCGCCGACCCGCACCCCGACATCGCCGCCTTTGTCCTGCGCGCAAAAATGCCGATCGCCTGGCCGCGCTTTGCGCTGTGGCTGTCGATGCTGCTCAACCGGCACGGCGCAAACGTGCTGCGGCTGAAGGGCGTGCTCGATCTCGAGGGCGTGGAAAGTCCGGTCGTCATCCAGGGGGTGCAGCACCAGATACATGCCCCGCAACATCTCGCCGCCTGGCCGGGACCGCGTGAGACGACCATCGTTGTCATCGCCAAGCGCCTTGACCCGGCGCTGGTCAAGCGCTCGTTCAGGGCGTTCGTCGCACCCGGCGCCCATGCTCCGCTCGTCCCCGCGAAGGCGGTGACCCAGGCCGCTCCTGCCGCTGCTGGATGTCCGCCTTCGCGGGGATGAGCGGCGGAGAGCGCGAAGAACGCCTGCGACCGTAATCGACCGCCGGAGGCGCCGGCCAAACGAGGCACGGAGCCTCGTGGCAGTCGGGCCTCGTTCCGAAGCGATCGCGCACCGGACTAAGGCCGGATGGCGGGGCCGATGCCGTCCGGCCGGGTGCGCATGCGCCGATGGCGCGCGAGAAAATCGTCCTCGATCTCGACCGTGCCCGTTTCGCCGCGATGCACGTCGAGCGCGTTGAAGGCCTCGAGCCGCATGCCCCAGGAGAGCCTGATGGCCTCTTGCCGCGACTCCGGGATCTTCTCGAAGTCCACCTCCTTCAGGTTCGGCGAGGAGTTGATCTCGTAGATCTGCGGCTGACCCTCGACGACGCCGATATCTGCGCGCCCATATTCCAGATGAGCCAGCTCGAACGCCCGCCGCACCGTATCGAGATACCTGTTCTCCTTGACGAATTCGAGCTCCATCGGGTGGTATTTCGCATTCTCCGGATCGGAGAAGCCGTGCTTCACCGCCCAGATCTTCTGCAGGACCATTCCCTCGGGGACGAACCGATCGCCGATCCGGAACGTCGCGAACCGGCGGAAGAGGCCGGGCGCGATCGGCTCGCCACAGTATTCGGTGATCAACAGACCACGCAGCGGAATACCGCCGGCGACGAGGCGGGCGAGCACTTTCACGAGCGTCTCGGCATCCGGAATGAGGTCGTGGATCATGGCCGCATGGTCGCCTTCCATGCGTACAAACACCGGGAAGCGCGACGGCATCGGCAGGTCGTCGGCGCGATAGGTGGTGAAGCGGTTTATCCCGACCCTGTGGAGAGTGCGCAACAATTGGTACTTGGCCAACGCGCGCGCCGGATTGTTGAGGACTTTGCAGCCCGCCGCCCGCAACACCATGTAGAGCCGGGCGGCCAGCCGCAGCTCCCACGGATACATGCGCTCGAAATCGGTGAAAAAATAGGTCGCGCGCGGCAGCGACGTCTGCACGAAGGCGGACTCGTAGGCGAGCACCGATACTTCCAGGCCCGATTCGCGGACATCGGGCATCAGCAGTCGGTCGACCGTGTACTCGTGCCCGACTGAAACGAGGAAGGTCAGCATCCGGAAGCTCTTTTCGGTGACACGAGGGCGGAACGGAGGGCTCGGACCGGCCTCCGAGCCGGGCGCGCGTTGCGCCGTCCTCGTCCGCCATGGTATCCAGGAGCCCGAGAGAGTGGACCGTGGGCTTTTTGCCAGCAAGGGCGGTGCGCCTCAACTGCGACGATTTCAGCCCGCTCGCTCCGGACGGGTACGGTCATTCAGGGAGGACATTCCGATGAGCGCGAGAACGACTGTCGAAAGCCTCGATCTGCCGCTCGCGACGGCCGGGCTCGCCGTCGGGGTCGGCCCGAAGCTGGGACCGCGTGGCGACGTCGCGCCGCTGGATCTGCCGCTCGCCACCGATGGCCTCCGCGTCGGGATGGGCGTGAAGATGGGCCCGCGCACCCGCGGCGACGTCGCGCCGCTCGATCTGCCACTCGCCACCGAGGGCCTCCGCGTGGGAATGGGCGTGAAGATGGGACCGCGGACCCGCGGCGACGTCGCGCCGCTCGATCTGCCGCTCGCCACCGAGGGTCTCCGCGTCGGAATGGGACCGAAAGTCGGCCCGCAAACCCGCGGCGACGTCGCGCCGCTCGACCTGCCGCTCGCAACGGCGGGCCTCGCTGTCGGCGTCGGCCTACCCAAAGACCGGCCGCAGGCGAGCTCCGAGATCGACCTTCCTCTGGCTACCTCCGGTCTCTGCGTCGGCGTCGCCCCGAAAGTCGGCCCGCGGACCCGCGGCGACCTCGAACTGCCGCTGGCGACGCACGGGCTCGTATTCGGCGCCCAGATCAAGGCCGGGCCGCGGGGTGACCTCGAGCCGCTGCCGCTGGCCACGCACGGGCTCGCGGTGGGCGCCCTCGTGAAGAACGCCCCGCCCAAGGGCGATGCGGACCTCGAGTTGCCGCTCGCGACCAAGGGCCTCTCCGTCGGCGCCTCGACCAAGATGGGACCGAAGGCCGGCGACAACGCGCCGCTCGCCCTGCCGCTCGCGACCAACGGTCTCGCTGTCGGCGTCGGCGTTCTGAAGGTGCATTGACCGCCGACGGCTCGATCCGTCGAGAACGCCCGCCGGCTCGGCCGCGCGGGCGTTTGCTTGTCTTAAGAGTGAATCGCCCCCGGAGGGCGACAACGCAAGGAGCCGTGCCATGGCGGGCGAGTTCGGGTTCGAGCCTGACGCCGAGCGGGCGGCACGCCTGTCGGCGGAGATCGCCGACCGTTTCGCCGCGAGCCTGCGCATCGTCGCCGACCGCCTCGCCGACCAGCCGGGCCTCGATCGCGCGACCCTCGAAAGGCTCGCCGACGAGACCGCCGCCGCCCGGCGGCTCGACCCGACGCGGTCGGCACTGTTCCATCGGGCGGTCGCGGCCTTCCGCGCCGGCGATCGGCCCGCGGCGGCGCGACTCGTCGGCCGGCTCGGTGAGTTTCCGCAGCGCCCGACCGCGATGCCGCCGCAGATCGCCGATCTCGACGATGCCGATCTCGGGTCCGGCATGGCGACGATCTTCACCGAGCTCGTCGACATCGAGCCCGAGAACCGGCTCGACTTCGTGGCCGCCGGTCCCGCAACCAAGGCGCAGGTGAAGGCCTATCTCGCGCGCTCGGCGGAGATCATGCGCGCCGACGCCCCCGCCCTCGCCGCCGAGATCGAGCAGCTGACGACGCTCGTCGTCGTCGCCGACCAGGGCCCGCAGCGCCTCATCACCGCGCACGGGGTCTCCGCCTTCGAGGTCTGGGGCGCGGTCTGCCTGCAGGGCCCGAGCATCGACTCGGCCATGGATTTCCTCGAGAGCTTCACGCACGAGTGCGCGCATCTGCTGCTCTATGCGCTGGCGGTCGGCGGCCCGGTGGTGGAGAACCCGCGCGATCAGCGCATCTGGTCGCCGTTCCGCGGCCAGTTCCGCACGGTCGACGGCGTGTTTCACGCCACCTTCGTGCTGGCTCGGATGATCTATGTCCTCGACGCCGCGCTCGCCGGCACGACGCTGACCGCCGAGGAGCGCGACGAGGCCGAGCGGCGCCGGGCGGAGAATTACGAGACGTTCCTCGAGAGCCTCTCCTTCCTCCGTGAGCACGCGATCTTCACCGAGCGCGGCCGGCCGCTGATCGACGGCGCCGAGGCCTATGTGCGCCGCTCGCCGGTCGCCGCCGCCGTGCCGGCCTGAGCGGGAAGCTCCTCGTCGGTGCGAGGAGCGCAGCGACCAAGCAATCCAGCTTTGCGGCGCAGCGAGAGAAGCTTGATTGCTTCTCTTAGCCTGCGGACGCGGGCGTGCCTTGGCGAGCCTCAGCGCGAACGGGATGGCGCGGCATCGTCAGTTTTCGAAGGTACGAACCGGGCGTCATCCGAACCTTGCGTTTGAAGACCGGTCGGAAGAACGCGAGATTCTCCTAGCCGACTTCACTTGCGATGGCGTCGGCCGATCTGTCGGTTGGGCTCCAGCTTGATCGGCCGCGACGGTGTCGTCGTCGAGTTTTCATCCGCGGAGGCCAAGGCGTTCCTCGAGGTAAAGCAGGACATCGACGACGCTCGTGAAAGAGCGACACGCGACGACGATCGCCCGCGAACCATTCTCACAGTCGCCTGAGGAATAGCCCGGAGAATGGTGGCCTGCGCTCGCTCGGCCGCTCGAGGGGCGCGGTGCCGCGGCCCAACTCGCTTGGGGGGAAGCTTCGCAGCCAACCACGCTCTCGGGCCGCGCGATCTCTCGCGTGCGTAGGGCCAGGGACCGGTTCAGGGCTAGGCCAGCGGCGATCCGGAGCTATCAGCCTCCGGCGAGACCTCGCGAAATCACGCTCCCGGGGTCTCTCCGATCACGTCGGGTTCACGCCACCGTGGGACCGTCCCGCCGTAACCCGAGAGATGGAGGAATGAAACGCTCGAGAATGGGACTGGGAAAGACTGGAGAGTCACGAATCCTCGGTTACGCGCTGCCCTAAGCCCACAAAGCGAGCAACGAGCCGACTTCAGTCTGTCCATAATGGAGGCTAACGATGAAGATGCTGTTAGCGACACTGATGTTGTGGTTGTCAGCGAACTTCGACCTTCCACAAACACTGGAGCAGCCTAAGCTAGAACTGGTCTCGGCAAAGGACCTTATCGCCAAGGCAGACAGCGGATTGCCTCATAACACGTCCCACGAAATCGAGGCTATCTACGATCCTCGAGTGAAGACGATCTTTCTATCCGACCGCTGGAGCGGCAACACGCCGGCCGAGCTGTCGATCATCGTGCACGAGCTAGTGCATCACCTGCAGCACCAGGGAGGTCTTAAATTTGCGTGCAACGCGGCGCGTGAGGAGCTTGCCTATGCTGCACAGGAAAAGTGGCTAGGATTATTCGGCGAGAGCCTCGCCACGACCTTCGGCCTCGACCCTATGACGCTCAAGCTGAAATCGATGTGTCTGTAATCGTGGCCCTGACGCGCCGGCTCACGGCATGAACATGCCGCCGCTGACGTGCAGGCTCTGGCCGGTGATGAAGGCCGAGTCCGGCCGCGCCAGGAAGACGACGGCGTCCGCCACCTCCTCGACCGTGCCTTTCCGGCCGACCAGCGTTTCGCCGTGCGAGCCGGTGCCGGAGGTGACCGAGCGCTGGCCGCCGATCTGACCAGGGACGACGCAGTTCACGGTGATGCCGGCTTGCGCGAACTCGGTGGCGAGCGCCCGCGTCAGGCCGACGAGCCCGGTCTTGGCGGCGATCACGTGCGCGCGGTTCGGCGCCCCGAGATGGGCGCTGACGCCGCCGATATTGACGATGCGGCCATAGCCCGCCGCCACCATCGCCGGCATCACCGCCCGGCAGCAGTTGAAGGCGCCGTCGAGGATGATCCCGGTCACCTGCCGCCAGGCGGCGAGATCGAGCGTCGTGAACGGGTCGTCGCGGCGGATGGCGGCGTTGTTGACGAGAATGTCGATGCGGCCGAACGCCTTGAGCGCGTCGTCCACCATCGCCTGCACCGCCCGCTCGTCGGTGACGTCGGCGAGCCGCACGAGCGCGCGGCCGCCCGCCTCCTCGATCTCCCGCCGGACCGCCTCGGCCTCGTCGGCGGAGCTTTTCGCATTGACGACGATCGCCGCGCCCCCCGCCGCCAGCTTCAGCGCCGTCGCGCGGCCGATGCGCCGCACGCCGCCGGTGACGATCGCCACCTGGCCTTCGAACTCCCCCGGCACGATCGGCCCCTCAGAGCCGCGCGGCGGACAGGTCGACCGCGCCGCCAGCCGCGATCGTGGCGAGCGCGCCCCGGATCGCCTCGCCCTCCGCCTTGCCGAAGCCCGCGAAGCGGAGATTGGCATCGAACTTGGCGGCGAGCTCCTCGGACGACAGCGGCTCGCGCTGGCCACCGCGCATCCAGGGCTGCCGGAACTCCTTCACGCTGCCGTCCTTCAGCGTCGCCCTCAGGTGGCCGGTGAAGTTCCTCGGGTACTCGTCGTCGGGGTCGATCTCGAACGAGATCTTTTGCGCCAGCGCCCGCACCGCGGCATCCTGCACCCGCTCGTCGGTGAACTGGCCGAGCCCGGCCTCGCCGTCGATGAAGCCGACCGCCATGCAGTAGGGCGTGGAGAACTTTCCCGCATAGCCGTTCGGCGGGTTGTGCTTCTTCGCGAGCGGCTCCCAGAGGCGATGCACCGTCCCCTCGCCGACCTTGCAGGTGATGGCGACGATGTCGTCCGCCTTCACGCCGCTCCTCGCCAGCATCAGCGCGCAGTCGATAAAGGGCTGCGTCATGGTTCCGCAGGCATAGGGCTTGAACGCCAGCGTCTCGAGCACCCAGGCCGCGCCGAGGTTCTCCAGCAGCGGCTCGAAGTTCGGCGTCTTCGAGGGCGCGAAGGCCTTGTAGAAGCCGTGGGAACCGTCGAACACGGTGATCGGGCCGGTGAAGCCGGCTTCCGCGAGCAGCGCCGCGCGGAGGCCCTGCTGCGCGGCGTTGCCGGCATGCAGGCGCTTGGTCGAGCTGCCGTCGGCGAGATATTCGATGATGCCCGAGGCGAGGCTGCCGGAGATTCCCAGCGCCCGGCCGATGATCTCGGCCGACAGCCCGAGCGCGGCGCCGACGCCGGCGGCAGCCGCCGGGGCGCCGAACACCGCGGTCGGGTGGAAGCCGGCCTTGTGGGTCGCCTGCGGCGCGACGAGGCTCATCCGGCACATCACCTCGGTGCCGACCGCGATACCGCGCATCGCCGCCGCGCCGGACAGACCGCGCTGTTCGGCGACTGCGAGAACCGCCGGCACCACCACGGCGCCGGCATGTACCGGGCCGCCCTCGAAGGTGTCGTCGTAATCCTCGCCATGCGCGGCGGTGCCGTTGACGAGGGCGGCGTCGTACATGCCGAAGCCGCGGGCATGCCCCCAGGCCGTGCAGGCCCCCTGCCCGACCGCGCTCGCGATCGTCGCCTGCACGTAGTCGGTGTCGCGGGCGGCGATGGCGAGGCCGACGATGTCGACGACGAGGCTCTTGCACACCGCCTCGGCGGCGGCCGACGGCCGGGCGGCGGCGGCGAAGTCGGCGATGCGGCTCGCGACCGCCGGGCCGGGCGGAGAGACGTGCTCGTTCATGCGGAGGCTTCCTTCAGCTTGGCTCTTCGCGCGTCGCGCACCTCGCGGAAGATCGAGAAGACGACGAACACGAGCGATGTGAGCAGCAGGCCGACGGCGATCGGGTCCTCGAGGAAGATCCCGTGGTCGCCGCCGGACAAGACGAGCGAGCGCCGGTAGCTCGATTCGACGAGGTGCCCGAGCACGACGCCGAGAATCATCGGCAGCACCGGGAAGCTCGCGATGCGCATGAAATAGCCGCCGAGACCGATGGCGAGCGCGAGCCCGAGGTCGAAGGTGCTGTTGTTGAGCGAGATCAGCCCGGAAAGAATGAGGGCGAAGATGAAGCCGGACAGGAACGGCTGCGGCCGGTTCACAAGCCAGATGCAGGCCGGGAGCATGATGATGCCGACGCCGATCTGGGCGATGATGGCGATGAACGAGCCGAGGTAGAGGCTGTCGATGACGTGCGGGTTCTGCTCGAACAGGCGCGGCCCCGGCAAGAGGCCGTGGATGAGCAGGCCGCCGAGCAGCACCGCGGTCGAGTTCGAGCTCGGAATGCCGAAGCTGAGCAGCGGAATGAGCGTGGTGCTCGCGGTCGTGTTGTTCGCCGTCTCGGGCGCGGCGACGCCCTCCTCGGCACCCTTGCCGAATTTCTCGGGCTCCTTCGACCAGCGCTTGGCCTCGTTGTAGGACATGAAGGCGGCGATCGAGCCGCCGCCCCCCGGCGTCAGGCCCTCGAACAGGCCGAAGATGCAGCCGATGAGCTGCGAGCGGCGGAGCTTCTTCATCATCGCCCAGCTCGGCAGCTTGATGCGCACCGAGGAGGTGAGCCGGCCGACGCCGCCCGTGCCGGACTGGCTCATCAGCTCGGCGATGGCGAAGAGGCCGATCATGACGAGCACCGGCTCGATGCCGCTCAAAAGATCCGGCAGGCCGAACGTGAAGCGGTTCACGCCGTCGATCGGATCGGTGCCGACGGTGGCGATCATCAGGCCGACGAACGCGGAGGCGAGGCCGCGCAGGAGCGAGCCGCCCGTCGTCGAGGCGATGACGCTGAGGCCGAGCACGCCGAGCGCGAAATAGGAGGTGGGCCTGAAGGCGAGCGCGAGCCAGGACAGGGGCTCGGTCATCAGCACCAGCATGGTGAGGCCGAACAGGCTGCCGACGACGCCGCACATCAGCGAGATGCCGAGCGCCTCACCGGCGCGCCCCTGCCGGTTCAGCTCGTAGCCGTCGATGACCGTCGCGGCCGCCGAGTTGGTGCCGGGCGTGCGGATCAGGATCGCCGGGATCGAGCCGCCATACTCGGCGCCGATGTAGACGCAGGCCAGCATGGCGATCGCCATGGCCGGGTCCATCGTGTAGGTGAACGGCAGGATCAGCGCCATGGTGATGGACGCCGATATGCCGGGCAGCGCGCCGCCGAGGATTCCCCAGACGAGACCGAGGATGGAGAAGAAGATCAGCGGCGTTCCCACCAGGAGGTGGACGATGTCGCGCAGCGTCTCCATCAGAGGAGGCTTCCCAGGAGGCCGGGCGGCTGCTGGACGCCGAGCAGCTTGACGAACACCGCCCAGAAGAACAGCGCGCCGCCGAGCGCCACGGCCGGCACCTTCCAGTCGCGCGCGGCCCCCTCGTAGAGGGCGATGCCGGCGAGAAGAAGCGCGATGGCGACGAGATAGCCGACGACGGGCAGGAGGACGATGTAGGCGACGCCGAAGAGGAGGAAGCCGATCGCGCGCGGCGGCGAGGCGACGGTCTCCTCCTCGCCGATGGGCCGCCCGGTCGACCGCAGCATGGCGATGCCGCCGCGGACGACGAGCAGGGCGCCGACGCCGAAGGCGCCGATCGCCAGCAGCGTCGGCAGCCCGTCGGCGCCGACCTCGTCCGACAGCGAGCTATGGGCGATCGAGCCGATCGCCCACCAATAGAACCCGGTGACGGCGAGCAGCACGAGCCCGCCGAGAAAATCTTTGTTCATCGGATGCCTGCCGGGCGGCCGGCCGGCGCGGAAGGCCGGCCGGACGATGCGGTCCTATTTGACGGCGCCGGTTTCCTTCAGGAAGGCTTCCGTCTTGCCGCCGAAATCGGCGATGAAGCCGACATACTCCTTGTGCGGCATGAAGTTCGGCACCAGCACTTCCGCCTTGTAGGCCTTGCTGTAGTCCGGATCGGCGAGCAGCTTCGGGATCGCCTCGTCCCACGCCTTCGTCACCTCGGCGGGCAGGCCCTTGGGGCCGGCGAGGCCGCGGAATTTCACGAGCGCAATGTCGTAGCCCGACTCCTTCACCGTCGGCACGTCCGGATATTGCGGGATGCGCTGCGGATTGAAGGTGGCGAGCAGGCGGATCTTACCGGCCTCGAGCTGCGAGCGGATCTCCTGGATCTCGCCGATGCCGGCGTCGAGCGTGCCGTTCAGCACGTTCAGCATCATGTCGCCGCCGCCCTCGTGCGTGACGACCGCGGTGTTGGGGACGCCCGCCGCCCGCTTCAACTGCTCCGCCGCCTGGCGCTCGAGCGAGGCCGGGTTGGCGGCACCCCACTTGCCGCGCTCCTTCTTGGCGTGATCGATGAGGTCCGCGAACGTCTTGAAGGGACCGTCGGCACGCGTATAGATCACCTCGCTGTCGGCGAAGATGTTGGCGAGCGGCTCGAGGTCCTTGTAGGTCGCCTGCGGCTTGCTCATCAGCGAGGTGTAGACGTAGGTCGGCGTCGTCGCGTAGAAGACGCTGCCGTCGGCCGGCGCGCTGGCGAGACGGGCCATGGCCTTGGCGCCGCTGCCGCCGGACACGTTCTCGACGACGAAGGTGGCGCCGATATACTTGCCGAGGTGCTTCGACATCTCGCGCAGGAAGACGTCGCTGCCGCCACCCGGGCTCGAATGCGTGATGAGGGTGACGACCTTGTGCGGATAGGCGACGGGCTCAGCGACCGCCGTTCCGAGCATGGCGCACAGTCCGATCGCGGCTGCGCCGGCCGCCTTGGTCCAGGCTGTCATCAGTCTCTCCCTTGTTGTGCGCCGCCTTCTCGCGGGCGGTCGCTCCATGGCTGTCGATCTATTCGGCGGCGATCTCGGTCGCCGGCTCCGTCTCTTTGGCGATGAGCGCGGTCAGCCGGCGGACGTCGGCGCCGGCGTCGAAGCCGCGGACGATGTCCACCACCTCGTCCTGCTCGCGCCTCTCCAGCACGCCCTCCGCGCACATGCGGAACTTCTCCTCGAGATCGGCGTCGCTGATCGGGTTCGACGGTCCGCCACGATAGCGCTCGTCGGCCCATTGCACGAGCGTGCGGCCATCGGTCGTCTCAACCTCGATGCGCGAGCGGATCTTGTCGTATCCGGCGCCGTCGATCTCGGGATCGAGGATCACCTGCGTGCGGCGCTGCAGATCCTGCATCGCCTCGCCGGCAACGAAGGCGTCCTCGAATTCGTGGTGGCTCGCGCGCCGGCAGAGCACGATCATCGACAGCAGCGCCGGCATCGAGAATTTCGCCTGCAGATGGTTTTTCGCGATCGGATAGCGGATCGGCTCGGTGATGTTGCGGCCGGCATAGAAGCGCACCGCCCGCACCTCTTCGGGCTTGAGGTCGTGGTCGCGGACGAGCTTCAGCATCGCGTCCATCGACTGATGCGTCAGGATGCCGGACGGGAACGGCTTGATGCTGATGCCTGGCTCGACGATCGTCAGCGGATCGCCGAAGCCGGCCTCCGCCTTCTCCTCGGTGTAGCCCTCGCCCATCACGGCGAAGAAGCCCCAGGGCCCGTCGAGCGCGGTGGGATCGGCGGTGAAGCCGCGCGCGGCGAGCATCGCCGCGGTCACCCCATTCTCGGCCGCACGGCCGACATGCAGCGGCTTCGTCATGGTGCCGAAATTGCAGCGGATGCCGGCGGCGAGGCTGGCGGCGATGCCGATTGCGTTGCCGAGTTTCTCGCGGTCGAGGCCGAGCAGCTTGGCGGTCGCGATGCAGGAGCCGAAGGTGCCGACGGTGCCGCTCGAATGGTGGCCGCGGCGATAGTGGCGCGGCTTCATCCATTCGGAGATCTTGCACTCGACCTCGAAGCCGAGCTGGAAGGCGAGCATGACCGTCCGCCCGTCGTCGATGCCGAGCTTCTCCGCCGTCACCAGCGCCGCCGTCAGCGGCGGCACGGACGGGTGTGTCAGCAGCCCGTAGACGTGCTCGGGATCGTGGCTGACCTGCGTGTCGTCCCAGTCGTGGGGGGGGGGGGGGGGGGCGCGGCCG
>JAEZCD010000141.1 GCA_023430145.1 Pseudomonadota bacterium
GCTTCCACCTCGGCCGCGCCGCCGAGCGAGACCGCGCCGGTCTCCTCGCCGGTGGCGGGATTGAAGACCGGCGCCGTGCCGGAACCGCCGCCCCGGCGGCTTCCGCCGATGAAGTGCTCGATCGCGATGGGCATGGCAGAATCTCCGACGGCAACCGGCCGGACTTATAGGCATCGCGAGGCGATCGGCCAACGGCGCCGTTGACATGGCGCCCGGAGTGCGCCGTTGCTGCGCCGGACGCGCCTCGCCCCGAAGGCGCGGGCGATCCCGCCGAGTTTCTCGTCATCGCGAGTTTCTCGTCACTGCGAGCGGAGCGAAGCAATCCAGTGCTTCTGCGACGTTCGAAAGCTGGATTGCTTCGTCGCTTCGCTCCTCGCAATGACGGCGAGACCGAGGAAACGGGAAGCCGGACAACCGGAAAGGAAAGCGATGCGCCGCCTCGTCTACGTGCTGAACGGCCCGAACCTCAACCTGCTCGGCAAGCGCCAGCCTGAGATATATGGCCGCGAGACGCTGGCCGACGTCGAGGCCGAGTGCCGCGGACTGGCGGCCGAGCTCGGGCTCGAGATCGAGTTCCGGCAGAGCAATGCTGAGTTCCAGATCATCGACTGGATCCATCAGGCGCGCGAGGCCGCCTGTGGCATCGTCATCAACCCGGCCGCCTTCACGCACACCTCGGTCGCCATCCTCGACGCGCTGAAGACCTGCGATGTCCCGATCATCGAGGTGCACATTTCCAACGTGCACCAGCGCGAGCCCTTCCGGCACCACTCCTACGTCTCGCTCGCCGCGACGGCAGTCATTGCCGGCTGCGGCACGCAGGGATATTCGCTCGCCCTTCGGCGCATCGCGCGGCTCGTTGACGCCGCGGCCAGCTGAGGAAGGAGCCGGCCCGCCGGGACGATTCGGCCGGCGAATCAGCGGCTCGCGGGCGCGGCTGTGACTCGAGCCGGCTCAATCGCCGATGGCGGCGGTGACCGTCATGGCCACGAGAAGGCACACCAGGGACGAGCTCGCGAGCGCCGGCAGGAAGAAATCGTGCGGGCGACTGTCCTCCCATTCGAAGAGATCGGGAAGGGCGCGCATTGCCGCGACGCCGATCAGCGGTCCGACGAGCACACCGGCACCGAAAAGCAATGTGTAGCCGAGGGGCCCGAGATCTGCGCCGCCGAAATATCCGTAGCCGATCACACCGGCGATCCAGCCCACGACCGGCGCGATGCACAGCAGGTGGAATCGATGCAGCAAGCAGCACTCCGTCCCGCCCCGGGGAGAGATATGTCTAACAGACCTTGGGCCGCAAATGAACTGGATGGAAGGGGGTCGAAGGGTGTGCGGACCCCCGACGCCATGCCGGCTCGGAGACGGTCGGCGAGGCGCCGCCGTCGTCCCGGGAGGGATCATCTCGGCATGGCTGACTAGCATGCAGGCCGACGCTCACATCGGCGCGCTCGACGAGATCGTGTCGGCACATGCCGCGGTCCTCGGCGACGACTTCGTCGGCTACCGCAACCATGCCCATCGGGTAGCGCAGATCTGCGCCGCGCTCGCAGCCGCTGACGACGAGCGGCACCGAAAGATCGCGGTCGCGGCGGCCTTCCACGACATCGGCATCTGGACCGCCGGCACGTTCGACTATCTGCCGCCGTCGATGCGAGCGGCCGAAGCCCACCTCGTGGCCGCGGGTCGGCCGGACTGGATCGCCGAGATCCTCGAGGCGATTCGCCAGCACCACAAGCTCACCCCCTGGCGGGGCGATCCGGCCTGGATCGTCGAGCCGTTCCGCCGCGCCGACTGGATCGATGTTTCGGGCGGACTTCTCACCTTCGGGCTGCCGCGGAGCTTCCTGCGCGAGCTCTATGTGCGGTGGCCCGGAGCCGGCTTCCACCGGCGCCTGGTCGTCTTCGAGCTGGCGCATCTGCGGAAGGATCCGCTGCACCCGCTGCCCATGTTCAGATTCTAGGCCACCGGCACTTCGTCCCCGGCCGAGTAGCGGGGGAAAGGGAGCCGGCGCGGCTTTGCGGATCCGGATCTGCCCCTGCGCGTCACGCAGCTGGTCCGGCCGATAGGAGGACTTGGCAGCCGCAGGTTCGGCGAGGAGAGCTCGGCAGCCCGGGCCGGGGGGCGGGTCAGCCCTTCTTGCGGCGCAGCCGGACGACGACGTCGACGCGGGCGATCTCCATTCCCTCCGGCGGCTCCGGAAGGTTGTTCACGTCGATCGAATCCTCGGGGATGTCCGTCAGCATGTTCTCGCCCTCGACGAGAAAATGATGATGGTCGCTGACATTGGTGTCGAAATAGGTCTTCGAGCCGTCGACCGCGAGCTCGCGCAACAGGCCCGCTTCGGTGAATTGGTGCAGCGTGTTGTAGACCGTCGCCAGCGACACCGGCACGCGGGCGAGCATCGCCTCCTCATGCAGGATCTCGGCCGTGACATGCCGATCCTCTTTGGCGTAGAGCAGCCGGCCGAGCGCGATGCGCTGCCGCGTCGGCCGGAGGCCGGCGTCGCGCAGCATGGCGCCGACGTCGCGGGCGACGCAGCTGGTCGGCCGCAATCCGCAATCCTGGGCGGGTGCCCGCGAGGCGTGCGTATTGATCAGATTGCTGACAGCCATATCGGAGCGGCAACTCTGCTAGAAAAGGGAT
Source organism: Pseudomonadota bacterium (assembly GCA_023430145.1). Taxonomy (GTDB): domain Bacteria; phylum Pseudomonadota; class Alphaproteobacteria; order Rhizobiales; family Methylopilaceae; genus JAEZCD01. The sequence continues at coordinate 2,647 of JAEZCD010000141.1, forward strand.
CGCGGGCACACGCAAAAGCGCCGCCCGCGGACGATCGAAAGCACCATACGGATTTGCACTGCTTCGCGCAACCCTTTGATCACGCGATGCTTTGGCGCTTTTCAGTTTAGAAGCGTTCTTGATCTGGGAACGGCTGCTCAACTCCGCAAGCGGGCGCCGGTGGCCTTTTGCACGGCTGCGACGATCGATGCGCCGACGGCATCGATCTCGGCGTCCGTCATGGTCCGCTCGCGCGGCTGCAGGGTCACCTCGACGGCGAGCGACTTCTCGTCCGGGCCGACGCCGGAGCCGGTGTAGACGTCGAACACGGACACGCGGGCGACTAGCTTCTTGTCGGCGCCCTGCGCCGCGCGGACGATATCGGCCGCCGGCACGCGCGCCCCGACCAGGAACGCGAAGTCGCGGGTCACTGGCTGCAGGTCCGACTTCTCGAATGCCGGTTTCACCCTCGTCGGCTTCGCCCGCGCGGCCGGGATCCGCTCGAGGATGATCTCCGCCGCCACCGCCGGTCCGTCGACGCCGAGCAGCTCGAGCGTTTTGGGGTGCAGCTCGCCGAAATATCCGAGCACGACATTGCCGAGCCGCAGCGTTGCCGAGCGGCCGGGATGCAGCCAAGGCGCACCGCCCGGGGCGATCTGCACATTGGCGACGGGAAAGCCGAGCGAGGCGACCAGCGAAAGCGCATCCGCCTTGGCGTCGAAGACATCGACCGGCCCGGCAGCGCCGCTCCAGTGGCGGCCGGCGCCGGAAACCTTCGCAGCGCCGCCGCGGACGGAGGTGGCCGCCGTCGCCTGGTCGGTCGGCTTGTCGCCCCCAAACACCTGGCCGACCTCGAACAGGGCCAGATCGCCATAGCCGCGGTCGGCGTTGCGCTGCAGGGCCGCGAGCAGGCCGGGGACGAGGCTCGGCCGCATGTCGGACAGGTCCGCGGCAATCGGGTTGGCGAGCGCGATCTCCGGTGCGCCGCCCCCGAAGGCCTCCGCATGCGTCTTCGGCACGAACGACCAGGTGACCGCCTCGACGAGGCCGCGCGCGGCGAGCGCCCGCTTGGCGGTGCGCGTGCGGCGCTGGATCGGCGTCAGCACGGCGGCGGGGACGCTGCCTTCGCGCGGCAGGGGCGTCGACGGCACGCGGTCGACGCCGACGATCCGCATCACCTCCTCGACGAGGTCGGCCTTGCCCTCGATGTCCGGCCGCCAGCTCGGCGGCGTCACGGCGACGGTGGCGCCCTCGCCGGCGACGCCGAAGCCGAGCCGCTTCAGGACATCGAGGATCTCGGCCGCCTCGAGGTCGAGGCCGGTAAGGCGCTTCACCTCCGCGAGCGGGAACTCGATCTGCCGGGTCGTGTCGGGGATGGCGCCGGCGAGCACGACGTCCGAGGGCTCGCCGCCGCAAAGGTCGAGGATCATGCGCGTCGCGAGCTCGAGGCCCGGGAGCGTGAAGGCCGGGTCGACGCCGCGCTCGAAGCGGTAGCGGGCGTCCGAGACGATGCCGAGCTTCCTGCCGGTCTGGGCGATGTTGTACGCATCCCAGAGCGCCGATTCGACCAGCACGTCGGTAGTCGCCTCCGTGCAGCCGCTCTCCTCGCCGCCCATGATGCCGGCGAGCGACTCGACGCCCCGATCATCGGCGATGACGACCATCGTCGCATCGAGCGCATGGGAACGGCCGTCGAGGGCGAGGAGGCTCTCGCCCGCCTTGGCCCGGCGGATGACGAGGTCGCCCGAAACCTTCGCAGCATCGAAGACGTGCAGCGGCCGGCTGCGGTCGTAAGTGACGAAGTTGGTCACGTCGACGAGGGCGTTGATCGGCCTGAGCCCGATGGCGCGCAGGCGCCGCTGCAGCCATTCCGGCGACGGCCCGTTGCGAACGCCGCGGATCAGCCGCAGGCCGAAGGCCGGGCAGAGCTCCGGCGCCTCGCCGAGGTCGAGCCGCACCGCCACGGAGCAGGGGAAGCGGCCGGGCAGGGGGGCTGGTGCCCGGTCCCGCAGCGCGCCGAGGCCGGCCGCGGCGAGGTCGCGGGCGATGCCGCCGACGCCGAGGCAATCCGGCCGGTTCGGGGTCACGCCGATCTCGATCGTCGGGTCGTCGAGGCCGAGAATGCCGGCGAAGGGAATGCCGATCGGGGTGCCTTCGGGCAGGTCGATGATGCCCTCGTGCGCGTCCGACAGGCCCATCTCGCGCTCGGAGACGAGCATGCCGTTCGAGGCCTCGCCGCGGATCTGGCCGGCCTTCAGCTCGAGCCCGGTGCCGGGGATGACGGAGCCGGCGGCGGCGAACACGCCGATCATGCCGGTGCGCGCGTTCGGCGCCCCGCAGACGACCTGCACCGGACCGGAGCCGGTGTCGACCATGCAGACGCGCAGCCGATCGGCATTCGGGTGCTGCCGCGCCTCGAGCACGCGCGCAGTGAGGAACGGCGCCAGCGCCTTGGCGCGGTCGGTGACGGATTCGACCTCGAGGCCGACGCGGGTCAGCGCATCGGCGACGCGCTCCAGCGGCGCATCGGTGTCGAGGTGCTCTTTCAGCCAGGCGAGGGTGAATTTCATGCGCGGTTACCAGGTTTTCGGCTCATCCTCGCCTGGTGTTTCGGTTCACCTTCCGGGAAGACGCGGCCTGAGCCCTCCCCCCTTGCGGGGGAGGGTTGGGAGGGGGGTGACTGCTAGCGGCACGCGAGCAGTATGACTTCGAGGACGCCCTCGAGATTCTGCAGGACGTCGTTTTTCCATACGCGCAAGGTGCGGTAGCCGTGTTCCACGAACCATCGGTCTCGGACCTCGTCGCGCCGCTTCTGCTCGCCGCTGCCGTGCTGCCCGCCATCGACTTCGAGAATCAGCCTCGCCTCGTGGCAGACGAAATCGGCGATGTAGCGCCCGATCGGTGACTGCCGGCGAAAGCCCAAGCCATCGAAACGATGTCCGCGCAGATGCGCCCAAAGCCGACGCTCGGCATCCGGCATTGTTCGTCGAAGCTGGCGCGCCTGCTCGCGTACGCGCGCCCCGACGGGCCGGTGGGCGGCAACGGACATCACCCCGCTGCCCAATCCTCGAGTGTGGAGGGAAAGTGCCGAACCCGGCTAAGCAGGCTGGTCAGAACACATTCGTTCGCTGTCTGACTCGAGAGGTCAACGGTCGGCAGGACCGAAGGGAGGCGGGTAGTGGACCGGGAGCTCAGAAGGTACCCCCCTCCCCGGCCCACCCCCTCAAGGGGGGAGGGGGAAGAGGAGCCAAGCACAGCTATCCGAGCCTCGTCGCTCTCGCTGCGGGCGCTTCGCGCCCCGCCGGCCGACGTCGTCACGACGACAGTCCCCCCGCCAGGCTCGGCAGGTCGAGCGGCCGGAATCCGTAGTGCCGCAGCCAGCGGATGTCGGCCTCGAAGAACTCGCGCAGATCCTGCATGCCGTATTTCAGCATGGCGATGCGGTCGATCCCCATGCCCCAGGCGAAGCCCTGCCACTCGTCGGGGTCGAGCCCGCAATTGCGCAGCACGTTCGGGTGCACCATGCCGCAGCCGAGGATCTCCAGCCAGTCGTCGCCCTCGCCGAAGCGGATCTCGTTGCCGACCCGGCGGCAGCCGATGTCCACCTCCATCGACGGCTCGGTGAAGGGGAAGAAGCTCGGCCGGAAGCGCATCTTCACCTCCGGCACCTCGAAGAACGCCTTGCAGAACTCTTCCAGGATCCATTTCAGGTGGCCGATATGCGCGCCCCGGTCGATGACGAGGCCCTCGACCTGGTGGAACATCGGCGTATGCGTCTGGTCGCTGTCGCAGCGATAGGTGCGGCCCGGGATGATGACGCGGTAGGGCGGCGGCCCGCCCTCCATGGTCCGCACCTGCACCGTGCTCGTGTGGGTGCGCAGCAGGAGCCGCGAGCCGTCCGGCTTCGGTGCGAAGAAGAACGTGTCGTGCATGTCCCGCGCAGGGTGGCCGGCCGGGAAGTTGAGCGCCGTGAAGTTGTGCCGGTCGTCCTCGATGTCGGGGCCTTCGGCGACCGAGAACCCCATGTCGGCGAAGATGGCGACGAGCTCGTCGACCACCTGCGTGACGGGGTGGATGCGGCCGGCCTCGAGCGGGCTCTCGCGCAGCGGCAGCGAGACGTCGACGGTCTCGGCGGCGAGGCGTTGCTCGAGCGCGGCCTCCTTCAGCGTCGCGCGGCGGGCCGCGATGGCGGCCGTCACGCGCTCCTTCAGCCCGTTCAGCGCCGGGCCCATGACGCTGCGCTCGTCCGGGCTCATGCCGCCGAGCGTCTTGAGGCGCTCGGAGATGCTGCCCTTCTTGCCGAGCGCGCCGACGCGCACGGATTCGAGCGCCGCCTCGTCGGCGGCGCCGAGGATCGCGGACGCTATGTCGGCTTCGAGAACTTGCAGATCAGCCATTGATCTCAACCGGTGACGGGTGCTGCGCGAATGCGCCGGAACGCACTCGCGCGCGGAGCGCGTCCCGTATCAGGATCTCAGGCGAGCGCGCCCTTGGCCTTGTCGACGAGCGCCGCGAAGGCCGCCGGCTCGCGGATCGCCAGGTCCGACAGGACCTTCCGATCGACCTCGACGCCGGCCTTGGCGAGGCCGTCGATGAAGCGCGAATAGGTCAGGCCGGCCTCGCGGACCGCGGCGTTGATGCGCTGGATCCAGAGCGCGCGGAAGCTGCGCTTGCGGTTCTTGCGGTCGCGATAGGCATATTGCATCGACCGGTCGACGGCCGCCTTGGCGGCGCGGATGGTGTTCTTGCGGCGGCCGTAGAAGCCTTTGGCTGCCTTGAGGGTCTTCTTATGCTTGGCGTGCGAAGTCACGCCGCGCTTGACGCGGGCCATGATGAAACTCCCAGGAAATCGGCAATCAGTGGAACGATCGGACCGTCAGCGTCCGCCGTACGGCATGAACATCTTGACGATGGACTCGTCGGCTTCCGACAGGATCGTCGTGCCGCGCTGGTTGCGGATGAACTTGTTCGACCGCTTGATCATTCCGTGACGCTTGCCGGCCTGGGAGCCGATCACCTTGCCGGTGCCGGTGAAGCGAAACCGCTTCTTGGCCCCCGACTTGGTCTTGAGCTTGGGCATTTGGCTCTCCTTCAGAGATGCGGAAGCCCGCGGCAGGGCGCGAGCAAAAACACCCGCCACGGCAGCCCTAACCGGCCGGGCGGGTTTCGAAGGGCCGTGTTCTAGTCGAGCGCGGCGGCGAATGCAACGCGCTTGGGCGCGTGCGCCAGACGTCGCGTCGTACCGCCTCACATAGCCTTCTTCGTCTCGCCGTCGCGGTAATAGTAGTTGGCGCTCCTGCCGAACAGGAGGCCGCGCAGCCGGCGGCGCATGCCCTCGCTGCGCCGCAGCGGCTCGACGGCGCTGCGGGCGGCCGTGTAGGCGGCGACTTTAAGGCCGTCGAGCACCGGCACCTTGCCGGGCCGCGGCTGCGGCAGGCCGAGGCCGCGCAGCATGTGGTTCATGAACATCAGCTTGTTGTTGCGGCGAACGGCCGGGCTCTTCCAGGTGATCGCCATCGACACCGAGTAGCTGTCGCCGGTGCGGACCCAGTGCGGCCATTGGTAGGGCACGAACAGGCCGTCGCCGGGAGCCAGCTCGTGCACGGTGGCGCGGCTCTCGAACGAGGGATCGTAGGCGAGATTGCGGTGCTTGGTCGGCGCGCTCTCGAGATCGGCCTCCGAGACGAGCGCGCGATCGGTGTTGTCGAGCGTGTGGAAGAATTTCGGGCCGTGGATCTGGACGAAGAAATTGTCCTCCGGATCGACGTGGAACGGCGTCACCCCGTTCGGCGAGGAGACGAACAGGAAGCCCTCGATGTCGGTGAAGCCGGCTTCCTTCAGCGAGGCGAAGCCGAGCTGCCGGGCGACGGAGCCGAGCGCCTCCTCGAGCAGCGCCCGGTATTCCGGCACGGTGTCGACGCGCTTCAGCACCATCCAGGCGCCCGCCGTCTCGATCTTGCGCACCACCTCCTCCGGCGGCATGTCGACGAGCGGCGTCTCCTCCGGCTTCTGGTTCGGGGCGAGCTTGCCGCTGTTGTACTCGATGCGGTCCTCGTCGAGCTGTTTCGTCAGCTCGACGATGCGCGGCAGCTGCAGCAGCGGATGCCCGGCCAGCGCATGGCGGATGCGGAACGGGCGCTCCGGATAGGCGCCGGCAAGGTCGGCAGGGGCGACGACGAGCGTCTCGGTCATGGGCGGGTCTCCCGGATCTTCTGTCTCAACGTGTGGAGGAGCGAGCGGGCCGCGGCGCGCAGGCGGCGGCGGGATGTTTCGGCGGCGAGGGCGATGCGGAAGCGCGGGTCGCGCGGCCTCAGCTCGATCAGCCAGTCGGCGATCGCGAGCCGCTCGCGCCAGATGTGGTCGATCATCGGGTGATCGGCCACGGCGGTGGAATCGACGATGTCGAAGCGCGGATCGTCGGCGAGCGCGCGGGTGATGGCGACGGTGAGCTGCACGCCCGGCGAATAGCGCGCGAGGCTCTCGTCATAGGCGGTCTTGAAGTACCAGGCGGAACGGCCGCTGGAGAGGACGATGCCGGCCGCAACCGGCCGCTCCCCGGCCGTCAGCAGCGCGACCTCGGCGCGGCCCTCGCGGGCGAGCGCGGCCACCGCTTCGGTGAAGAAGGCGAGGTGCCGCGGCGCGCGCCGCAGCGAGGTGCCGCGGCGATGCTTCCAGCCAGAGTCCTCGATGGCCAGGAAGGCCTGCATCCCGGCTGCGACCGCTTCGGTGCCGGACTGCATCCGGAAGGCGACCGGGCCGAGCTCGTCGGCGAGCCGGCTCAGCTGGCGCCGCAGCTCCTTGCGCTTCTTCGACGACAGCGACGCCGCCAGATAGGCGTCGCCCGGCGTCCCGGTGACGAGCGCGGCGCGCTCGTGGCGATCGACCACGGCGAGGCGGCGGCCGCTCTGTTCGATCGCCTGCCGCAGCGCCGCCGCGGCGGGGCTCGCTACGTCCACGCCGCGCAGGACCAGCAAGCTGGCGCCGGTGCCGGCCGCGAGGCCGTCGAGCAGATTTCGCGCGGCCTCGCGCGGCGCTGCGGGATCGAGCAGCGGCGTGCCGATCGGCCCGAACCCTTCGAAATCGCCCGAGAGCAGCGTCGGAAGGCCCGGAATGCCGCGGCGCGGCATCGCCACCAGCGCGCCCGTTAGCTCGCCACGGCCGTTCCGAGCAGTCGCGAGGGTGCCCGCGATGCCGAGATGCTCGAGCGCCGCCAGTGCCATTTCGGGACACGCCAGCAGGTTGGGGGCCAGGGCGCGGTCCGCGAGGGCAGCCCAATCGGGGGCGAGCGCGCGCATCGCCGGATAGGCGAGCACCTCGGTCGCGGCCGCCACGGGCTCGCTGTTCACCTGAAGGATGGTCCGGGCGTGCGGATGCTCTCTCGCCGCTGCCAGCTCAAGCTTCGGGGTCGCGCATGTCCGCATCGGTCGCCTGTCCTGGGGCGGGACGATTGGGGAGCCGAACCCGCTTCGCCGCCGTCTCGAGGTCCGGCGGCCCGCCCCAGAAGAAGACGTGGAGGCCGAGCCGCCGCCTTGTGACCCAGAACAGCAAGAAGGATTCCACGATCAGGGCCAGGGACATGGCCCAGGCCATGCCGGCGGTACCGAGCCTCGGGATGAGGATCAGCGCGAGGCCGAGACTAATGCCGAACGTGACCGCGTAGGCCGCGGCGCAGATCTTCTGCTCGCCGAGCATGTTGAGGAGCCGCTCGACCGGCCCGATGGAGGCGCGGGCCAGAATGCCGATGGCGAGGATGAACATCAGCGGATAGCCGGCGACGAAGTCCGGGCCAAACAGGCGCAGGGCCGGATAGCCGACCGCGAGCAGGAAGATCGCCGCCGCGAGCGTCGGCCAGAAGGTCCAGCGGACGGCGTCGCGGACGATTCCGGCGAGCGCCAGATGGTCCCCCGTGACGCCGTATTCGGTGAAGCGGTGCGACACCCCGGCCGAGACGCTGAAGGAGACGAACACCGCGAGCGACATCAGCTTGATCGCCCCCCAGTAGACGCTCACCTCTTCCGGCGGCACGAACTGGCTGAGGATCAGCACGTCGCTGTGGCCGAGCAGAAGGTGGAAGCCGTCGACGATGAAGATCGGGAAGGCGATCACCGCCCAGGTCTTCGGCTCGAAGCGCGCCGGCCCCCGCGGCACTTTCGTGCGCAGCCGCCGGTTCAGCGCCCAGAGCTGCAGCAGCGCCGTCACCCAGGTGGCGACGATGCTCGCCACCATGGCCGAGACGGCGGTCGGCGCGATGCCCGAGAGATACATCGCCGCCATCAGCGACAGCAGCATCAGCGGCCGGATCAGGTATGGGGGAGCCAGCGCGATGTCGATCCAGTCGTAGGAGCGGCCGATGCCGTCCTGCACCTCGGTGAGGGCGTACATCGGCAGGCAGACACAGGCGAGATAGAGCGGCACGAGCTCGAAGCTCTCGATCTTGTCGCCGAACAAAAGCAGGCCGGCGAGGCCGGCGAGGCCGATGGCGGTCGCCGTCAGGAAGGCCTGGATGCGGCTGCCGAGCAGGAAGCCGCGCAGGCCCTCGAGATCGCCGCGTTTGGCGTATTCCGGCACGAAGCGCGGCGGTGCCATGGCGAGGCCGAAGGTGCCGATGCCGCCGAGCAGCAGCACCCAGCTCCAGACGTAGACGTAGATGCCGAACTCGTGCGCCCCCATCCAGCGCGCGAGCAGGATCTGCGAGCCGAAGGCGATGCCGGCATTGGCGACGCGGAGCAGGAAGGTCCAGCCGGCCGAGCGCTGCGCGGTGGCGCGGTCGCTCGGATCGCCGAAGCGGCTCCGGACACGGGACACGAGATCGCGCAGCATGCCGGCCGGATCAGGGCGTGCTTTGGTCCCGCTGTTCTCCATGGGTTCCGGCGGCGCTTCCATTCGGGCGAGAGTCGGGAGATTGCCTATGCGGCTCGGCTTAAGAATCGGTTCGGCAGTCCTTTCGAAGTCGCCGTCGCGCGGCAAGCACGAGCTCAGCCGCGGAACCCGCCGTCCGCCAGAAACTTCTCCTCCTCCGCCCGCGGCGGCCGGCCGAGGATGGCGTTGCGGTGCGGGAAGCGGCCGAAGCGCTTGATCACGTCGAGATGGATCTCCGCATAGCGGAGGTTCTCGGCACCCCCGTATGCGCGCATCAACTCGACGCAGCGCTCTTGGTCGGCGAGCGCCTCCGAATGCATGAATGGCAGGTAGAAGAACTGCCGCATCGGCGCGCCGAACGTGCGATCAAATTTTCGTTGGAGCGCGTTTTCGGCGAGCGCCAGCGCCACGGCGTCGGTGGCGAAGGCCCGAGGCGTGCCGCGGAAGATGTTGCGCGGCGCCTGGTCGAGCAGGATCAGCAGGGCGAGGGTGCCGGCCGGCGTCGCCGCCCACTCGGCGAGCTCGCCGCGCGCGGCCGCCTCGTGCGCCGCGCCGAGGCGCAGGCGGACCAGGCGGTCGAACATCGGGTCCGCCTTGTACCAGCGGCTCGGGCCGGCCGCGCGCCAGAAGGCGACGACCTCGTTGGCAGTCGGAAGGGGAGCGGTCACACGCGCATCTCGCCGGTCACGATCCGCCGGAAGAGGACGGCGTCGAGCGGCAGGTAGCCCGAACCGCGGCGGACGAACAGCGGGTCGGCGATCACATCCGGGTCGAAGCCGTCGCGCACCAGCTCGATCTTGCGCTGCTTGAAGGTGCCGGTCATCTCGAGCGCGGTGCAGAGACGCAGGAAGACCGGCCGCGCATAGACCGGCAGCTCGGCGTCGAGGTAGCGGGCGAGGCCGGACAGGTCGAGATCGTGCGCGACGATCGCCGCCATGCCGGCCTTGCCCTCGGTGCCCGGCACCGGCACGCCGTAGACGGTGGCGTCGCTGACGCCGGGGAACTGGTTCAGCGTCTCGGCCACCTGCGCCGTGGCGACGTTCTCGCCCTTCCAGCGGAACGTGTCGCCGATGCGGTCGACGAAGTAGAAGTAGCCGCGCTCGTCCTGCCGCATCAGGTCGCCGGTGCGGAACCAGCGGTCGCCCTGCTTGAAGACGTTCTGGATGGTCTTCTTCTCGCCCTGCGCCTTGTCGGCATAGCCGGCGAAGCGGTTGGCGGGCTTCTTCGGATCGTCAACGACCTCGCCGATCGCCTCTCCGACCTCGCCCGGCTGGCAGACGATGCAGTGCCCGTCCGGGCCGCGCACCGGCTCCTCGGTCTCGATGTCGAAGCGGACGACGCGCACGACGAGCCGGTGCTCGAGCCACCAGGGGATGCGACCGATCGAGCCCGGCCTGCCGTCGAAGTTGTAGAGCGCCACGTTGCCCTCGGTGGCCGAGTAGAACTCGAGGATCTCCGGGATCCGGAACCGGTCCTTGAAGCGCATCCAGATGTCGGGCCTGAGCCCATTGCCGCAGACGAGGCGGAGATGGTGCTGCTTCTCGGCCTCGGTCTCGGGCGCGTTGACGAGGTAGCGGCACAGCTCGCCGATGTACTGGAACAGCGTGCAGCGCTCGCGGGCGATGTCGCGCCAGAAGCCGAGCGCCGAGAAGCGCTCGCGGATCACCACCGTGCCGCCGCCGATCAGCGTCGCGCCGGCCGCCACCACGCCGCCGGCGGCGTGGTACATGGGCAGGCAGAGATACATCCGGTCGCGCGGCTTGACGTTCATCGCCCCACAGAAGGACGACGCCATCGCCATCACCCGGAAATGGTTGACGTTGGCCGCCTTCGGCATGCCCGTGGTGCCGCTCGTGTAGATGAGCAGGGCACGGTCGTCGATCGTCACCGGAGGCAGCTCGGCGGCGGGAACGGGCGCCGTCGGCAGGGCGTCGACCTCGCCGTCGACGCGCGGCCAGGAAGCGCCCTCCGCCTCGCCGTGCAGCCAATAGCGGCACCCGTCGGCCGCCGGCACGTCGGACAACGCCTCGGCGAGATCGGCGGCGGCGATGACGTGCTTAGGCGCCACGATGGCTATCGAATGCGCCAGGAGATGGCCCGTGAGGTTGGTGTTGAGCAGCGCCACCACCGCGCCGATCCGGTTGAGGCCGATCCACAGCGCCATGAATTCGGGCCGGTTCTTCATCAGCAGGGCGACGACGTCGCCCTTGCCGAGCCCCTGCGCCCGCCCCCAGCGCGCCCATTGGTTGGCGCGCGCGTCGAGCGCGGCATAGCTGAAGGTCTCGTCGGCCGATTCGAGCGCCGGCCTGTCGCCGTGCTTCTCGGCGAGCTCCGCCACCGCGACCGGAAAGGTCCGCGTCGGGTGCTTGGTGATCGGCGAGACGAGGCGGAGCGCGCGGACGGTGCTTTTCAGGAAGCGCCAGTCGGCGGCGATGTTGTCGAGGATTTGCATGCTTCTCGGCTGGTTCTCTGGCCCCGGCGTATCATGCGTAATACCCGTTATCTTCCCCCGAAAGGCAAGCCGGGCCGGCGCCGAAGGCCTCGGACGGGAGACGGTTCGGTTCCGCCTCCTCTTCCTTCTTGCCGCTGCCCATCGAGGCTACGGCATTCACGCATCTCCCCCACACATCTCCCCCGTTTCCCGGGCGAGCGGCGGCGTAGCCGGAGCCAAGACCCGGAACCCGGCGCGGGCGACTCTTCGCGAAGCACTTAGTGCGCTTCGCGCGTCGGTCGCCGGGTCCCGGATCTGCGCCGTGCGCAGCTTGTCCGGGAAACGAAGCGATGCGCGAATCCCGTAGCCCTTCGATGGGGAGGGTGGATCGCTCTGAGCGGCAGGCGAAGAGCGAGAGCGTGAATCACCGCCGCCCGGAGTGCTTCACCGGGCGGCGGGGGCGATCGTTCACCCCAGCCGTCCCGCCGACCGCGGCGTCGGTCCAGCCTTCATGGCTGCGGCATCGCCGGAAGCGATTCCGGCGGGATGGAAAGAGCAGGCGCTCCGCGTCTCACCCCGCGTGCCGGTTCTGGCGGTTGGCGACGAGGTCGTCGACGACGCCCGGATCGGCCAGCGTCGAGGTGTCGCCGAGGTTCGAAAACTCGTCCTCGGCGATCTTTCGCAGGATGCGGCGCATGATCTTGCCGGAGCGCGTCTTCGGCAGGCCGGGCGCGAACTGGATCAGGTCCGGCGAGGCGATGGCGCCGATCTCTTTCCGCACCCACAGCGCCAGCTCCTTGCGCAGCGCCTCGCTCGGCTCCTCGCCGTGCATGAGCGTGACATAGGCGTAGATGCCCTGGCCCTTGATGTCGTGCGGATAGCCGACGACCGCCGCTTCCGAGACCTTGGGATGCGCGACGAGCGAGGATTCCACCTCCGCCGTGCCCATGCGGTGGCCGGAGACGTTGATCACGTCGTCGACGCGGCCGGTGATCCAGTAATAGCCATCGGCGTCTCGGCGGCAGCCGTCTCCGGGAAAATACTTGTTCGGGTAGGTCGCGAAATAGGTTTCCTCGAAGCGCTTGTGGTCGCCGTAAACCGTGCGCATCTGGCCGGGCCAGCTTTCGGCGATGACGAGATTGCCCTCGGTCGCGCCTTCCAGCACCTTGCCCACGGCATCGACGATCTGCGGCTCGACGCCGAAGAAGCGCCGGGTGGCGGAGCCGGGCTTGAGCTTCGTCGCGCCGGGCAGCGG
>JAEZCD010000166.1 GCA_023430145.1 Pseudomonadota bacterium
TCTCTCTTCCCGTCGCAAGGCTTAATTGGTGCGTGCTGGCGCTCCTCGCAAAACCGAGTTCGCGATCGGTCTCCGAAAGGCCTGGGTCCCCTTCCCCGCGCTTCGCGCGGCCGGGGACGACACCTGAGCAACCTCGGTGTCGTCCCGGCGCGCCGAAGGCGCGGGAAGGGGACCCGGAGGGCATCAGGAAAGGCACCGTGCGTTCCATCCGCCTGGGCCGGCCGAAGGCCGCCCTCAACTCGCAAAGAGAAGCAATTCCGCGCTCGATCTGCCTCTTCGTCGAAGCTTCCTCGGGCTAAACCGGAACTCCGGAGGACGCTCGACTCGTCTCGCGAGTAATCCTCTCCCTCATTGCCGGGCTTGTCCCGGCAATCCAGCCTTCTTTTCGGCCCTACAGACTGGATTGCCGAGACAAGCCCGGCAATGAGGAGGAGAGGGGATGGGCGCCGAGCGAGGCTTCATCCGCCCGGCTCGGCCGAAGGCCAAAGGCCGGTCCCCAACTCCCGACGAGCCGCTCTGCGTCGCCGGCGGGCCGGCGCGGCGATCTCGGGCCGCGAATGCCGATACCCGGGTCTCGGCGCTCGCGCCGGCCCGGGTGCGAGGGTTGGACGGCTACATCCGGCGGGCAGCACCCGCCGGCCCCGCCGTCACGCCTCCATAGACATGCGCCGCAGCTCGTGCAGGTGGAATCCTTCGAGCGGATCGATCTCGTGCTCCCAGGGGGCCGCTTCGAGGACGCGCTTGGCGTCCTCGTAGCCGGCGGTCCAACGCTTGCCGATGCCGCCGCTCGAGAAGTCGATGTCCTTGGTGTGGTCCTCGTTGTCGAGGCGCGGCGCGAGCAGGCGCACCACGTGCATCTGCGTCAGGCAGCCATAGGCCGCCATCTCGCGTGTCTCGTCGTCGACCATCACTTCGGGCGGCAGCTTCTTCGACAGCTCGGCGATGATGTGGCGGAGCCTGTGGATCTGCTTCTGGCGCATGATGTGGCTGACCGCCCGGCTCGAATACTGGATCTCCTTCTGGCGGCTCAGCACCTGCCAGATGCTCTCCGGCTCCTGGCCTTCGGGATTCCAGATGTGGACGGCGATGACGAGCGAGTTCTTGCGCGGATTGTCGTCGAACACGGCCTCGACCGGGGTGTTCGACAGGATGCCGCCGTCCCAGAAGAGGTCGCCGTCGATGCGCACGGCGGGAAACGCAGGCGGCAAAGCGCCCGAGGCCAGCACGTGGCGCACGTCGAGCGCCTCCTCGCGGCTGTCGAAGTAGCGCATCTGGCTCGTGCGGACGTTGGCCGCACCGACCGTCAGCCGCGGCGCGCAGCGCGACAGGCGCGAGAAGTCGACGAGCTCGCGCAGCGTCGCCGCGAGCGGCCGCGTCGAGTAGTAGCCGGCGGCATCGGCGGCGAGCGGAATGTGCCAGCCGAGGAAGGCGAGCGGGTTCGGCTTGAAGAAGCTCTCGACGCCGGCGGCGAGCGTCGCCCAGTTCGGCAGGCTGCGGCCGAGCCAGGGCACGTACGGGATCACGTCCCAGTCCGGCGTCTGGGCGACGCGGCGCCAGAACTCCTTCAGCCGATCGAGCCGCCTCGCCGGCTCGTTGCCGGCGATCAGGCTCGCATTGATCGCCCCGATCGAGGTGCCGATCACCCAGTCCGGCTCGATGCCGGCCTCGTGCAGCGCCTCGTAGACGCCGGCCTGGTAGGCGCCGAGCGCGCCGCCGCCCTGCAGGACGAGGACGATCTGGCCGACATCGGGCCGCCCGAGCGGCACCGTCGCCGGCACCGGCATGTCCTCGGCGATGGTGACCGTCATGTCGTCGGCGATCTTCTCGAACGCGTTCATGGCCGCCTCCCGCTCACTGGGCCGTCCAGCCGCCGTCGACCGGCAGCGCGGCACCGGTGATCGAGCCGGCGGCGGCGCTCGCCAGGAACACCGCGACCGCGCCGATCTCCTCGACCGTGGCGAAGCGCTTGTTCGGCTGCTTGGCGAGCAGCACCTCGCGGATCACTTTTTCACGCGGCAGGCCGTGCGCGGCGGCCTGGCCGTCGATCTGCGCCTCGACGAGCGGGGTGTAGACGTAGCCCGGGCAGATCGCGTTGCAGGTGATGTTCTGCTCGGCCGTCTCGAGCGCGGTCACTTTGGTCAGCCCGAGGATGCCGTGCTTCGCGGCGACATAGGCGGACTTGAAGGCCGAGCCGACGAGCGCATGCGCCGAGGCGACATTGATGATCCGGCCCCAGCCGCGCTCGCGCATGCCGGGCAGCACGAGCCGTGTCGTGTGGAAAGCCGAGGAGAGGTTGATCGCCAGGATGCGATCCCACTTCTCGGCAGGAAAGGATTCCAGCGGTGCCACGTGCTGGACGCCGGCATTGTTGACGAGGATGTCGACGCCGCCGAACCGGTGCTGCGCGAGGTCGGTCATCGCCTCGATCGAGGCCGGCTCCGCCATGTCGGCCGGCGAGTAGACGACGTCGACGCCATGCGCGGCTTCGAGCTCGGTGCGCGTCCGCTCGATCTCGGCGTCCGGGCCGAAGCCATTGAGAACGACGTCCGCGCCGGCTTCGGCCAGAGCCCGGGCGATGCCGAGCCCGATCCCGCTCGTCGAGCCGGTGACGATGGCGGCCTTGCCGGCGAGCGGGCGCTCACGGCGGGTAGAGGCTTGGATGAGATCTTGCAGCATCGCGGAGCTCCCTCGGGGGCATGGTGAATACGAGGGAGTGTCGTTTTCGGCCGTGCTGCGCGGAAATGCCGGCTCGCTCCGGAGACGATAGAGCGGGGCTATGGGCCGCGTGGTCGAGAGATGCGATCGACGGCGGTCACAGCCGCCGCAGATCCACGCGCTCGACGCGGTGGCTCCGGCCCTTTGTCAGCACCAGACTGGCGCGGTGCCGCGTCGGCAGGATGTTCTCGCGCAGGTTGCGCAGGTTGATGTTTGCCCAGAGCTTTTGCGCGACCTCGAGCGCCTCCGCCTCCGACAGGTCGGCATATTTGCGGAAGAACGAGCGCTCGTCGCGGAAGGCCGTGTCGCGCAGGCGGAAGAAGCGCTCGACATACCAGTCGTGCAGCAGCGTCTCGTCGGCGTCGAGATAGACCGAGAAATCGAAGAAGTCGGAGACGAAGGGGATCGCCTTGCCGTCACGCGGCGGGCGGCCGACCTGCAGCACGTTGAGGCCCTCGACGATCAAAATGTCGGGCCGGTCGATCACCACCTCCCCGCCCGGCACGACGTCGTAGACGAGATGCGAATAGACCGGCGCCGACACCGGCCCCTTGCCGGCCTTGATGTCGGACATGAAGCGCAGCAGCGCGGCGATGTCGTAGCTTTCGGGAAAGCCCTTTCGCTCCATCAGGCCCTCGCTGGCCAGCACCGCGTTCGGCAACAGGAAGCCGTCGGTGGTGACGAGGTCGACCTTTGGGGTCGTCGGCCAGCGGGCCATCAGGGCGCGCAGGAGGCGCGCGGTGGTCGACTTGCCGACCGCGACCGAGCCGCCGATGCCGATCACGTAGGGCGTCTTGCCGCCGCCATTGCCGAGGAAGCGCTGCGTCGCCCGGAACAGGCCCTGCGTCGCCTCGACGTAATAGGCGAGCAGGCGCGACAGCGGCAGGTAGATCGCCTCGACCTCGGCGAGGTCGACCGGGTCGCCGAGCGAGCCGAGCCCCTCCACCTCCGCCGCCGACAAGGTCAGCGGGGTGTCCGAGCGCAGCGCCGCCCATTCCTGGCGCGAAAAAGTCCTGTACGGGGACGGCGGGCCGACGGCGTGCTCCATTCAGCCTTCGCCCGGGCGGGCGGCCTTCTCGGCGAGGCCCGAGCGCGCCGTGCGGCGGCTGAGCTCCTCGAGCACCTCGTTGATCTTGATGCCGCGCGATTCGAGCGCCACCATAAGATGGTAGACGAGGTCGGCCGCCTCCATGACGACGGTCTCGCGCTCGCCGGCGACGACCGCGAGCGCGGTCTCCACCCCCTCCTCGCCGAGCTTCTTGGCGCATTTCGCCACGCCCTGGTCGAGCAGCTGGCGGGTGTAGGAGACCGACGGATCGGCTTCCGCGCGCTCGGAGACGATGCGTTCCAGCGCGTCGAGCGTGAAGGCCGTCATGGCGTCCTCCGTCATGGATCGAGCCGGACCGGCAGGCCGGACCTCGCCATATACGCCTTCGCGTCGCGGATCGCGACGTCGCCGAAATGGAAGATCGACGCCGCCAGCACCGCGCTCGCATGCCCGTCGCGGATTCCCTCGACGAGATGCTCGACGCCGCCGACGCCGCCGGAAGCGACCACCGGGATCGTCACCGCGTCGGCCACCGCGCGCGTCAGCTCGAGATCAAAACCTGCGCGCGTGCCGTCGCGATCCATCGAGGTAAGAAGAATCTCGCCCGCCCCGAGGCCAGCAACCTCCTGCGCATAGGCGACGGCATCGAGCCCGGTCGGCCGGCGGCCGCCATGGGTGAAAATCTCCCAGCGCGGCGCCTCGCCCGGCCCGCCGACGCGCTTCGCATCGACCGCCACCACCACGCACTGGTCGCCGAATTTTTCGGCCGCCCGGGCGACGAAGCTTCGGTCCTGCACGGCGGCGGTGTTGATCGAGACCTTGTCGGCGCCCGAGGCGAGCAGGGTGCGGATGTCCTCGACGGCACGCACGCCGCCGCCGACCGTCAGCGGCATGAAGCAGGCTTCGGCCGTGCGGCTGACGACGTCGAGCAGGATGCCGCGCTCCTCGTGGCTCGCGGTGATGTCGAGGAAGCAGAGCTCGTCGGCGCCCGCCGCGTCATAGGCTTTCGCCGCCTCGACCGGATCGCCGGCGTCGACGAGGTCGACGAAGCGCACGCCCTTGACGACGCGGCCGTCCTTCACGTCGAGGCAGGGGATCAGGCGGACGGTGAACATGCTTCTCGGCTTTGGTGAGGCTGGCGGCCGAGGGCTCGGCACGCGGCGGACCTAATCCGCCGCGTGCGTCTAAGCAAGGCCGATGTCATCGGCCCGTGACGGCACACCGCTAAGCTGAAGCGGGGCGACCGGCATTCGCCGTGCACTCGCGGCCGATTTCTGCCCGCACTTCCGGTTCCTTGGACGCAATCCAAACGAGAGCTACGCGACGATTGCTCTCTTGGCACGAATGCAACCGTCGGCTACTCAGGCGGGAGGTCGGCCCTTCAGCCGATCCGGTGGCCGGCAGGGTCCAATAACCCCCCTGCGCGTCCTCGGAGGAACGTAATGCGCGCGCTCATCTGTGTCTTGGCCCTCTTGCTGGCCCTGGCGCTCCCCGCCGAAGCCGGCAAGGAGAAGTTCTGGTACGGACAATTCTCGTTCGACAGCAAGCGGATCGTCGCGCTCGGGCCGAAGCTCGACACCCTCTCCGTCTGGGAGGTGGCGAGCCCCGGCGTCCGCAAGAGCTTCACCGTCGATGCGCCCAAAATCGACAAGATGATGGTCGCGCTCGAGTCGAACATCGTCGCGCTGATGATGCAGCGTGGCGGCGAGCGGGAATTCATCATCATCGACATCGAGACCGTCACCGAGATTGCGCGCTACGTCGGCAAGTCCAACTGGGCGGACCATAACGAGGTTTACGCCCTCATCTCGAAGCACGGCGACAAGGCGTATGCCCAGAACTCCAGCTTGCTGAGCGTGCTCGACTTGCCGTCGGGCCAACGGAAGACGATCGACCCGCCGGGTGCCTATTTCTATGATGTCCTCGACGAGCGGCGTGGCTGGCGCCCCGGCAAGAAGACGCTGGACATCGTCGACTGGCGCACGCCGCGTCGGCTGCTGGAAATTCCTTACGGCTGCCGCATGCGGTGGACCTACGTCTCGCCGCGCTCCAATGTCGGCGCCATCCTCTGCGACCACGACAAGATGCGGTTCGTCGATCTCGTCAGAGGAAAATTCCTGGCCGAGTACAGAACGGACCAATACCTGAACTACGAGGAAAATTTCTTTCTGACACAGGACGGGCTCCACCTCCTTCATCGCTACGACCACGGCAAGTGCCGCGTGGTCGATCCGTGGCGGGGGCGGATCGTCGGGACCTTCCCGATGCCTCCGGGCGCTCACTGGGTGGAGGCGGCCTCCGGCAACGTCGTCCTCATGCGTCTCTTCGAAGAGGACAACGATCTCCGGCTCTACGACATGCAGACCGGTGCGTTCCTGGGCAAGCTCGCCACCGACTGAGGCAGCCTCTCAGGCTGCGCGGAGCCGCGCCAGCGCCGCCTCCGGGTCGAGGCGGCCGTCGTAGAGCGCTTTTCCGGCGACGGCGCCTTCCAGGATCGCGGCGTCGGGCTGCACGAGGCGCTCGATGTCGGCCATCGAGCCGAGTCCGCCCGAGACGATGACGGGAATGCGCACGGAGCGTGCGAGCCGCAGCGAGCCCTCGACGTCGAGGCCCGCCCCGGTGCCGTCGCGAAAAATGTTGGTGTGGATGATGGCGGCGACGCCGGCATCCTCGAATTTTTGTGCCAGCTCGACGTCGCCGAGCTCGGAAACTTCGGCCCAGCCCTCGACCGCGACGCGGCCGTCCTTCGCGTCGATGCCGACGGCGACGCGCCCCGGCCAGCGGCGCGCGGCCCGGCGGACCAGCTCCGGGTTCCGCGCGGCCACCGTGCCGAGGATGACGCGTCGGACTCCCTTGTCGAGCCAGGCCTCGATGCGCGCCTCGTCGCGAATGCCGCCGCCGAGCTGAACCGGCAGATCCACCGCGGCGAGAATCGCCTGCACCGCGGCGGCGTTCCGGGGAGTGCCTGCGAAGGCACCGTCGAGGTCGACGACGTGCAGCCAGGAAAACCCTTGGCGCGCGAATTTCTGCGCCTGCGCGGCAGGGTCGTCGCCATAGGTGGTGGCGCTGTCCATCAGGCCGCGCGTGAGGCGGACGACGGCGCCGCCCTTCAGGTCGATGGCCGGGAAGAGGATCATGGGTTTGGAAGAAACCGGAACGGATTGATTCGTCTCGCGATCATTTCTCTCCCTCATTGCCGGGCTTGTCCCGGCAATCCAGTCTTCTCTTCGGCCCTAAGTAAAGGCTGGATTGCCGTGACAAGCCCGGCAATGAGGAAGAGATGGGATTGGGCTCTCAGCGAGGTTTCATCTGCCCTGGTCGGCCAAGACTGTGCCGAGCTGGCGATGACGGAAAGTCGAGCCGTCACGGCCGCCATTTCAGGAAATTGCCGAGCAAGGCCAGCCCGAGGCGCTGGCTCTTCTCGGGGTGGAACTGCGTGCCGGCGACATTGTCGCGGGCGACGATGGCGGTGATCGGCCCCCCATACTCGGCGTCGGCGACACGGTCCTCCGGGCGCTCGGGCGAGAGCTGGTAGGAGTGCACGAAATAGGCGTGCAGGCCCTCTTCGCCGGTCGGGATGCCCTCGAGGAGGGCGTGCTGGCGGCGGGGGTTCAGCGTGTTCCAGCCCATGTGCGGGATGCGCAGGCCCGGGTCGCTCGGCGCGATGCGCGCCACCTCGCCGGCGATCCACCCCAAACCTTCGGTCGTCTCGTATTCACGGCCGCGCTCCGCGAGAAGCTGCATGCCGACGCAGATCCCGAGGAACGGCCTGCCCTTCTCGTGCACCGCCTCCCCGAGCGCCTCCACCATGCCGCCGACGGCGTCGAGGCCGCGCCGGCAGTCCGCGAAGGCGCCGACGCCCGGCAGCACGATGCGATCGGCCGACGCCACCTCGCCGGGATCGCGCGTCAGCGCGACGGCCGCGTCGACGCCGGCCTCGGCGGCGGCCCGCTCGAGCGCCTTCTGTGCCGAGTGCAGATTGCCGGAGCCGTAGTCGATTAGCGCCACCTTCAACGCCCGCCCTCCGGCTCCGGGAAGAGGCCGAGAACCGCGGGGCCGCGGCCATAGCGCGGCTGCGCGGTCCGGTAGCGGGCGGTCGGCGCATCGTCGGCCGGCACCGGCACATCGTCCGGCTCCCAGGCGGCGAAGAAGGCGCGCTCGGCCTCGACCCGGCTCGGGGCGAGCACCACCTCTACGGGCCGGAAGCCGCGCCGGCGCAGCGACATGCCGCGGAACCAGGCGGCCTCGAAGCCGATCACCGCATTGGCGAGCAGCATCAGCCAGAAGGCGTTGTCGGAGCCGACCCCGGCGACGCCGGCGGCGACCACGAGCCCCGCCAGCACGACCCAGACCAGGAGGCCCCTCCAGGCGCGCCGAAACATCAGCCAGAGCGGCGGCACGAGGAAGGCGGCCCAGGAGAAGCCTTCGCGCACGAAGATCAGCCGTTCGGCGCCTTTGGCAGAGAATTCGACGCCTTCGCGCGGCTCCCAGACGAGGTAGCGTTTCATGGCGTCACCCTGCGAGGCGTCCTTTGGTGGAGGGCACGGCGTCCTTCGTCCGCGGATCGATCTCGACCGCCGTCCGCAGGGCGCGGGCCAGCCCCTTGAAGCAGGATTCGGCGATATGATGCGCGTTGGCGCCGTAGAGCGTCTCCACGTGCAGGGTGATGCCGGCATGCGTGGCGAAACCCTGGAAGAACTCCCGGACGAGCTCGGTGTCGAAGTCGCCCACCTTGGCGGCCGGAAACGTCGTCCGCCAGACGAGGAACGGGCGGCCGGAGATGTCGAGCGCGACGCGCGTCAGCGTCTCGTCCATCGGCAGGAGCACGTCGCCATAGCGGCGGATGCCCTTCAGGTCGCCGAGCGCTTTCCGCAGCGCCTGGCCGAGCACGATGCCGACATCCTCGGTCGTGTGGTGGAAGTCGACATGGGTGTCGCCCTTGGCCGAGACCTCGAGGTCGATCAGCGCGTGCCGGGCGAGGAGGTCGAGCATGTGGTCGAGGAAGCCGACGCCCGTTTCGGCGCGCGCCTTCCCGGTGCCGTCGAGGTCGACGGTGACGGTCACGTCGGTTTCGGCCGTCCGGCGCTCGATGGTGGCGCGGCGCATCTTCTCGAAAAACTTCGCTGGGTGGCGGAACGCGGGTCTTTTATCAGCGCCGGCGCGGGGGCGCTACCCGGGGCCTCCCTCGTCATTGCGAGGAGCGAAGCGACGAAGCAATCCAGCTTTCGGGCATCGCAGAAAGAGCTGGATTGCTTCGCTCCGCTCGCAATGACGAGGAGACCCACCGCTGCGCCGTCTCGTCCCCCTCGCCCTTCGGAGGCGAAGGAGCCGGCTTCTCTGCTCTGGGTGAGGGAAGAAGGCATGGATCCTGCGGTCGAGCCGCAGGATGACGAGCGGAGGGGCGGTCGCAGGATGACGAGGAGCGCCGTCACCCTTCCCACGCGCCCGCGCCATGCATAGGTAACGCGCGTGTTTCCCCGGAGCCTCCCCTCATGACCCAATCCGCCGTCACCATGCACGGCACGACCATCCTCATGGTCCGCAAGGGCGGCCGCGTGGTGATCGGCGGCGACGGCCAGGTCAGCCTCGGCAACACCGTCGTCAAGCACGGCGCGCGAAAGGTGCGCCGCATCGGCTCGACCGGCCAGGTGATCGCCGGCTTCGCGGGCGCCACCGCCGACGCCTTCACCCTGTTCGACCGGCTCGAGGGCAAGCTCGAGCAGCACAAGAATCTTCTGCGCGCCTCCGTCGAGCTGGCGAAGGACTGGCGCATGGACCGCTATCTGCGCAACCTCGAGGCCATGCTCCTCGTCGCCGACCGCGAGGTGGGCCTCTTGATCTCCGGCAATGGCGACGTGCTGGAGCCCGAGCATGGCGTGGCGGCGATCGGCTCGGGCGGCGCCTATGCGCTGGCGGCCGCCCGGGCGCTGCTCGACAGCGATCTCGATGCGGAGGCGATGGTGCGCAAGGGGCTCGCCATCGCGGCCGAGATCTGCGTCTACACCAACAGCCACGTGACCCTCGAGAGCCTCGATGCAGCCGCGTGAGGCCCTGAACGCGGCCGTCGTCGCCGGCATCGTCTCCGCCGACCAGGCCGACCGGCTCGTCGTCTTCCTCGCGCCCTATCTGCGCGAGGAGGCGCTGGAAGCCGCGCCCACCGTGCCGCCGCTGCCCATGGCGCCGACCCTGCCGGCCGATCCGGACGAGGAGGAGGTGCATTTCGCGCGCGGCTTCCAGGACGTGTTCATGGCCATCGGCGTCTCGATCCTGCTCGTCGGCCTCGGCATCGGCCTGCCGATGGCGATCGGGCCGATCGGCGGCCTGTTCGGCTCGGCGCTGATCGCCTGGCTGCTCGCCGAGTATTTCGCGCGGGCCCGCATGCTGGTGCTGCCGAGCATGGTGCTCGCCGCCGGCGTCACCCTGTTCGTCGCCGTCGGCACCGGCGCCGTCATCACCGGGGAGGGCTGGGAACAGCTCGAGAGCACGGCCGGCGACTGGTCGGGGATGCGCGGCCTGTTGTCCGTTGCGCTCGCCGGCCTGTTCGCGGCGCTGATCTTCTTCGCCCGCTTCCGGCTGCCCTTCGCGCTTCTGCTCGTCGCCGCGGCGGCCACGGCATCCGCGCTCTTGGCGCTCGAGATCGCCCGGCCGGGCTTCGTCAACCTCTTCTGGCTGCCGGTGATGCTCGCCGCGGGCCTCTTGAGCTTTCTCGCGGCGATGGCCTTCGACATCAGCGACCCGATGCGGCGCACGCTGCGCTCGGACGACGCCTTCTGGCTGCACCTGTTCGCCGCCCCGCTGATTGTCCACGCGGTGATCTCGCTTCTGGTCGGGCCGGGGGAATCGACCTTCAGCGGCGACGAGGCGGGGGTCGTCATCGCCGTGGTGCTCGGCCTCGCCCTCGTCGCCCTCGTCATCGACCGACGGGCGCTGCTCGTCTCCGGCCTGTCCTATCTCGGCTTCGCCATCGGCGCCCTGATGCAGCAGTCGCAGCTCTCCACGACCGGCCTCGCCGCGGCGACGCTGATCCTGCTCGGCGCCTTCGTGGTGGCGCTCGGGGCGGGGTGGAAGCCGGCGCGGGCGCTCCTCATCGGCTGGCTGCCGCCGGACGGCATCGCCCGCTATCTGCCGCCCGTGCGGCGGCCGGCCGTCGCATGACCGCAGCCCTGCCGCGCGCCGTATTCGCCCCTCACACCTCCGGAAGTGGTCCAGCCCAAGACATGACCTCCGAATTCTCCCCCCGCGAGATCGTCTCCGAGCTCGACCGCTACATCGTCGGCCAGGGCGACGCCAAGCGCGCCGTCGCCATCGCCCTGCGCAACCGCTGGCGCCGCCTGCAGCTCGACGGCTCCCTGCGCGAAGAAGTGCTGCCGAAGAACATCTTGATGATCGGCCCGACGGGCGTCGGCAAGACGGAGATCTCCCGCCGCCTCGCCAAGCTCGCCAACGCGCCGTTCCTGAAGGTCGAGGCGACGAAATTCACCGAGGTCGGCTATGTGGGCCGCGACGTCGAGCAGATCGTCCGCGACCTTCTGGAGATCGGCATCTCCCTCGTACGCGAAGCCAAGCGCAAGGACGTCGAGGCCAAAGCACATCTCGCGGCCGAGGAACGGGTGCTGAACGCGCTCGTCGGCCCGGCCGCGAGCCCGGCGACGCGCGACAGCTTTCGCCGGAAGCTGCGCGCCAGCGAGCTCGACGACAAGGAGATCGAGATCGAGGTGCAGGCGTCGGGCGGCATGCCGAGCTTCGAGATCCCCGGCATGCCGGGGGGCCAGGTCGGCGTCGTCTCGCTCGGCGACATGTTCGGCAAGGCGCTGGGCGGCCGCACCAAGACGCGGCGCATCACGGTGCGCGAATCCTACCCGATCCTGATCGCCGAGGAGAGCGACAAGATGCTCGACACCGAGCAGATCGTCGCCGAGGCGATCCGCATCGTGGAGAACAACGGCATCGTCTTCCTCGACGAGATCGACAAGATCTGCGCCCGCGACGGCCGCTACGGCGGCGAGGTCAGCCGCGAGGGCGTGCAGCGGGACCTGTTGCCGCTGATCGAGGGCACCACCGTCTCGACCAAGCACGGCCAGGTGAAGACCGACCACATCCTGTTCATCGCCTCCGGCGCCTTCCACGTGGCAAAGCCCTCCGATCTCTTGCCCGAGCTGCAGGGCCGGCTGCCGATCCGCGTCGAGCTGAAGGCGCTTACGCGGGACGACTTCGTGCGCATCCTGACGGAGCCCGAAGCGAGTCTGGTCAAGCAATACGTGGCGCTGATGCTGACCGAGGGGGTGGAGCTGGTGGTCACCGACGACGCCATCGCCGCCCTCGCCGATGTCGCCGTCGAGGTCAACGGCTCGGTGGAGAACATCGGCGCGCGGCGGTTGCAGACGGTGATGGAGCGCGTGCTCGACGAGATCAGTTTTTCAGCGCCCGACCGGGCGGGGGAGCGGATCGTCGTCGACGCCGACTATGTGAGGCGGACTGTCGCCGACTTGGCGCGCAATGCGGATCTGAGCCGGTATATTCTGTAGGGCGCCGCGGGCCGTCATTGCTAGGAGCGCAGCGACTAAGCAATCCAGGCTTTACGGCGCCGCAAGAGAAGCTGGATTGCTTCGCTGCGCTCGCAATGACGGAGATGGCGAGCCCCTCACCCCCGCGTCGACAGCCTCTGCATCACCTGGAGCATGCAGGCCGTCGTCAGGCCGAACAGCAGGATGCCGCACAGTGCCTCCATGGCGCCGAGCAGCTGCCAGCCGGGGGCGAGGAAGACGCCGGCGTGGCCGTAGGTGGTGAGCGCGCTCAGCGAATAGAGCATCGCCTCCCGGTTGGTCGGCACCGCGCCGAGCAGCCGGAAGGCGACCGCCCAGACGGTGGCGTCGATCCCGTGCAGGGCTGCGGCCAGCCAGCCGACCACCCCCATCACGGCGGCGAAGCGGATCCGGCGAAAGCGTTGCGGGATGGCGCCCGCGATGCGCGCGGCGGCGCTCTCGATGAAAGCCAATCCGCTGACATGAACGACGACGGTGGAGACGATCAGCGACAGGCCCCACGCCCAGTCGAGATACCAGACGCCGATATCGAGGGGATTCGTCGAGTTGTCCACACTGCGGCTCCGCTTGGCCGCGGCCACAATGACGGGCGGCGCTCGCGCCGCAACGAAAAAGCTCGGGCCGCCGGGCATCGCGGGGAGCCCCGGCGGCCC
>JAEZCD010000341.1 GCA_023430145.1 Pseudomonadota bacterium
TCGGCGGCGGGCTGCACTATGATCACGTCAACGTCTCGGAGAAGTGGGTGGCCAAGCTGCACAAGGGCAGCGAGCACCTCTGGACCGAGGAGATGTTCGCCGAGGACCGCCGCGCCGTGCTCGCCAATGAGACGCCCGACGAGGTGCGACGCACCTTCGAGATCGCCTGCATCGACTGGGGGCGGGTCGACTATGGGACACTCGGCGGGCGGGGTGTCGTCTTCGAGATCAACACCAATCCCAACATCGTGCTGCGCAAGCCCGAGGCGGCGACCGTGTTCGAGGAGACGCGGCTGATCGGCCGGCGACGTATGGCGCAGCTGATCCTCGAGATCGACAGCGAGAGCGGGTCGCCGGCTCGCATCGAGCCCGGCCCCCGGATCGAGAAGTACCGGCGCAGCCAGCCGGCTGACGGCACGCCGCCGCGGCGCCCCTGACCGCCTCGCCTCCGGCGCTTCGGAGGTCCCGCGGCAGTCCGTGAAAGTCGCCCGGGCAGGGCCGACCACCGATGATGGCTCAACCGCTCGACAGGCAGGAGCGCAACCTTTGATATTCGTCGTTACGACGCCCGGGCACGACTACACCTCGAAGGCGCTGCGGACGTGGCCGTTCGAGAGCGAGGTCCCGCTCGTCAAGGCGACCGATTATCGGAAGCTGTTCCGCTTCGAGACGGTGCCGTGGGCGACCTATGTCTTCGCCGACATCGATCGGCTCTACACCTGGGAGCGGCACCTCGCGGCCGAGATGTACCGGTCGATGGTCGCGGCAGGTCTCAGATGCCTCAACGACCCCGCGCGTGTACTGACCCGATACCCGCTGCTGCGGGCGCTCGCCCGGACGGGCATCAACCCGTTCGATGTCTACCGCGCCGACGATGCGCCGCGGCCGTGCCGCTTCCCGGTCTTCATCCGCGGCGAGTGGGATCACGAGCGGCCGGACCTGGAACTGTACGAAACACAGTCGGCACTCGATGAAGCGCTGCAGCGGCGGCTCGACCGGGGGGTGCCCCTCGCCGATCTCCTCGTCGTGGAATTCGTCGACCTCTGTGACGCTCGCGGTCACTACCACAAGCTCAGCAGCTTCCGGTTCGGTGGGGAATTCCACTACGACCATCGCTATGTGTCGGAGAGGTGGGTCACCAAGTTTCACAAGGGCAGCGAGCATCTCTGGACCGAGGAGATGCTGGCCGAGGATCGCCTCGCCGTGCTCGCCAACGAGACACCGGCCGCCGTGCGGCGTGCCTTCGAGATCGGCGGCATCGAGTGGGGACGGGCGGACTATGGCTTCGTCGGCGGCCGCAGCGCGGTGTTCGAGATCAACACCAATCCCAATGTCGTCCGGTTCGGTCCGGAGCCCGCATCCTTCTTCGAGGAGACGCGGCTGATCGGCCGGAGGCGGATCGCGCAGCTGATGCTGGAGATCGACAGCGAGCCCGGGTCGCCGGTGAGCATCGAGCCCGGCGAGCGGATCGCCGAGTACCGGCGCCGCCTGGCGGCCGACGGTGCTCCGCCGGAGCGCCCCTGACCGCCCCGCCTCCCGCCCTTCTGCGGGGCTTCGGCCTTCCGTGAAGGGTGCCCTTCCTCGCGCGGAGCGACTGGGCAGGAACGACTGATGGCTCACGACCTCGACTGGCAGGAGCGCAACCGTTGATCTTTATCGTTTCGACGCCAGGTCACGATTACACCTCCAAGGGGCTGCGGCAGTGGCCGTTCGGAGGCGAGGTTCCGCTCGTCAAGTCGACCGACTACCGCAAGCTGTTCCGCTTCGAGAGGCTGCCGCGAGCGACCTATGTCTTCGCCGACATCGACCGGCTCTATCCGTGGGAGCGACACCTCGCGGCCGAGATGTTCCGTGCGATGGTCGCGGCGGGGCTGCGCTGCCTCAACGATCCGGCGCGGGTGCTGACCCGCTATCCGCTGCTGCGGAGGCTCGTCCGCGAGGGCATCAACCCATTCGACATCTACCGCGCCGACGACGCGCCTCGGCCGCGGCGCTTCCCCGTATTTCTCCGCACCGATGTGGGTCACGAGGCGTCCGGCCTCGACCTCTACCACACGCAGGCAGAGCTGGACGCGGTGCTCGACCGGCTGGTGCGGAAAGGCATCCCGCTCGCCGACCTCCTGGTCGTCGAGTTCGTCGACCTCCAGGAAGATCGCGGGCTCTGTTCCAAGTTCGGCGCCTTCCGATTCGGAAGCGCGTTGCACTACGATCACGTCAATGTCTCGGACACGTGGATGGCCAAGCAGCACAAGGGCAGCGAGCACCTCTGGACCGAGGAGATGATCGCCGAGGATCGCCGTGCCGTGCTCGCCAACGAGACGCCGGAGGCCGTGCGGCGCGCCTTCGAGATCGCCGGCATCGAGTGGGGGCGGCTGGACTACGGCCTCGCCGGCGGTCGCAGCGTCGTCTTCGAGATCAACACCAATCCGAGCATCGTGATGCGACAGCCAGAGCCGGCGTCGTTCTTCGAGGAGACGCGGCTGATCGGCCGGCGGCGGATGGCGCAGCAGATCCTCGAGCTCGACAGCGAGCCCGGGCCGCCGGTTCGCGTCGAGCCGGGCGAGCGGATCGCCGAGTACCGGGGCCGCCTGCCGGCCGACGGCACGCCGCCGCAGCGGCCCTGACC
>JAEZCD010000206.1 GCA_023430145.1 Pseudomonadota bacterium
GGCTCGGGAAGGGGACCCAGGCCTATTCGGGCTCCATCTCGCATTCAGTCTCTTCCGAGCGAAGCGAAGCAATCCCGGCCTTCTTCAGCGCCCAAAAGCCTGGATTGCTTCGTCGCTCCGCTCCTCGCAATGACGGCGAGAGGAGCCGCAGCGCCTCGCACCGCGCCGGGCGGAGCGAAGCGCTACCGCCCTTCCCGCGCCCAGGTGGCGGCGAAGGCGCCGATGAGCAGCAGGAGACCGAGCAGGCCCGCGAACACCGGCCAGATCGAGAGCCCGCGGACGAGGCTCGCCTCGGTGGCGCGGATGCCGATCCAGTCCGCGCCGGCGAGCCGCTCGGAGCCGCGCACGGCGACGATGCGCGGGGTCTCGACCTCACGATCGGCGTCGGCGATGCGGCGCGCCGAGCCGTTCGTGGCACGCGCCAGGGGCTCGAGCTTCTCGTCGGTCGACACCACCTCGGTGTATTCGCGCGGATTGGCCGGGCCGACATGGACGAGCGTGGTGAAGACGCCGTCGGTGACCGTGTGCAGGCCGAGCTCGGCGTCCGGCACGTTGCCGCGCCAGAGACCGGGCTCGGCCTCGGTCAGGGTGAGGGTGCGCCGCTCGCCGGAGGGCGTCGTGATGCTGATCGGCGCCACGCTGTCGCCGAGCGTCTGCCGCTCGACGGTGAGGCCGGCGCCGCGCGAGACGGCGCGCAGCGCCTCCTCCTCGAGGTCGGGCTGCTTCATCAGCCAGTGCGACAGCCGGCGCAGGAGGTCGAGATGCGGGCCGCCGCCGTCGAAGCCGCGTGCCCACAGCCAGGCGTGATCGGAGAGCAGCAGCGCGACGCGCCCCTCCTCCTCGCGCGACAGGACCAGCAGCGGCCGCTCGCCCGGGCCGGACATCACCGCGTCGCCGGAGCGCTGGCGCGTCTCGACGATGCGGAACCAGCGGCTCCACTGCGGCGGCTCGGAGGCCGAGCCCGGCAGCGCGCGGGTCACCGGATGCCGCTTTCCGGGATCGGTGAGCTTGGGATGGAAGGCCTGCTCGACGACGCCGCCCACCGGCTCGGCCGGCAGCACGGGGGCGAGCGGCGTCTCGTAGAGGCTGCCGACGGCGGCGTAGTCCGGGCCGGCGGCGACCAGCACCGCCCCGCCCTTGCGGACATAGCGGGCTATGTTGTCGAAATAAACCAGCGGCAGGATGCCCTGGCGGGCATAGCGGTCGAAGATGATGAGGTCGAACTCGTCGATCTTCTGCGCGAACAGCTCGCGCGTGGGAAAGGCGATCAGCGACAGCTCGTTGATGGGCGTGCCGTCCTGCTTCTCGGGCGGCCTGAGGATGGTGAAGTGGACGAGGTCGACGCTGGCGTCGGACTTCAGGAGGTTGCGCCAGGTGCGCTCGCCGGCATGCGGCTCGCCGGAGACGAGGAGGACGCGCAGCTTCTCGCGGACGCCGTCGATCGGCAGCACGGCGCGGTTGTTGACGGCGGTGATCTCGCCGTCGAGCACGGCGGCCTCGATCTCGACGATGTTCTGGCCGACATGGTCGATCCGCACCGGCACCGAGACGGTCTGCCCCGGTTCGGCCTCGAGGCGCGCCACCGTCTCGCCGTCGCGGCGCACGGTGACCGCGATCGGCGCCGTGCCGCCCGTGTCCTCGACGCGGAAGCGGATCGTCTGCGGCTGGTCGACGATGCCGAAGCGCGGCGTGTTGAGGAGGGCGACGCGGCGGTCGCGCTCGCCCGGCCGGCCGGTGATCAGCGAATGCACCGGCGCCCGGAAGCCGAGCGCCTCGGCGGTCTCGGGAATGTCGTGCACGACGCCGTCGGTGATTAGGATGGCGCCGCCCACGCGCTCCGGCGGCACGTCGGACAGGGCGGTCTGCAGCGCGCCGAACAGCTCCGTGCCGTCGGCGGCATCGGTGTTGGCGCCGGCCTCGATGGTGCGCACCTCGACACCCGGCAGGCGGGCGAGCTTGGCGGCGATGTCGGCCCGCACCGCCTCGGTCTGCGCGGCTCGGCCGTCCAGATTCTGGCTCGCGGACTTGTCGACGACGAGCGCCACGACGCTCGACAGCCGCTCGCGGTCCTGGCGGTCGAGCGAGGGGTTGGTTAGCGCGAGCAGCATCAGCGCGACGGCGGCGGCGCGCAGCCAGCGGCCGCGCGAGCCGCCGAAGACGACCAGCGCCACGGCGATCGCGGCGAGCGCCGCGAGGCCGATCAGCAGCGGCGTCGGGACGAGCGGGGCGAAGCTGAACTGGAGACCGAACACGATCTGAAAAATCCTACTGGCCGAGCCGTTCGAGCAGCGCCGGCACATGCACCTGGTCGGCCTTGTAGTTGCCGGTCAGCGTGTACATGACGATGTTGATTCCGACCCGGTAGGCCATCTCGCGCTGGCGCGGATCGGAGGGCTGGGTGGGGTACATGGGCATGCCGTCGGCGCCGACCGCCCAGGCTCCGGCGAGATCGTTGGCGGTGATGAGGATCGGCGAGACGCCGTCGCCGGGCCGCGCCGGGCGCTCGCCCGCCTCGGCCTCCTCGGCGAGCGGCATGGCTTCCACCCAGAGCGGGTTGCCGGCATAGCGGCCGGGGAAATCCTGCAGGAGGTAGAAGGCCTTGGTCAGCACGTGATCCTTCGGCACCGGCTCCAGCTCTGGCACGTCGAGCCGCGCCAGGATGCGCCGCATCGCCTGCGCGCCGGGGCCGCTGTTGCCGCCGCCGTAGAGGCCGTCGCGGCTGTCGAAGAGGATCGTGCCGCCCTGCTTCATATAGGCGTCGATGCGCGCCAGCGTCGCCGCGTCTGGCTCCGGCGCGCCGGCGACCATCGGCCAGTAGAGCAGCGGGAAGAAGGCGAGCTCGTCCTTGGAGGGATCGACGCCGATCGGCGGCGCCGGCTCGAGCGCGGTGCGGCTCGCGAGCGCGCTCGTCAGGCCCTCGAGGCCGGCCTTGCTGGTCGCGTCGGCCGCGCTGTCGCGGGTCACGACATAGGCGAGGCGGGTGGCCAGCGTCGCCTCGAGCGCCATGCGCTCGGCATTGGCGTCCTGCGCGCGGCCGTCGAG
>JAEZCD010000346.1 GCA_023430145.1 Pseudomonadota bacterium
CTGCATCCCCATGGGCATGAGCGTCTACCCCGGCAACGAGAGCGAGAGGCCGCAGCTCAGGGAGGTCGTCGACGGGCTGAGGAGGCGCAACGCGATCACCGGGCGCACGGTGAGGGTGGCCGACAAGGGCCTCAACTGCGCCGACAACGTCGCCGACGCCGTGCTCGCCGGCGACGGCTACGTGTTCTCGAAGTCCGTGAAGACGCTGCCGGAAATCCTCGTCCGCGACGTCGCCGCCGCGCGCGGCATCCACCCGGACGACTTCGTGCGCATCGCCGAGATCGAGAGCCGGCTCGATCCGAAGGCCTACAACCGCCTGTCCAAGGCAGCCGGCCTGTTCCAGCTGCTGCCCGGCACCGCCAAGCAGTACAAGGTCGCCGACAGCTTCGATGCGCGTGCGAATGCGGAGGCGGCCGCGCGGCTCCTCAAGCACAACGCGGCACGGCTGAAGAAGGCGCTCGGCCGCGAGCCGACCGCCTGGGAGCTCTATCTCGCCCATCAGCAGGGCGCGGGCGGCGCCATCAAGCTGCTCAAGAACCCGGACAAGAAGGCGGTCGAGGTGGTCGGCCGGCTGCCCGTCCTGTGGAACCGCGGCACCGAGGAGATGACGGCAAAGCAGTTCGCGACGATGTGGCGCGACGCCTTCGACGGCAAGAAGAAGCCGGCCGCAGTGAATTGAGATTTTCTTCCCTCTCCCACAGGGAGAGGGTGCCCGCGAAGCGGGCGGGTAAGGGGTTACCGAGCTTCAGGACGAGCGCCGTACCCCCTCATCCGGCCGCTTCGCGGCCACCTTCTCCCCTCGGGGGAAGGAAGAGGAAGAGAAGAAAATCACGCCTTCCACTTCGGCGGGCGGCGCTCGAAGAAGGCGGCGACGCCCTCGCGCGCCTCCGGCGTCTCCCAGGCGTCGGCGAGCGCGGCGACCGTTATCTCGATGGTCGCCTCGTCGATGCGCGGCCCGAGCCGGTGCAGCAGCGCTTTCGCCGCCGTCACCGCGGCCGGCGCGGCGGCGAGGTAGGCAGAAACCTCCGCCTCGACGGCGGCATCCAGCGCTTTGGGCTCGACCACACGCTGCACGAGCCCGAGCTCCCGCGCCTCGTCCGCGCCGAACAGTTTTGCCGACATGAACACGCGCCTCGCATTCGCGTGCCCGAGGCGCGCGACCACATAGGGCCCGATGGTCGCCGGGATCAGCCCGAGCCGCGTCTCCGTCAGCCCGAAGCGCGCGCCCGCTGCGGCGACGGCGACGTCGCAGACGGAGATCATGCCGACGCCGCCGCCGTAGGCCTGTCCCTGCACGCGGCCGATCAGCGGCTTCGGCAGGGTCTGCAGCGCGCCCAGCATGTGTGCGAGCTTCCGGGCTTCGGCCATGCGCTGCTCGCGCGTCGCGTCGAACTGCGCGCGCATCCAGCCGAGATCGGCGCCGGCGCAAAAGCTCTCGCCGTCGGCGGCCAGAATCACCGCGCGCACTGCGGCGTCTTCGGCGAGCAGCCGCGCCGCCTCGGAAATCTCGGCGATCATCTCCGCCGACAGCGCATTGTGCCGCTCGGGCCGCGCCAGCGTCAGCGTCGCCACGCCGCGGGCATCGGCCGCGAGGCGGATGGTCGAAAAACTCATTCGGTGGCCCCCACGGCCGGCGTCACGAGGCTGCGCGCGAACCGCGCCGCCTCGGCGAGCGCCTCCTCGTCGAGCCCGTGCACGTAGCCGAGCCGGTCGAGCAGGCCGACGACGGCACGGGTGTCTACATTTCCCTTGGCGCCCGGCGCATAGGGACAGCCGCCGAGCCCGGCGACGGAGGCGTCGAAGCTGCGCAGCCCGCGGCCGAGGCCGACGCGGATGTTCTCGACCGCATGGCCGGCGGTGTCGTGGAAATGTCCCGCGAGCTTTTGCGGCGGCGCTTCGGCCAGCACCGCATCCAGCATCGCCGCCACCGCCTCCGGCTGTCCTTGCCCGGTGGTATCGCCGAGGCTCACCTCGTAGCAGCCGAGCGCGAACAGCGCACGGGTCACCTCGGCCACGGCCGAAGGGGACACCGCGCCCTCGTAGGGGCAATGCACGGCGCAGCTCACATAGCCGCGAACCGGCATGTCGTCGGCCCGCGCGGCCTCCATCACCTCCGCGAAGCGGGCGAGGCTCTCGGCGATCGAGCAGTTGATGTTGGCGCGCGAGAAGCTCTCGGAGGCGGCGGCGAAGATCGCCACCTCGTCGGCGCCGGCGGCGAGCGCCGCCTCGTAGCCGCGCAGATTGGGGACGAGCGCGGCGTAGGCGATGCCGGGAAGGCGGTGGATGCCGGCGAAGACCGCGGCCGCATCGGCGAGCTGCGGCACCCATTTCGGGCTGACGAAGCTCGTCACCTCGATCTTCTGGAAGCCGCAGGCCGACAACAGATCGACGAGGCGGATCTTGTCGGCGGTGGCGACCGGGAGCGCCTCGTTCTGCAATCCGTCGCGCGGCGACATCTCGAAGATGCGGACGAAATCGCCATCCATCATTCCGCCTCCGCCGCGAGGGCGAGAAGCACCGCGCCCTCGACCACCTGGTCGCCGGTCGCGACGGCGATCGCCTCGACGACGCCGTCGCGGGGCGCCGTGAGCGTCAGCTCCATCTTCATCGCCTCCATGACGATCAGCGCCTCGCCGCGGGCCACTCGGCTGCCCGCCGAAACCGCGACATGGGTGATCTTTCCGGGCATCGGTGCGACGATCCGGTCCGCGTCGCCGGCGTCCGCCGCGTCGGCCTCGTGATGGTCGGGGACGGCGAAGTCGTACGTCGCGCCGCCGAGGAAGACGGTGAGCGCAGGCCCCGCTCGGGCCATCTCGACCTTCTCGATGCGGCCGCCGATGTCGATGCGGGCGCCCTGTCCGGTCGCTTCGAGAATTCTCACCTCGAGCGCCGCGGCTTCCTCATGGATCTCGTAGCGGTCGCCGCCGAGCACGCCGACGCGCACGTCGCGGCGGAGACCGCCGCTCTCCAGGTTCGCGAACTGGCTGTCGGCGGCCCAGAGCCGGAAGCCGCGCAGCGACGCCCATGGATCGCCGCCGGGAGCCGGCTCGAGGAGGCCGAGCG
>JAEZCD010000358.1 GCA_023430145.1 Pseudomonadota bacterium
ATGGAGCACGACCCCATGGCCCAGGACAAGCGCCTCAACGAGGGTGACGGCCCGCGGCCGCCGCGCCAGAGCGAGGGGCCGCGTCCGCCCCGCGAGAACCGTGGTCCGCGCCGCGAGCGCGGCGAGCGGGCCGAGGCGTGAGCCGAAGCGCCCGGCAAGGATAGTTCGTCATGCTGCAACCGAAGCGCACGAAATTCCGCAAGCAGTTCAAGGGCCGCATCAGCGGGGTCGCGACCAGTGCGACCGAGCTCAATTTCGGCGCCTTCGGCCTGAAGGCGCTGGAGCCGGACCGCGTCACCGCGCGCCAGATCGAGGCCGCCCGGCGGGCCCTGACCCGGCACATGAAGCGCGCCGGCCGCGTCTGGATCCGCGTCTTCCCGGACGTGCCGGTATCCAAGAAGCCGACCGAGGTCCGCATGGGCAAGGGCAAGGGCGCGCCCGAGTTCTGGGCCGCCAAGGTGAAGCCGGGCCGGGTGATGTTCGAGATCGATGGCGTGCCGGTCGACATCGCCCGCGAGGCGCTGCGGCTCGCCGCCGCCAAGCTGCCGATCCGCACGCGCTTCGTGACGCGCATCGGCGAGTGAGGACGAGATGAAAGCCAGCGACGTGCGCGCGATGAGCGTCGACCAGCTCGACGAGGAACTGATGAAGCTCAAGAAGGAGCAGTTCAACCTGCGCTTTCAGCGGGCGACGGGGCAGCTCGGCGACACCGGGCGGGTGCGCCAGGTCCGTCGCGACATCGCCCGCATCAAGACGGTGGCCGCGCAGAAGCGCGCCGCCGCTACGGCCTGAGGAGAAGACTATGCCGAAGCGCGTGCTCCAGGGCACCGTCGTCAGCGACACGAACAACAAGACGGTCGTGGTGAAGGTGGAGCGCCGCTTCACCCACCCGCTGTTCAAGAAGACCGTGCGGCGGACGAAGAACTACCACGCCCATGACGAGGCGAACCGGTGCAAGTCCGGCGAGACCGTCTGGATCGAGGAGAGCCGTCCGATCTCGAAGCTGAAGCGCTGGGTGGTCCGCGAGGGCGCGCCCGGGGCCGCGGCCGAATAGGTCGAGCAGAACAAGAAGGCCCGCCGGGCGCCTGTCCGCAAGTGAGGCGGAAACGGTCCGGCAGAGAAGGAAAGGCGGCACGCCATGATCCAGATGCAGACGAACCTCGACGTGGCCGACAATTCGGGCGCGCGCCGCGTCATGTGCATCAAGGTGCTGGGCGGCTCGAAGCGGAAGTATGCCGGGGTCGGCGACATCATCGTCGTCTCGATCAAGGAGGCTATCCCGCGCGGCCGCGTGAAGAAGGGCGACGTGATGAAGGCGGTGGTCGTGCGGACCGCCAAGGACATCCGCCGGCCCGACGGCTCGGTCATCCGCTTCGACAAGAACGCGGCCGTGCTGATCAACAACCAGAAGGAGCCGATCGGCACCCGTATCTTCGGGCCAGTGCCGCGTGAGCTCCGCGCCAAGAAGCACATGAAGATCATTTCGCTCGCGCCGGAGGTGTTGTGATGGCGGCCAAGATCAGGAAGGGCGACCGCGTCGTCGTCCTCACCGGCCGCGACAAGGGTCGTTCCGGCGAGGTGCTGCAGGTGGTGCCGAAGGAAGGCCGGGCGGTCGTGCGCGGCGTCAACCTCGTCAAGCGCCATCAGCGGCAGACGGCGGCGCAGCAGGGCGGCATCATCACCAAGGAAGCGCCGATCCAACTGTCCAACATCGCGCTCGCCGATCCGGTCGACGGCAAGGCGACGCGCGTCGGTTTCCGGGTGCTCGACGACGGCCGCAAGGTCCGCGTCGCAAAGCGCTCCGGGGAGGTCATCGATGGCTGAAGAAATGGCTCTCGCGGAAACGACGTACGAGCCGCGGCTGTTGCGTCACTACACCGAGGTGGTGCGCCCCAAGCTGATCGAGCAGTTCGGCTACACGAACCCGATGCAGGTGCCGGCGCTCGAGAAGGTGGTGATCAACATGGGCGTCGGCGAGGCGGTCGCCGATTCCAAGAAGGTGCAGTCGGCCGCGGCCGAGCTCGCCATGATCGCCGGCCAGAAGCCAGTGATCACCAAGGCGCGCACCTCGATCGCCACCTTCAAGCTGCGCGAGGGCCAGTCGATCGGCGCCAAGGTGACGCTGCGGCGGACGCGGATGTACGAGTTCGTCGATCGCCTGGTGAACATCGCCCTGCCGCGCGTGCGCGACTTCCGCGGGCTGAACCCGAAGAGCTTCGACGGCCGCGGCAACTTCGCGCTCGGCATGAAGGAGCAGATCGTGTTCCCGGAGATCGACTACGACAAGGCGGAAGCCGTCCGGGGCATGGACATCATCGTCTGCACGACCGCCCGCACCGACGACGAGGCGCGTGCGCTGCTGCGCGAATTCAACTTCCCGTTCCGGACGTGAGCCGGGCGGGAGCGGAGGACTGACATGGCGAAGAAGAGCGCCGTCGAGAAGAACAAGCGCCGCGAGAAGCTCGTCGCGCGCCTGCGTGGCAAACGTGAGCAGCTGAAGGCGGTGGCCAACGACGAGAAGCTGTCGGCCGAGGACCGCTTCGCGGCGCGGCTGAAGCTCGCCGAGCTGCCGCGCAACTCGGCCCGCAACCGCCTGCGCAATCGCTGCGAGGTGACGGGGCGGCCGCGCGCGTTCTACCGCAAGCTGAAGATGTCCCGCATCGCGTTGCGGGAGCTCGGCTCCAAGGGCCTGATCCCGGGCCTCGTGAAGTCGAGCTGGTGAGGAGACCGGACGGATGCAGCTGAACGATCCGCTGGGCGATATGCTGACCCGCATCCGCAATGCGCAGATGCGGGCGCGCGAGAGGGTGAGCACGCCCGGCTCCAAGCTCCGCGCGCGTGTGCTCGACGTTCTCGCCTCGGAAGGCTATATCCGCGGCTACTCGACCACCGAGTACGCCGACGGGCGCACCGAGTTCGAGATCGAGCTCAAATATTTCGACGGCACGCCGGTCATCCGGGACATCGAGCGCGTCTCGAAGCCCGGCCGACGGGTCTATGCCGGCGTCGACAATCTGCCGCGCGTCATGAACGGCCTCGGGGTCTCGATCCTGTCGACGCCGAAGGGCGTCATGGCCGATCACGAGGCGCGCGAGAACAATGTCGGCGGCGAGGTTCTCTGCCGGGTGTTCTGACCCGGCGGTCAATTCGATAGGAGGCGCGTGATGTCGCGCATCGGCAAGAAGGCTGTCGCGGTACCGGCGGGCGTCACCGCCACCGTGAGCGGCCAAGAGGTCAAGATGAAGGGTCCGAAGGGCGAGCTCGCGTTCGTCCTGCACGACGACGTCGAGGCCAAGCTCGAGAACGGCGAGATCCGCGTCGACCCGCGCAACCCGACCAAGCGCGCGCGGGCCATGTGGGGCATGTCGCGGACCATGGTGGCCAACCTCGCCGCCGGGGTGACGCAGGGCTTCGAGAAGAAGCTCGAGATCAACGGCGTCGGCTATCGCGCGGCGGTGCAGGGCAAGAACCTGCAGCTGGCGCTCGGCTACAGCCATGACGTGGTCTACCCGATCCCGGACGGCATCACGGTGGTGACGCCGCGGCCGACCGAGATCATCGTCTCCGGCATCGACCGCCAGCGCGTCGGCCAGGTGGCGGCGGAGATCCGCGAGTTCAGGAAGCCGGAGCCCTACAAGGGCAAGGGCGTGAAGTACGCGGGCGAGTTCATCTTCCGCAAGGCCGGCAAGAACAAGAACAAGTAGGGGTCGACGATGGCAAAGCTCTCGACGGAGGATCGGCGCCGCAACCGGGTGCGCCGCGCGATCCGCAAGGCCGCGCACGGGCGGCCGCGCCTGTCGGTGTTCCGCTCCTCGCAGCACATCTATGCGCAGGTGATCGACGACGCCAAGGGCGTCACGGTCGCCGCCGCCTCGAGCCTCGAGAAGGATCGGCGCGGCACGAGCGGCGCCAACATCGCGGCGGCGCAGGCGGTCGGCAAGCTGATCGCCGAGCGCGCCTCGGCCGCCGGCATCACCGAGGTCGTGTTCGACCGCGGCAGCTATCTCTATCACGGTCGCGTCAAGGCGCTGGCCGACGCTGCCCGCGAGGGCGGCCTGCAGTTCTGAGGTTCACACGCCCCGCTCGCCGGGGCGGACAGGAAAAGGACGGAGCTAGACAATGGCTCGTGACCGCGACCGCGAAGAGCGCGACAGCGAATTCGTCGACAAGCTGGTGCACATCAACCGCGTCGCCAAGGTGGTGAAGGGCGGTCGGCGCTTCGGCTTTGCGGCGCTCGTCGTCGTCGGCGACCAGAAGGGCCGCGTCGGCTTCGGCCACGGCAAGGCGCGCGAGGTGCCGGAGGCGATCCGCAAGGCGACCGAGGCCGCCAAGCGCGGGCTCGTCCGCGTTCCGCTGCGCGAGGGCCGGACGCTGCATCACGACGTGCAGGGCCGGCACGGCGCCGGCCGCGTCGTCGTCCGCGCCGCCCCGGCGGGCACTGGCATCATCGCCGGCGGCCCGATGCGCGCGGTGTTCGAGACGCTCGGCGTGCAGGACGTGGTCGCCAAATCGCTCGGCTCGTCGAACCCCTACAACATGGTGCGGGCCACCTTCGATGCGCTGAAGCACGAGGACAGCCCGCGCTCGGTCGCCGCCCGCCGCGGCCTGAAGGTGTCGGCGCTGCAGGCCCGCCGCCGCGACGTCGACGGCGATGCCGCCGCCGCCGAGGCGTGAGACGTTCGGAGACATTGACATGGCGGACAAGACCATAACGGTCGAGCAGACGGGCAGCCCGATCCGGCGCCCGGCATACCAGCGGGCGACGCTCGTCGGTCTCGGCCTCAACAAGATCGGCCGCGTGCGCACGCTGCCCGACACGCCCGAGGTGCGCGGCATGATCGAGCGCGTGTCGCACCTCGTCCGCGTCGTCGAGCGCGCCTGAAGGCCTGGGAGAACTCGCGATGAAGCTCAACGAGCTGAAAGACAATCCCGGCGCCACCAAGGGCCGGATGCGCATCGGCCGCGGCATCGGCTCGGGCAAGGGCAAGACCGGCGGCCGCGGCGTGAAGGGTCAGAAGGCCCGCACCGGCGTCGCCATCAAGGCGTTCGAGGGCGGCCAGATGCCCTTGCACCGGCGGCTTCCGAAGCGCGGCTTCGTCAACCTGTTCGGGCGCGACTGGCACGAGATCAACCTCGACCGGCTGCAGGCGGCGATCGATTCCGGCAAGCTCGATGCGGGCAAGCCGGTGACGATCGAGGCGCTGGTGGAGGCGGGCGTGTTCGCCAAGCCGCGCGGCGGGGTGAAGATTCTCGGCAATGGCGAGCTGAAGGCGAAGATCGACGCCGAGGTCGCGGGCGCCTCGAAGTCGGCCAGGGAAGCGATCGAGAAGCTC
The DNA here is from genome assembly GCA_023430145.1 of Pseudomonadota bacterium. Classification (GTDB taxonomy): domain Bacteria; phylum Pseudomonadota; class Alphaproteobacteria; order Rhizobiales; family Methylopilaceae; genus JAEZCD01. Next base: position 5,334 of record JAEZCD010000358.1, read on the forward strand.
GGCGGCTCGGTCAAAATTCTGGGCGCGCCTGCCGCGGATGCCGCCTGATCCCCACATAGGGGATCGACCTTCTTCAGACGAGGCACTCCATGGCATCGGCGGCGGAACAGCTCGCGGCGAATCTCAACTTCTCGGCCTTCGCCAAGGCCGACGAGCTGAAGAAGCGCATCTGGTTCACCCTGGGCGCGCTCGTCATCTATCGCCTGGGCACCTACATCCCGATGCCGGGCATCGACCCGCAGGCGGTCGCCCAGCTCTTCCAGCAGCAGCAGTCCGGCATCATCGGCCTGTTCAACATGTTCTCGGGCGGCGCCGTCGGCCGGATGGCGATCTTCGCCCTGAACATCATGCCGTACATCTCGGCCTCGATCATCATGCAGCTGATGACCAGCGTCTCGCCGCATCTCGAGCAGCTGAAGAAGGAAGGCGAGCAGGGCCGCAAGGTCATCAACCAGTACACCCGCTACGGCACCGTGCTGCTGGCGGCCGTGCAGGCCTACGGCATCGCGGTCGGGCTCGAGGGGCAGCCGGGCGTCGTTCTCGATCCGGGCGGGTTCTTCCGCCTGTCGACGGTGCTGACGCTGACCGGCGGCACCATGTTCCTGATGTGGCTCGGCGAGCAGATCACCTCGCGCGGCATCGGCAACGGCATCTCGCTGATCATCTTCGCCGGCATCGTCGCCGAGCTGCCCGCGGCCCTCGCCGGCACGCTCGAGCTCGGCCGTCAGGGCGCATTGTCGACCGGCATCATCCTCGGCATCCTCGTGATGGCCGTGTTCGTGATCGCCTTCATCGTCTTCATGGAGCGGGCGCAGCGCCGGCTCCTCGTGCAGTATCCCAAGCGCCAGGTCTCGGCGACGCGGATGACCGGCGGCGAATCCTCCCACCTGCCGCTGAAGCTGAACACATCGGGCGTGATCCCGCCGATCTTCGCCTCCTCGCTGCTGCTGCTGCCGACGACGGTCGCCAACTTCTCCGCCGGCTCGGGGCCGGAATGGCTGCAGACGATCACGGCCTGGCTCGGCCATGGCCGGCCGCTCTACATGATCCTCTATATCGGCATGATCGTCTTCTTCGCCTTCTTCTACACGGCGATCGTGTTCAATCCGCAGGAGACCGCCGACAACCTCAAGAAGTATGGCGGCTACATCCCCGGCATCCGTCCCGGTGAGCGCACGGCCGAGTACATCGACTACGTGCTGACCCGCATCACCGCCATCGGCGCGCTCTATCTGGCGCTCGTCTGCCTCCTGCCGGAGCTGCTGATCTCCTACTTCTCGGTGCCCTTCTATTTCGGCGGCACCTCGCTGCTGATCGTCGTCAGCGTCACCATGGACACGGTGTCCCAGGTTCAGGGACATCTCTATGCGGCGCAGTACGAGGGCCTCATCAAGAAGTCGAAGCTGAAGGGCAAGACGCGATGAGGCTGGTGCTGCTCGGCCCGCCCGGGGCGGGCAAGGGAACGCAGGCGCAGCGGCTCGTCGAGCGGCACGGGATCGTTCAGCTGTCGACGGGCGACATGCTGCGCGAGGCGGTCGCCGCCGGCACGCCGGTCGGCCGCGAGGCGAAGGCGATCATGGATCGCGGCGAGCTCGTGCCGGACGCGGTGGTGGTCGCCATCGTCGCCGAGCGAATCGACCGGGACGATGCCGCGCGCGGCTTCATCCTCGACGGCTTTCCGCGCACGGTCGGCCAGGCCGAGGCGCTCGAGCGGCTGCTGGCGGAGCGTGGCCTCGAGCTTGACGCCGTGCTCGAGTTCAAGGTCGACGAGGAGGCGCTGCTGCGCCGGGTGGAGAAGCGCGTCGCCGACACGCTCGCCGGCGGCGGCACGCCGCGCAAGGACGACAATGCCGAGACGCTGCGGACGCGGATCGGCGCCTACCGGCGGCAGACCGAGCCGCTGGTCGAGCACTTCCGCGGCCACGGCAAGCTGGTGACCGTTGACGGCATGCGCTCGGTCGAGGAGGTCGAGGAACAGATCGGCCGCGCACTTGCCGAGCCGGCCGCGCGGCTGGCGGAAAAGGTTGACTAGACGGGGTAATTTCCTCTAGAACCCGGCACTCGACAGCCGATCAGCTGAATGCGGTGTCCGGGAGCTCGAGAACGAGATCCGGCATCGCTTTGCTATGCCGGGGTCTGATCGCAGGTCGGAGCACCCGACGAGCAGGCCCGAGAGGGCCGCAGCCTAAGGAGACGGACACGTGGCGCGTATCGCCGGCGTCAACATTCCGACGAACAAGCGCGTCGTCATCGCGCTGCAGTACATCCACGGCATCGGCCAGACCAAGGCGAAGGAGATTTGCGCCAAGGTCAGCATCCCGGACGAGCGCCGTGTGAACCAGCTGACCGATTCCGAGGTCATCCAGATCCGCGAAGTGATCGACCGCGACTATTTGGTCGAGGGCGATCTGCGACGCGATGTCGCTATGAACATCAAGCGGCTGATGGATCTCGGCGCCTATCGCGGACTGCGGCACCGCCGCGGCCTGCCGGTTCGCGGCCAGCGCACGCATACCAACGCCCGGACCCGCAAGGGCAAGGCGAAGCCGATCGCCGGCAAGAAGAAGTGACGGGCCGCTAGCCCGACCGCCCTCCGGTCCGCCGGAGGGATTTTTTCGTCCCCAGCGCCTGGCGTTACGGGCGCGTTCGAAGGACCTCGAGGAACCTATTCAATGGCCAAGGAAACTACCCGCGTCCGCCGTCGCGAACGCAAGAACATCGTGTCCGGCGTCGCGCATGTGAACGCGAGCTTCAACAACACGATGATCACTATTACCGACGCGCAGGGCAATACCGTCGCCTGGTCGTCGGCCGGCTCGCTCGGCTTCAAGGGCTCGCGCAAGTCGACGCCTTACGCCGCCCAGGTCGCCTCCGAGGAGGCCGCCAAGAAGGCGGCCGAGCACGGCATGCGGACGCTCGAGGTCGAGGTCCGCGGGCCCGGCTCCGGACGCGAGTCTGCCCTGCGGGCGTTGCAGGCGGCCGGCTTCACGATTACGTCGATCCGCGACGTCACCCCGATTCCGCACAATGGCTGCCGGCCGCGCAAGCGCCGGCGCGTGTGATCGTCATTTCCGTCGAACCGGCATCCGGCCGGTCGTTTGCAGGCGACGTGCCCGCCCCAAGGTGCAGCCGTGATCTCTAAGAACTGGCAAGATCTCATCAAACCGAACAAGCTCGAGGTAACGCCCGGGAGCGATGCGAAGCGCGTCGCCACCGTCGTCGCCGAGCCGCTCGAGCGGGGCTTCGGCCTGACGCTCGGCAACTCGCTCCGCCGCATCCTGCTCTCCTCGCTGCAGGGCGCCGCCGTCACCTCCGTGCACATCGACGGCGTGCTGCACGAGTTCTCCTCGATCGCCGGCGTGCGCGAGGACGTCACCGACATCATCCTCAACGTCAAGGATATCGCCATCCGCATGCATGCGGACGGCCCCAAGCGCATGACCCTGCGCAAGCAGGGGCCCGGCCAGGTCACCGCCGGCGACATCCAGACGGTCGGCGACGTGCAGATCCTGAACCCCGGTCTCGTCCTCTGCACCCTCGACGAGGGCGCCGAGATCCGCATGGAGTTCACGGTCGACGTCGGCAAGGGCTATGTGCCGGCCGACCGCAACCGCCCCGACGATGCGCCGATCGGCCTCATCCCGGTCGACAGCCTCTATTCGCCGGTGAAGAAGGTCTCCTACAAGGTCGAGAACACCCGCGAGGGGCAGATCCTCGACTACGACAAGCTGACGCTGTCGCTGGAGACCAACGGCGCGGTCTCGCCGGAGGACGCGCTGGCCTATGCCGCGCGCATCCTGCAGGACCAGCTCGAGGTGTTCCTCAACTTCGAGGAGCCGCGCAAGGAGACCGAGCTGCCGGCGATCCCGGAGCTCGCCTTCAACCCGGCCTTCCTCAAGAAGGTGGACGAGCTCGAGCTGTCGGTCCGCTCGGCGAACTGCCTGAAGAACGACAACATCGTCTATATCGGCGACCTCGTGCAGAAGTCGGAGGCGGAGATGCTCCGCACCCCGAACTTCGGCCGCAAGTCGCTGAACGAGATCAAGGAAGTGCTGGCCGGCATGGGCCTGCATCTCGGCATGGATGTGCCGGGCTGGCCGCCGGACAATATCGACGATCTCGCCAAGCGGTTCGAAGAGCACTTTTGATCGGCCGCGGCGCCCGGGCGCCGTCGGCCTCTCCGGCATGCGCGTCGCGCGCCAAACTCGGGAGTAGACATCCATGATGCACGGCAAGCGCGGCCGCCGGTTCAACCGGACGCAGGGTCATCGCCGGGCGCTGTTCGCCAACCTCGCCGCCTCGCTGATCCAGCACGAGCAGATCATCACGACGCTGCCGAAGGCCAAGGATCTGCGGCCGGTGGTGGAGAAGCTGATCACGCTCGGCAAGCGCGGCGACCTGCACGCCCGCCGCCAGGCGGTCGCCGAGCTGCGTGACCTGCCGACCGTGCGCAAGCTGTTCGAGACGCTCGGTCCCCGCTATGCGGACCGGCCGGGCGGCTATTGCCGGATCATCAAGGCCGGCTTCCGGCACGGCGATGCGGCGCCGATCGCGGTCATCGAGCTGGTCGACCGTGATCCGGAGGCCAAGGGCGCCGCCGACCGCGAGCGCGCCGCCGAGGCCGCCGCGGCCTAGGCTCTTCGCGGCCCCGGCCGCTCCCGGGCAGACGGGTCGCATCGCCGCTCGCGCGGTCCGTGGCTCAAAAAAAAGGGCTCTCGCATGTGAGCGAGAGCCCTTTTTCTGTTCGTCCCGAGCCCTGCCGGCGAAGAGTCCGCGGCCGCAAGCCGGTGGCGCTGCGACGCACAGGGGAGGGGACCGAACGTTCCCGCCTCGCCTCTCGGGACGGCGAGGCGCCGTCCGAGGCGCCGAGAAACGCTCCTCAGCGCAACGCGAGCGTGCCGATGCCGTCGCGGTTGTAGATGTCGTCGCGGAACTGCACCAAGCCGTCCACGCCGCCCCAGCCGGTGATGTACACCCAATAGACCGGGATCGCCTGCTTCAGCTTGGCGTCGATCCGCTCGCCCGACTTGATCGCGGCATCGATGTTCTGCCGGCTCCAGTCGCCGCTGTCGCGCAGAAGCCAGGTGACGAGCTCGCGGACGTTCTGGATGCGCACGCAGCCCGAGGAATGGAAGCGGGCGTTCTCGCCGAAGAGCCCCTTCGACGGCGTGTCGTGCATGTAGACGCCGTCCTTGTTGGGCATGTTGATGCGGATCGTCCCCATCGAGTTGATCTCGCCGGGGTCCTGCCGGAACATGTAGTTGGTAGCTTCGTCGGAGTGCCAGTTGACCTGCTCGGGCACCAGCATGTTGCCGCGCTGGTCGTAGATGCGGATCTTGTTCTTGGTCAGGTAGTCGGGCTCGGACTGCATCTTCGGGATGAGGTCCTTGCGGACGATCGAGGCCGGCACCGTCCAGAACGGGTTGAAGTTCACCTCCTGGATCTTCACGGCCAGCGTCGGCGACGGCCGGTCGACCTTGCCGACGACGCCGGTGAAGCGGCCGGCGACGATGCCGCCGTCGACGGCCTCGATCTCCGCCGCCGGGATGTTCACGGTGACGAAGCGCGGCCCGAGATTGCCGGACATGGAGCGCAGCCGGACGATGTTCGTCTCGAGCTGGCGCAGCCGATCTTCGGCGGAGACGTTGAGCGCCTTCATCGTATCGGGGCCGACGACGCCGACCGGCAGCAGCCCGTGCCGCGCCTGGAAGCGGCGCACGGCGCCCTCGACATAGGAATCGAATGCGTCGGGAACGCCGGCGACGGCCCGCAGGTCGCCCGAGGCGACGAGGCGCGCGCGCAGCGCAGCCACGTTGGGCGAGCGCAGGCCGAGCTTCAGCCGCTGGTTGGTCGGCACCGCGGACCAGCCGCCGCGGGCGACGATGTCGTTGTACTGGGCGAGCGCCGCCTCCGTCGCCTGCACGGTGTCTGCGGACAGGACCGGGGTGGTCGACGTCGACTTGCGGGCGACGCGCGCGGCCGAATCGAAGCCGTCGCGCCACTCGGCCTGGTTGGCGAAGGCGCGGCCGCCGATGCCGGCTAGGGCTGCGCCGGCCCCGAAGCTGAGCAGGGCACGACGGCTGAAGGCAATAGGCTTGGACGTCACTGGCTCGACCCCGTTCCCGCTCCCGCAGCGGGCTCACCCGAAGGGCATTCTCACCATGCCCATCGTCAACAAACAACCAACGGCAGGCAAATCCTCTGCGCGTCTCGCTCGATCGTGAAGCGTGGCTACACCCCGGTCCACCTGGGACACGAGCAGGGTTTTGGGGCAGAACCATGATCGGGGCGTTGCCCGAACGCCTCAGGCCCGTACCCATCCGGTCGCGTCCAGCATCTCGAGCGGCCCGAACCGGCGCTTGTAGTCCATCTTCGGCGAGCCCTGCACCCAGTAGCCGAGATAGAGGTAGGGCAGCCCGAGGCGCTTGGCTCTCTCGATGTGGTCGAGGATCAGGAACGTGCCGAGGCTGCGCGCCGCCATGTCCGGATCGTAGAAGCTGTAGACCAGCGAGATGCCGTCGACGAGCAGGTCGGTGAGGCAGGCGGCGACGAGAGGCCCCTGGCCGCGGCCATTGACCCCGGTGTCGGGACCGCGGCGGCGGTACTCGGTGATCTTGGTCCGCACATGCGTGTCCTCGACCATCATGGCGTAGTCGAGCACCGACATGTCGGCCATGCCGCCGTCGCCGTGCCGGGTGTCCACGTAGGCGCGGAACAGGCTGTACTGGTCCGAGGTCGGCAGCGCCGGCCGCACCTCGCCGACGAGGTCGGCGTTCTGGCGCATGACGCGGCGGAAGCTGCGCGAGGGCGTGAACTCCTCGACGAGGACGCGGACCGAGACGCAGGAGCGGCAGTTCTCGCAGGCGGGCCGGTAGGCGATGGTCTGGCTGCGGCGGAAGCCGCCATGGGTGAGGATGTCGTTCAGCGTCGGCGCCCGTTCGCCGACGAGGTGCGTGAACACCTTCCGCTCGCGCCGGCCCTTGAGATAGGGGCACGGCGAGGGGGCGGTGAGGTAGAACTGCGGCGTGCTTCGCGGTTGCTCGGTCACGGATCAGGGCGCCAGCGGGTGACCCGGAGCGAGTCCCCGACGACGAAGACTAGCACCGCCGGCGCCCCCGCACAGGCCCATTCAGCGGCGCAGCGCCGCGGCCTGACGCACATCGTTCACGACGAGGGTGCCGAGCACGATGTCGTGCAGGAGGCGCTTGCGTGGATCGAAGAAGGTGACGAGCAGCACGAGCGGCGTCAGCACCGTCACGCTGACATAGAAGCCGACGACGTGCGCGACGGCGACGATGAACGGCACCGCGTCGCCGTACCACATGCGCATCTCGATGCCGGCCGCCCGCATGCCGAGCGTGGCGCTGTTGCGGCCGCTGATGCCCGCCGCGCAGTAGAGCACGGCGATCACCGGGAAGATGGCGCCGAGCACGAACCAGGCGAGCCCGAGCGTGAACACGAGGAACACGATGCTGAGGACGACCGTCAGCGCCAGCACGATCGTGAAGTCGATCAGGAAAGCGGTGCAGCGCCGCAGGCGGACGCCGTCGAACCGGTAGGGCGCGACCACGGGATCGAACGTGTCGCGGGTGCTCCTCACATCGATGACCGGGGCCCTCGCCATGGCAATCCTCCTCGCACGCGCCGCATTTGGCCCCGGCGGGCCGGCCCTGCAAGGGCCGCCGTCAGTGGCCGGCGAACTGCCCGGCGCCGACCTCGATCTTCCGGCAGGGCAGGCCCTCGGCCTCGAGCCGGGTCAGGATCTCGTCGGCATGCGCACGGTCGCGGGTCTCGACCGTGACGTCGAGCGTGGCGCCCTTCGCCGGCACGTCGAGGAACAGCCGCCGGTGCGAGACCTCGAGAATGTTGGCGCCGAGCTCGCCGAGGCGCGTGGCGATTCGCCCGAGCACGCCCGGGCGGTCGTTGATCGTGAAGCGGAAGGCGACGATGCGGGCGCCGCGCTCGAGCTCGCGCACCGTGATCGAGGCGAGGATGCGCGGATCGATGTTGCCGCCGCAGAGGACGAGCCCGACGCGCCTGCCGCGGAAGCGCTCCGGGTCGGCGAGCACGGCGGCGAGGCCGGCGGCACCGGCGCCCTCCGCCATCGTCTTGACGGTCGCGAGATACGCGTAGACGGCCTGCTCCAGGTGCGCCTCGCTGACGAGCACGACGTCGGAGACGAGCTCGCGGATGATCGGCAGGGTGAGCCGGCCGACATTCTTGACCGCGATGCCCTCGGCGAGCGTCGAGCCGCCGCTCGGCCGCGTGCCGCCGTTGAGCGCGTTCCAGACCGAGGGATAGAGCTCGGCCTCGACGCCGACGATCTCGATGTCCGGCCGCAGCGCCTTGGTGGCGACGGCGATGCCGGAGACTAGGCCGCCGCCGCCGATCGGCACTACAAGCGTGTCGAGATCGGGGGCCTCCTCGAGCATCTCGAGCGCGATGGTGCCTTGCCCGGCGATCACCGCCGGATCGTCATAGGGGTGGACAAGCGTCAGCCCCTCGGCGGCGATCATCGCCTCGACGCGCGTCTGCGAATCGGCGAGCGTCTCGCCCTCGAGCACGACCCGGGCGCCGTAGGCCCGCGTCGACTCGACCTTCACGAACGGCGTCGGCACCGGCATGACGATCGTCGCCGGGATACCGAGCCTGGCGGCCAGATAGGCGACCGCCTGGGCGTGGTTGCCGGCCGACATGGCGATGACGCCGCGCGCCCGCTCCTCGCGCGTGAGGCTCGACAGCTTCACGAACGCGCCGCGTTCCTTGAAGCTGTTGGTGACGTGCATGTTCTCGTACTTGACGAAGATCTCAGCGCCGACGAGGCGCGACAGCGGCGGCGCGGGCAGCATGGGCGTGCGCATCACCGTGCCGGCGATCAGCCGCCGCGCCGCTTCGATGTCGGTGAGCGTCACCGCGAGCGGCGCGGGACGCTGGGCGGCCTGCGCGGCGGTGGAGCGGATGGGGTCGGCAATCGCCATCGGCGTAGACTAGCTTGGCCGACGGGTCGCCGCCAGCGATCTGCGATGCCGAAGCGAAAGCGCCCGACAAGCCGGGCGCTGCACGTTGCGGCTTTGTCGGAGGGGGTACGGACGGTCAGTCGAAGATGACGATCGAGCTGTCGTCGATTCTGCCGGACTCCGCCCCTACGCGCGAGATGAGCACCTCGACGATATGGGGACCCTCGTCGACCTTGACGAAGGACTGCCGCGAGGCCGCCGTGAATATCTCGGTGTCGCCCGACGATGCCGTGCAGAACGCGAGTTCGTCCAACGACGCCTTCGGATTGGTCGGCTTGCTGTCGACGAGAATTTGCAGTCCGATATGGCCGCTGACAGGACCAGTGGCGGCGCATTCCGCATTGAACGTGATGACGATGACGCCTTTCTTGCTCGTATTGAAGGTCAGAAATGTCCTTCCCGCGTCGTCGAGCGGGGCAGGGATAAGGCCAGTCGGTACGTCGTAGGCAGCGACCCTCGACTTGGCGAGCAGAATCTCGGCGTAAGTCGGTGAGCTTGCTACGACGCCGAGCGCAAGCGACGCTGCGGCCATAGCGGTGGTGCACATGCGCATCGCGTTCTCCATGAGCTTTTCGGGGGAGCCAGGGTGAGTGGTGACTACTCGATACGCGGCGTCGGCGATCAGCCTCGCAACCCTAGCTTGGCGGCAGGGCGCCGCCATCGCGGGGATGCCGGCCCACGAAACGAAAGCGCCCCGGCGAGGCCGTGGCGCTTCCAGACGAGAGCGGACGAACGTGCCGTCGGCGCCGTCAGTCGAAGATGACGATCGAGCTGTCGTCGATTCTGCCGGACTCGACGCCGAAGCGAAAGATGAGCACCTCGACGATATGGGAACCCTCCTTGACATTGATGAAGGCCTGCCGCGAGACCGCTGTGAATATCTCGGTGTCGCCCGATGCCGTGCAGAACGCGAATTCGTCCCCCGGCGCCTTCGGATTAGTCGGCTTGCCATCGACGAGAATTTGCAGTCCGACGAAGAAGCCGACAGGGCCGACGGCGGCGCATTCGGCATTGTAGGTGATGACGACGACGCCTTTCTTGCTCGTATTAAACGTCAGAAATGTCCTTCCCGCCTCGTCCAGCGGGGCAGGAGTAGGGTCACCCGGTACGTCGTAGGAACTGGTCCTTGCCTTGGCGAGCAGAATTTCCGCGGACACTGGTAAGCTTGCTGCGACGCCGAGCGCAAGCGACGCTGCGGCCATAGCGGTGGTGCGCATGCGCATCGCGTTCTCCATGAGCTTTTCGGGGGAGCCAGGGTGAGTGGTGACTACTCGGTACGCGGCGTCGGCGATCAGCCTCGCAACCCTAGCTTGACGGCAGGGCGCCGCCATCGCGGGGATGCCGGCCCACGAAACGAAAGCGCCCCGGCGAGGCCGTGGCGCTTCCAGACGAGAGCGGACAAACGTGCCGTCGGCGCCGTCAGTCGAAGATGACGATCGAGCTGTCGTCGATTCTGCCGGAGGCGGCGCCGAAGCGAGATATGATCACCTCGACGATATGGGACCCCTCCTTGACATTGATGAAGGCCTGCCGCGAGACCGCTGTGAATATCTCGGTGACGCCCGATGCCGTGCAGAACGCGAATTCGCCCGCCACCGTCTTCGGATTGGTCGGCTTGCCGTCGACGCGAATTTGCAGTCCGACAAAGTCGCCGGCCGTGCCCGTGGCGGCGCATTCGGCATTGTAGGTGATGACGACGATGCCTTTCTTGGTCGCATTGAACGTCAGAAAATTCGTTCCCGCGTTGTCCAGCGGGGCTGGAACAGCGTCATTCGGCACGTTGTAGGCATTGGTCCTCGCCTTGGTGAGTAGAATCTCGGCGGACACTGGCGAGCTTGCTACGACGCCGAGCGCAAGGGTCGCTGCGGCCATAGCGGTGGTGCACATGCGCATCGCGTTCTCCATAAGCTTTTCGGGGGAGCCAGGGTGAGTGGTGACTACTCAGTACGCGGCGTCGGCGATCACCATCGCAACACTAGCTTGGCAGCACGGGCGCCGCCAGCGCCGTGACACGACGGCGCAAACAGAAAACGCCCCGGCGGAGCCGGGGCGCTTCGAGACGTGAGCCTCGCGAACCGATCGAGGCGTGTCAGTCGAAGATGACGATCGAGCTATCGTCCACCCGGCCGGCATCTGCGCCGCTATGCAGGGCGGCAATCACCTCCACGCTATGCGGACCCGGCTTGAGCGTGACGTAGGCTACGCGGGACACCGCAGAATAGATGTTGGTGGCTCCTCCTGCCGCGGAGCAGAATGCGAAATCGCTCGTCGACACCTTCGGATTGGTCGGCTTGCCATCCACCAGGATCTGGAGGCCCACCCAGTCGCCATCGTCACCCTGGGCAGCGCATTCGGCATTGTAGATGATGACGACGACGCCTTTCTTGGTCGTCTCGAAGTTCAGAACCGTGTTGCCCTTCTTGTCGAGCGGCACGGACACGGCCGGCCCAGGGCTGAGGTTGAAGACGCCCGTCGTGCTCTTGGAAAGCAGCACATCCGCAGAGGCGGCCGAGGCGCCGAGGCACGCAACGATGAACGAGGCTGCGGCGATAGTCTTGGCGAGCGAGCGCATCGCGTTCTCCATGATCTCTGATCGCATGGTGGGAAGTGCCGGAATTGATTGCTCCGCGCACTCGGTTCGATCGCTTGATTACAGAACGAATATTCAGATCGCAACCGGAAATATGTTTCTCTACTGTTGTCGACACGTAGCAATGTTGCATCCTCGATAGCGTCACGCGGCGGATCTGGGAATAAATCTGTAGAACCGGACGAAGATAGGAGCATAGGTTCGAAAATTCCGATCAGCGAGGCTGCTTGCAGAAGTATATGATTAGATTCTCTTACGTCTGTCGCCAATTGGCGCGACATTCGCCACACTTGCGTCGGCGCCGCGGCCGCTCGCCGGGCCGTGGCTTCCTTGGCGCAGCCGAGCAGCCCGATCGCGGGCTACTTGCAGATGCCCGGCTTTCCGTTCAGCGGGCCCGCAACGCCGCGATCGCAGCATGCACGAAAACGCAAAACGCCCCGGCCGATGCCGGGGCGTCGATAGTCTCCCGCTGAAGCGCAGCCGGCGCTCGTCAGTTCTCGACGACGATCGAGCCGTCGTCGATATATGCGTCATTGACGCCCTGCTTCGACACCACCACCTGCACGGTGTGCTCGCCGGGGCCGAGCTTGACGAATCCCTGGCGCGTGACCGCGGTGTAGATCGAGTCGGTCGCGTTGGTCGCCGAGCAGAACGCGAAGTCCTCCATATCCGCCTTCGGGTTGATGATCTTGCCGTTGACGCGAATCTCGAGCCCGACCCAGGTTTCGGCTGGGCCTGTCGCCGAACATTCCGCGTTGTAGGTGATGACGACGATCCCTTTCTTCGTCGTCGTGAACTGCAGGGATGCGTTGCCCTTGTTGTCGAGCGGCACCGGCGCGATCCCGTCGGGGACCTCGAAGTAATCGGTCCGCGCCTTGGCGGCGAGGATGTCCGCGTGGGCCGCATTCCCGCTCCCGGCGAGAGCAAGGGCCGTGGCGAGGGTGACGGTGGTGATCTTCATCGTATCTCTCCAGAATCGAGGTTCGGGCGCCGTCGCGGGCTCGCCGCCGGCGCAGGGTGATGGGCTGCGAGCGCCGTGCGGTGCTCGCTTACGGTGAAGGCGCCGGCGCCCGCGGGCTGCCGGTTCGGGACGCGGGACGCGCCTGGCGGGCCGCGACGCTTAGTCCTTGATGACGATCGAGGTGTCGTCCAGCCGGGCGGAGTCGACGCCCTGCCGGGACGCGAGAACCCGCAAGGTGTGCGTGCCCTTGTCGAGATTGATCCAGGCCTGACGCGAAACCGCCGTGTAGATCTCGGTGCCGCCGGTCGCCATACAG
>JAEZCD010000014.1 GCA_023430145.1 Pseudomonadota bacterium
GCCGTTTCCCCGCCTGGGCGGGCGCGGGCTCGGGGGCCGCGACCTCGAAGCCGGGCCCGGGATCGGCGGGCGGCGGGATGATGCCGCCGCTGCGGTCGAGCTTTTCGCTGAGATCGTCGCCGCCCGGCTGCGGCGCGATCTTCTCTGGAATGGTCGTTCTCGAATCCGGCGCCGCGGGCTGTGCCGCGGCCGGCTGGAGGGCGAGGAGCACGGCGGCGGCAATTGGGGTTGTCATGCGCATGGGAGGTCAACGGCGCCGGTCAGCGGGTGGTTCCGGTTCCCTGCCGGGCGCCGAGGCGGGCAACTTTCGCGCGCGGATGTTGACGCCGGTCAAAGAGACTCCTCTCGGCCTGTGATGGTCTGCCCCAAAAGCGAGTTGCTCCGGATGAGCACTTCTCGTCGGGAGCAGTCGAGCGGATCGTCCCAATTCCGGGAGGAATGGTGATGACTGGGGACCAGACGAGGACATCGCTGGCGGCGACCGGCATCGCGCTCTTGATTCTGCAAGGCCTCGCGGCGCCGGCGCATGCCGCACCGCTCAAGCGGCAATTCGTCGTCGACCCGACGCCGCAAAACAGCCAACGCCTCCCGTCGGTGTCGGGCCTTGCGGACGGCGGCTACGTCGTCGTTTGGAAGTCCGGCAAGGGCTGGGAGAGCAACGGCGACATATTCGGCCAGCGCTTCGACGCCGCCAACCGCCGCCTGGGCGAGGAGTTCCGCGTCAATACGTTTCGAAAGGGAAACCAGACGACCCCGGTCGTCGCCGGACTGAAGAAGGGCGGCTTCGTGGTCGCCTGGGCCTCCGGCCTGCACGGCCTGCCGGACGGCGTCTTCGGCCAGCGCTACTCGGCGGCGGGAAAGCCCCTCGGCGGGGAGTTCCGGATCAACACGCATCGGCCGAAGGCCCAGCTCGGCCCGGCGATAGCTGCGCTCCGGGGCGGCGGCTTCGTCGTCACCTGGTCGTCGGAGGGCCAGGACGATGGCGACCGCTTCGGCATCTTCGGTCAGCGGTTCGCCCGGAACGGGGAGCCGGTCGGGGACGAGTTCGGCGTCAATACCCACAAGCGCAACTATCAGACGAGCTCCTCGGTCGCCGTCCTCGAGGATGGTCGCTTCGTTGTCGTCTGGGCCTCTCGAAGGCAGGCGGGCGTCAGCGGCTGGGGGTCTATGGCCAGCTCTACGGGCCGGCCGGAGTGCCCATCGGCGGCGAGTTCCCGGTGGACCCGGATACCGGCGAGGGAGGGCCGATGCCGACGGTTTCCGCTCTGACCGGCGGCGGGTTCGCGGTCGGATGGGCCGTGCAGCACGGCGACTATCTCGTCGGCCAGTGCTTCGACGCTGCCGGCCAGCCGATCGGGGCGCGCTTCCAAGCCGCGAGCGCCAGCTACTTCGATGCCATCGCCAGCGCGGGCCCGCAGGACGGCAGCTTCCTTCTCATGTGGACGGCCTCGACGCAGGAGGGAGACGTCGTCCAGGCGCGCCGCTACGCGGCCGACGGCACCAGTCTCGGGCCGAGCTTCCCTGTCAACAGCCGGCCCCCGATCTTTCCCTGGGACGGCTCGGTGGCGGGGCTCGAGGACGGCGGGTTCGTCGCCACCTGGAGCGACGAGGAGAGCGAGGAGGAGTTCGACCGCGACGTGATCGCACGGCGCTTTGCCACCGATTGACGATTCGGCCGTCGGACTGGCGAACGCCCTTCGCAAATCCGCGTCGCCGCGCCTATCTGAAGCCGCATGATCCCCTTCTCGGTCCTCGACCTGTCGCCGATCGTCGAAGGCGGCGACGCCGCCGCCTCGTTCCGCAACACGCTCGATCTCGCCCGGCACGCCGAGCGGCTCGGCTTCCACCGCTACTGGCTCGCCGAGCATCACGGCATGCCGGGCATCGCCAGCGCCGCCACCTCGGTCGTCATCGGCCATGTCGCCGCCGGCACCTCGACGATCCGCGTCGGCGCCGGTGGCATCATGCTGCCGAATCATGCGCCGCTCGTGATCGCCGAGCAGTTCGGCACGCTCGAATCGCTGTTCCCGGGCCGCATCGACCTCGGCCTCGGCCGCGCGCCGGGCTCCGACCAGCTCACCGCGCGTGCGCTGCGCCGCGACCCGACTTCCGCCGACAGGTTTCCGCAGGACGTCGTCGAGCTGATGGCCTATTTCCGCGGCGCCGCCGAGCCCGGCGGGCGGGTCCGCGCGGTTCCGGGCGAAGGGCTTTCGGTGCCGATCTGGATTCTCGGCTCGAGCCTGGCCGGCGCGCAGCTCGCCGCCGCGCTCGGGCTACCCTTCGCGTTCGCTTCGCATTTCGCGCCGGCGCAGATGATGAAGGCGATCGCGCTCTACCGGCAGCACTTCCGGCCCTCCGAGCAACTGGCCGAGCCCTATGTGATGCTCGGCTTCAACGTCTTCGCCGCCGATACGGAAGCGGAAGCCCAGCTCCTCGCGACGTCCCTTCACCAAGCCTACATCAACATCCGCCTCGGCCGACCCGCGAAGCTGCCGCCACCGCGGCGCGATTTTCGGCAGACGCTCGGGCCGGCCGAGAACGCCATGCTCGAGGGTGTGCTCGCCGCATCGGCGATCGGCACCGTCGAGACGGTCGCGGACCGCATCGCGCGGTTCGTCGCCAACACGCGCGCCGACGAGCTGATCATCGCCTGCCAAATGTTCGACCACGCGGCACGCGTGCATTCCTACGAGCTCGCCACCAAGGCGCGGGGCATGCTACGCAGCGCTGCCTGAAGCCAGCCCCCGGCGCCGGCATGGCCAGGCGGGCTCGTCGGCGCTATGCTTAAAGGGCGGTAACTCTGGACTCCGGCCGGAAACCTCTGCAGTGAACACCGCCAGCCTCAAGGCGTGGACGACGCGCGTCGCCCTGCTCGAGCTGTTTTGTCTCGGCGCGGCCTTCCTCGTCGGCGTCCTCGTCATGCTCGAGTTCGACCTCTTCCGGAGCGGCTTCGGCGTCGAGCCGCCTGAGAAGAAGGTCGAGGTGGACGAGGCGCTGCTGCTCGGCCTGTTCCTCAGTGTCGGCCTGTTGATCTTCGCCATCCGCCGCGTCCGCGAGCAGCGCTACGAGAGCGATATGCTGGAGCGGGCCGAAAGCGAGCTCCGCGTGGCGGAGTTCCTGGCCGGGCACGACGAGCTGACCGGACTGCCCAACCGACGGCAGTTCGAGGAGCGGCTGCACGCAGCCCTCGGCCGCGCGCCGACCCTGCACGCGCTGCTGCTGATCGACCTCGACCGCTTCAAGGAGATCAATGACGGCTTCGGCCATCTCGTCGGCGACGACGTCCTGCGCGTCGTCGCGCAGCGGCTGCGGGCCGCCGTCAGCGCCGGCGACGTGGTGGCGCGGATCGGTGGCGACGAGTTCGCGGTGCTCGTCTTCGATGTGGAGTCGGACGAGACCATCGAGGAGATCGCAAGCCGCCTCGTGGACGCCGTCGAGGGGCCGATCGTCATCGACGGCCGAACCCACAAGGTCGGCACCTCGATCGGGGTTGCCCGCCTGCCGGAGGACGGCAGCACCGCCGAGGCGCTGATCGGTGCCGCCGATGCGCATCTCTACCGCGTCAAGGGCCGGCCGCTGCCGGCGCCGATCGAGGAGGAGCCGGCCTGACCCCGCAGACCGGCCCCCGTCAGATCCGCGTCTTCGTCGACGCCGATGCCTGCCCGGTCAAGGCCGAGGTCTATCGCGTCGCCGGGCGGCACGGGCTGAAGGTGCACGTCGTCGCCAACACGCCGATCGCGGTGCCGCGCGAGCCGCTGATCGAGCGCGTCGTCGTCGCGGCGGGTCCCGACGCGGCCGACGACTGGATCGCCGAGCGGGCCGCGCGGGGCGATGTCGTCGTCACGGCCGACGTGCCGCTCGCCAGCCGCTGCGTGAAGGCCGGCGCCGACGTCATCGCGCCGAACGGCCGTGCCTTCACGGAGGCCTCCATCGGCATGGCGCTCGCCACCCGCAATCTCATGGATTCGCTGCGTAGCGCCGGGGCAACGACGAGCGGGCCGCCGCCCTTCGCGCCGCGCGACCGGTCGAGCTTCCTTTCGGCGCTCGACCTCGCCATCGTGCGGCTGAAACGCGCCGGCTTCGTCGCTCAGGCGTAGATTGCGCGGATGGCCGCGATGTCGTGCGCGGACGGCGCGTTGCGCTGCCCCATGACGGCCGCCTGCGCCTGGAACGGCGGCTTTGGCGTCAGCGCGACGACTCGCTGGCCGTTCAGCATGACCTCGCGGCCGTAATGCATGATCGAGCCGAAGTCGTAGGGCGTGCGGATCCTGTCCTCGGCTGCCGAATGCAGGCGGAAGTTCGGATTGCCGGCCACGGCAGCGCCGCGCGTGACGAACTGGTCGCGGTCGTGCCGCTGATGCTCATGCACGAGGCCGAGCACGTGGCCGAGCTCGTGCACGATGGATCCCTTGTTGAGGAAGCCGATGGCGACGAAGGCGTCGGCCACCGCCCCGGTCGAGGCCTGGTTGATGTTCGGCGCGCCCGCCCGCACCCGTATATGCCTGCCGGCGCTGGCGCTCGTGATCTCCACGAAGCTGACGAACTTGCGCCTGCCATTGTTGCCGGCCGCTCGCTCCCACACGAGGCAAGCCTCGCGGAACATGGCCTTGGCCTCGGCGGACAGCGTCGGCGTGGTGAAGCGGAAGCGGACGATGCCGTCCGGCCAGGAGGGAACCCGCTTCTGCGCGGCGCCGAACAGCGGCGGGGTACCGGGCGGCATCGCCACGGGCTCCTCCTCCTCGGCACGACGCCGCGACCGCGTCTTCAGCCCGAGCTGCTCGGGCGTGTAGGCGACGCAGTCGCAGGCGAAGAAGATACTGCGGCCGACCCGCTTCTTCTCGAACTGCTTGAGGGCCTCCTCGTCGCCTTGGAGGTTGTCGATGCTCTCGCCGATGCTCTCAGCCATGTGACGTCTCCTCCGATGTTCCATCCGTGAACAACGCATCTCGCTGCAGCCGGTACCACCGGTTGCGCTTCCAGAAAGTCAGTCCGACGACGATGGTGCAGCACGCCGCATTGAACGAGCTGACGGCGGACAGCCACGGGTCGTCGAGATTGATGGCGGCGTAGGCCGCCGTGCTGGCATTGGCTCCGATCCAGATCACCCAGCACGTGTAGGATATCGCGCCGGCGCCGTAAGGGTCGCGGGCGACGCGCACGATCTGCGGCAGGTACGAGACCAGCCGCAACGTGTTGAACAGAACGAAGATCGCGAAGCTTATCTCGGCGATGGCCATGGCTCGTCCGTTCTCGTTCGGCCCCCGGCGCGGACCAGGGCGGGCAGGCGCCGATCCGGTCCGCGTGCCGCGGGCGACGCGAGGTTCATCCCGGCAAGTCGTTGACGGCGATGATCCGCTGGTAGAGCAGCTCGGCGCGTTCAGGATCGCCGGCGCTGCATTCGCGGCGCGCCTCGGCGAGCCACAGAGTCGCGGTGCGGGCGAGATCCTGCCGCGCGGTCTCGACCCGCCGGGTGCGGCGGGCGATGGCGTCGGCGGCGGCGATGTCGAGCGAGGCGCAGGCGCGCGCCGCCCGTTCCGCCGCTCCGGCGGCGGCATGCCGGTCCGAGAATGCGGCGAGCGGCAGCATCAGGAGGCTGCTGCCGACGATCGCCGCGTAGAGTGCGAGGCGCCGCGATCCCTTCAGCGTCGGGGTGCGGAGGCCGGACATCTCGGTGGCCGGCAGTCGGGCTGAGCAATGCATGACGTTCCTCCTTCGGCTTCAGCACGAGGAGGATCGGGGCGCCGCGTGAGCCGGCCGTCACGGCAGGTCCGCGCGGGCGTGATTTCCGCGTCAATTCGCAAGTTTGCGGAAAGCTCCTAGAGTGTCGATTAGGATGAACCTCGGCGACAGGTCAGAGGCCGGCTTGGTGCGCGCCACTCTCAGCGTCCTCGGGCAGTTCGATGTCCGCGGACCGCACGGCGAACCCGTGCGACTCAATCTCAAGAAGGCTCGGATAGCGCTGGCCGTGCTGGCGCTGTCGCCGGGCGGCCGCGTGCGCCGCGAGGAGCTGATGGCGCTCTTATGGAGCGACCGCAGCGAGGCGCAGGCCCGCCAGAGCGCGCGGCAGACCATCGCCAGCATCCGCAAGGCGTTCCGGGAGGTCGGCGTCGACGTGCTCGACGGCGACCTCGAGACGATCTCGCTCGCCCCCGGCGCGCTCGACATCGATGCCGCTCGCTTCCGAGCGCTGGTCGGCGCTGGCGGCGAGGCCGAGCTCGCCGAGGGGGTGGCGCTCTACCGTGGGCCGCTGCTCGAGGGCGTGACGATTCGTGATCCGGAGGCCGACATCTGGCTTCGCGACCGCCGGGCCGAGCTGCACGAGGCCGCGCTCCGGGCCTTCGAGCGGCTGCTCGTCGCCCATCGTCGCGACCGGCGCATCGAGGAGCTCGACAGGCTCGCCCGCCGGGCGCTGGAGCTCGATCCGCTGCTCGAGGAGGCGCATCGCGGCATCATCGCCGCCCATCTCGCCCACGGCCAGAGGGCGCTGGCGGCGCGGCAGTTCCGCCAGCTCCGCGATCTCCTCGCGCGCGAGCTGCAGGTCGCGCCGAGCGCCGAGACAGCGGCGCTGCTGAAGTCCGAGGCCGCCGACACGGGCCCGCTC
>JAEZCD010000024.1 GCA_023430145.1 Pseudomonadota bacterium
CCATGGTGGCGCGGGCGAGCCGCGCCCGCGAGGGCGAGGCGGTCGGCCAGGCGGAGCTGTTCGGCGCCGCCGCCGAGGCACCGATCCGCGGGCTCGCCGAGCCCTGGTCGCTCCGCGAGCGGCTGAAACGGGAATACGAGGCGATCGGCTTCTTCCTCAGCGGCCACCCGCTCGACGACTACGCGCAGCTCCTCGACCGCATGCGCCTGAAGCAGTGGCAGGAGTTCTCCGAGGCGGTTCGCGCGGGCGCCACCGCCGGCCGCCTCGCCGCCACCGTGCTCGAGCGCAGCGAGCGGCGCACCAAGAGCGGCAATAAGATCGGCATCGTCGTCCTCTCCGATCAGACCGGCCACTACGAGGCGGTGATCTTCTCGGAGGGCCTCGCCCGCCACCGCGACCTCTTGGAGACCGGCTCGGCCGTCGTCGTCTCGGTACAGGCGGCGCTCGAGGGCGACGAGATCCGCATCCGCATCGAGTCGGTGGAATCGCTCGAGGAGGCGGCGGCGCGGCTGCAGAAGAGCGTCACCGTCGTGCTGCACGGGCCCGACCAGATCGATGCGCTCGTCCGCCGGCTGGATCGCGGTGACGGGGAAGTGAATATCGTCTTCCGGGTCGACGCGGCGACCGAGGTCGAGATTCGGCTGCCCGGCAAGTACCGCGTCTCGCCTCAGGTGGCGGGGGCGATCCGGGCGATTCCCGGCGTCGTCGAGGTGCTCGCCGCCTGAGCGGACCGGCACTCTTGCAGCCGGGCAACAGGCGCGCGGCGAACACGCACCCCGGCTTGAGGCCGCTGCCGGCTTCTGTCAGAGAGTAGTCACAGGCGCCGCCGGCGGCGCTCGCGACGGCTCCGTGTGCCGCCGGGCCGTCGGCCATCATTGCAGGTGAAGGAGTTTTGGCGTGACCTTTATTCTGAAAGCGGCGGTCGCAGCGGTCGCGTTGACGGCATTCGCGTCGACGGCGTCGGCGGCCGATCCGAAAGGCAATTGGCTGGTCCAGGACAAGCGCGCCGTGATCCAGGTCACCAATTGCGGGCAGGCGCTCTGCGGCTGGACGTTGAACACCGTCAACATTCCCGGCAAGCCGTTGAAGGTCGAGCGCGTCAACGTGCTCGTCAACATGGCGCCCGCCGGCGCGGTTTGGAAGGGTCGCGCCTTCAATCCGCAGGACAGCCAGAGCTACGAGGCCGAGATGGCCCTGCAGGGCGAGAACATCCTGCTCGTCAAGGGCTGCGGCATGGGCTTCTGCAAGCAGGAGGTCTGGACGCGCACCAAGGCGCAGCCGAAGGCCGCGCCGCCGAGGGTCCGGCAGGGCGGCTGATCCGCCGGAACGGCCGCTCCGGCCGATCGTCCCAAAGGCGCCCGGGAGCTTGCCCTCGGGCGCCTTTCCTTCTATATGCGCCCCATCTCACACGCGGACCATCGCGGCCGATTTCGGCTGCACCGGTGCTGTGCCCCGAGCTTCATCGAGGCACAGTGGCGTCCGCGGAGGTCTAACCGGAGCTCCCCAGTCCCATGTCTCTGCCCGATTACTCCATGCGCCAGCTGCTCGAGGCCGGCGTCCATTTCGGCCATCAAGCGCACCGCTGGAACCCGAAGATGACGCCGTTCATCTTCGGCACCCGCAACAACATCCACATCATCGACCTCGCGCAGACGGTGCCGATGATGCACCGCGCCCTGCAGGCGGTCAGCGACACGGTCGCCGAGGGCGGCCGCGTGCTGTTCGTCGGCACCAAGCGCCAAGCGACCGAGGCGATCGCCGACGCCGCGCGGCGCTCGGCGCAGTACTACATCAACTCCCGCTGGCTCGGCGGCATGCTGACCAACTGGAAGACGATCTCGCAATCGATCCAGCGGCTGCGCAAGCTCGAGGAGATGCTCGAGGGCGAGGCGCAGGGCTTCACCAAGAAGGAGCGCCTGACGCTGTCGCGCGAGAAGGAGAAGCTCGACCGCGCGCTCGGCGGCATCAAGGACATGGGCGGCCTGCCGAACCTCTTGTTCGTCATCGACACGAACAAGGAGGCGATCGCCATCAAGGAGGCGCAGCGGCTCAAGATCCCGGTCGCGGCGATCCTCGACACCAATTGCGATCCAGACGGCATCACCTACCCGATCCCCGGCAATGACGATGCCGGCCGCGCGATCACGCTCTACTGCGACCTCGTCGCCCGCGCCGCGATCGACGGCATCGGCCGCGCCCAGGGCGATTCCGGCTACGACCTCGGCGCCGCCGAGGCGCCGATCGTCGAGGAGACCCTGGTGGTCGCCGAGGACCCGGACGACAACGTCCCGGACCAGGCCTTCGAGCTGCTGGCGGCGCCGCGCGGCGCGCCGGACGATCTGACCAAGCTCGGCGGCGTCGGCCCGACGCTCGAGCAGAAGCTGAACGAGGCCGGCATCTGGCACTACTGGCAGGTCGCCGCCATGCAGCCGGACGACGTCGCCAAGGTCGATGCCGACCTGAAGCTGAAGGGACGCATCGAGCGCGACGGCTGGGTCGCCGCCGCGCGCACACTGCTCGCAGGGGTCGCGGCGTAGGGACGCCGCTTCCCTTTCACTCGCACGTATCGGAACGAAGAAGATGGCCACGATCACCGCGGGCATGGTGAAGGAGCTTCGCGAGAAGACCGGCGCCGGCATGATGGACTGCAAGAATGCGCTGACGGAGACCTCGGGTGACATCGAGGTCGCGGTCGACTGGCTGCGCAAGAAGGGTCTCGCCAAGGCGGCCAAGAAGGCCGGCCGGGCGACCGCGGAGGGCCTCATCGGCGTCGCCGTCGGCCAGGACAAGGGCGTCATCGTCGAGGTCAACAGCGAGACCGACTTCGTCGCCCGCAATCCCGAGTTCCAGGAGATGGTGGCCGCCATCGCCGAGGTGGCGCTCGAGACCGACGGCAGCGTCGAGGCGATCTCGGCCGCCGCTCTTCCGGGTGGCGGTACGGTCGCCGACCGGCTCGGCGAGGCGATCGCCAAGATCGGCGAGAACATGACCCTGCGCCGCGCGCAGGCGCTCTCCGTCGCCTCGGGCGTCGTCGGCTCCTACGTGCACAGCCAGGTGGCGCCCAATCTCGGCAAGATCGGCGTGCTGGTGTCGCTCGAATCCTCGGGCTCGCCCGAGCCGCTGGCGGCGCTCGGCCGGCAGCTCGCGATGCATGTCGCCGCCGCCAACCCGCAGGCGCTGAACGCCGCTGGGCTCGATCCCGAGATCGTCGCGCGCGAGCGCGCCGTGCTGGCAGAGAAGGCGCAGGCCTCCGGCAAGCCGGCCAACGTCGTCGAGAAGATCGTCGAGGGCGGCCTGAAGACCTTTTACAAGGAGGTCTGCCTGCTCGATCAGGCCTTCGTGCACGACCCGTCGAAATCGGTCGCGCAGGCGGTCAAGGAGGCCGAGGGCCGCGTCGGCGCGCCGATCAGCCTCTCGGGCTTCGTGCGCCTCGCGCTCGGCGAGGGCGTCGATCGCGGCGACAGCGATTTCGCCGCCGAGGTGGCCGCCGCCGCGGGCCAGCGCTGAGGTGGACGCGTCGGACGAGGCGGTCGGAGCGCCCCGGTACCGGCGCATCGTCATCAAGGTCTCCGGTGAGGCCTTGATGGGGCCGGAGCGTTTCGGCCTCCATCAGCCGACGCTCGACCGCATCGCCGCCGACATCGCCACCACGCAGCGGCTCGGCGTCGACGTCGGCGTCGTCGTCGGCGGCGGCAACATCTTTCGCGGCGTGCAGGTCTCCGGGAAGGGCGTCGACCGGGCGACCGGCGACTACATGGGCATGCTGGCGACGGTGATGAACGCGCTGGCGCTCGAGGCCGCGCTCGAGCGGCAGGGCGTTCCGGCACGCGTGCTGTCGGCGCTCGCCATGCCGACCGTGGTCGAGAGCTACAGCCGTCCGCGGGCGCTCGCCCATCTCGAGAAGGATCGAGTCGTCGTCTTCGCCGCCGGCACCGGCAACCCGTTCTTCACCACCGACACCGCGGCGGCGCTGCGGGCGGTCGAGATCGGCGCCGACGTTCTCCTGAAGGCGACGCAGGTGGACGGCGTCTACACTGCCGACCCGAAGCTCGATCCGACGGCCCGGCGCTTCGAGCGCCTCACGCACGAGGAGGCGATCGCGCGCGACCTCAAGGTGATGGACGCCGCCGCCTTCGCGCTTGCCCGCGAGAACCGACTGCCGATAATCGTCTTCGCAGCCGGCGAAGCCGGTTCGATTCCTGCCGTCGTCTGCGGCGCCGGCCGCTCTACGCTCGTCGCGTGCTGACCCGGCCGGCGACGGTTGTCCCGTTCGGGAGGTGACATGGCAACGCCGACCTTCGATATCGCCGATCTCAAGCGCCGCATGCAAGGCGCGCTCTCGGTGCTGAAGACCGAGCTCAACGGCCTGCGCACCGGGCGCGCCTCGGCGAACCTGCTCGAGCCGGTCACGGTCGAGGCCTATGGCACGACCATGACGCTGAACCAGCTCGCCACCGTCTCAGTGCCGGAGCCGCGGCTGCTCAACGTGCAGGTCTGGGACCGGTCGACCGTCGCCGCCGTCGAGCGGGCGATCCGCGAGGCCAATCTCGGCCTCAACCCCATCACCGAGGGTCAGGTGATGCGGATCCCGATTCCGGAGCTGAATGCCGAGCGTCGAAAGGAACTCGTAAAGGTCGCTCATAAATATGCCGAGGCCGCGCGCGTTTCGGTCCGCCATGTGCGCCGCGATGGGCTAGACCTGCTGAAGCGGCTGGAGCGCGACGGCGACATGAGCGAGGACGAGCACACCCGCCTCGCCGCCGAGGTGCAGAAGGCGACGGACGCGGCGATCGCGGACGTCGAGCAGGCGCTGCAGGCGAAAGAGAAAGACATTCTGACCGTCTGAGCGGGGATTTCGGCCGGCGATGAAAGCAATGCTGTCGACCGAGCGCGGGCTCCCGGACACCGGCGGCGCCGCGCCGAGCCTGCCGATGCACGTCGCCATCATCATGGACGGCAACGGCCGCTGGGCGTCGGCCCGCGGCCTGCCGCGCGTCGAGGGCCATCGCCGCGGCGTCGAGGCGCTGCGCCGCACCGTGCGCGCCGCCGGCGAGCTCGGCATCCGCGTGCTCACCCTCTACAGCTTCAGCGCCGAGAACTGGTCGCGGCCGCGCAGCGAGATCATCGACCTGATGAACCTCCTGCGCCGCTTCGTGCGCGAGGATCTCGCCGAGCTGCATGCCGCCAATGTCCGCGTCCGCGTGATAGGCGAGCGGGCCGGCCTCGAGCCGGACATCGCCAGCCTGCTCATCGAGGCCGAGGCGCTGACGGCGCGCAATGACGGGCTCATGCTCGTCGTCGCCTTCAACTACGGCGCCCGGCAGGAGATCGCGCGTGCCGTCCGTGAGCTCGCCGCGGAGGTCGCGGCCGGCCGGCTGGACCCCGGTGCGATCACGCCCGAGCTGATCGCCGAGTGCCTCGACACGGCCGACCTGCCGGACCCCGATCTCGTCATCCGCACGAGCGGCGAGCAGCGCCTGTCGAACTTCCTGCTCTGGCAGGCGGCCTATGCCGAGCTCGTCTTCGTGCCGGTGCTGTGGCCGGACTTCGATCGCGCCGCTCTGGAAGCGGCGATCGCCGAATACGCCTCCCGCGAGCGGCGCTTCGGCGGCGTGCGCGCGGTGGCCGCGCGTTGACCGCGGCTGCGACGGCGATGCCGGCTCCGGCAGGCGCCGCCCGCGGCGATTTCTCCTTCAGGCTCGCCTCGAGCCTCGTGATGGCGGTCGCCGCGCTCGGCGCCACCT
>JAEZCD010000048.1 GCA_023430145.1 Pseudomonadota bacterium
GGACGATGGCGGCGATCGCCGGCGCGGCGGGCCTCTTGCCGACCGTCGCCGCCGCCCGCCGCGGCGGCAGCATCGCGCTCGCCACCAAGGAGTGCCTCGTCTGTGCCGGGCCCGTCTTCCTCGAGGAGATCGCCGCCGGCGGCGCGGTGCTGGTGCCGGTCGATTCGGAGCACAACGCCATCTTCCAGCTGATGGCCGCCGGCCGGCGCGAGGACATCGAGCGGGTGACGCTGACCGCCTCCGGGGGACCGTTCCGGACCTGGACCAGCGAGCGCATCGCCGCCGCGCGGCCCGAGGACGCGCTTAAGCATCCGACCTGGTCGATGGGGGCGAAGATCACCATCGATTCGGCGAGCCTGATGAACAAGGGCCTCGAGCTGATCGAGGCCAAGCTCCTGTTCGACCTCGAGCCGGATACGCTCGACGCGATCGTTCATCCCGAATCGGTGGTGCACGGGCTCGTCTATTTCCGCGACGGCTCGGTCGTCGCCCATCTCGCGCCGCCCGACATGCGGGTGCCGATCGCCTTCGCGCTCGCCTGGCCGCAGGCGCGTGTCGACGTCGGCACCATGCGGCTCGACCTCGCCGCCGTCGGCAGCCTCGCCTTCATGGCGCCGGACGAGGAGCGCTTCCCGGCGCTGCGCATCGCCAAGGCGGCGCTGCGGCGCGGCGGCGCCGCGCCGACCGTCCTCAACGCCGCCAACGAGGTCGCGGTCGGCGCCTTCCTCGATCGCCGGATCGCCTTCCCGGCCATCCCGGCGACCGTCGAGGCGGCGCTCGAGCAGGCGGACCGCGAAGGCCTGCTCGGCACGCCCGGCACGGTGGAGGAGGCGATCGGCGTCGACAACACTTCGAGAGCCATCGCCCGATCGCTCTTGCCGAGAAGCGCCGCTCTGGCGCAATAAAGGGTTGGACCGGACGAACCCGCGCGCGTGTGGCGTGGGGGCAACTCCTGGAGCGGAGTACAGATGGATTTCCTGAGTGGCTTGCAGTCGATCCTCGACCTCCTCACCGGCTATGCGCTGCCCTTCCTGTTCGTCCTCACCGTCGTCGTTTTCGTGCACGAGCTCGGCCACTTCCTGGTCGCGCGGCTCTGCGGCGTCCGCGTGCTCACCTTCTCGATCGGCTTCGGTCCGGAGATCGCCGGCTTCTTCGACAAGAGCGGCACCCGCTGGCGATTCGCCGCCATTCCCCTCGGCGGCTATGTGAAATTCCTCGGCGACGAGAACGCCGCAAGCACGCCCGACCACGATGCGCTCGCCGCACTCCGCCCGGATGAGCGCCGGGTGAGCTTCGCCGGCCAGCCGGTGGCCAAGCGGGCGGCCATCGTCGCCGCCGGCCCGTTCGCGAATTTCCTATTGGCGATCGTGGTTTTCGCGGCGATCTTCATGTTCAGCGGCAGGCTGGAGATGGCGCCGATCGTCGACCGTCTGCAGCCCGGCAGCGCCGCCGAGACGGCCGGCTTCCTGCCCGGCGACAAGATCGTCTCCATCGACGGCAGGCCGATCCGCACCTTCTCGGACATGCAGCGAATCGTCAGCGGCAGCGCCGGGGTCACGCTCGAGATCGAGGTGGAGCGCGACGGCGCCCGCGTGCCGCTCACCGCGACCCCGCAATTGCGCGAGATCCAGGACGGCTTCGGCGGCACGCAGCGCGTCGGCGTGCTCGGCATCTCGCGCTCGACGGCCGATTCGAAGGTCGTCACGGTGCAGCGCTACGGCTTCTTCGATGCGGTGGCGCTCGGGGCGGAGGAGACCTGGTTCGTGGTGACGCGGACCGGCCAGTTCCTCGCCGGCCTCGTCGCCGGGCGCGAATCGGCCGACCAGCTCGGCGGCCCGCTGCGCATCGCCCAGGTGTCCGGTCAGGTGGCGACCGCCGGCGTGGCGGCGCTGTTCAACCTCGTCGCCGTGCTTTCGGTGTCGATCGGCCTCCTCAATCTCGTGCCGATTCCCATGCTCGACGGCGGCCATCTGCTCTTCTACGGGGTCGAGGCGCTGCGTGGCCGGCCCCTGAGCGAGCGGGCGCAGGAGATGGGCCTGCGGATCGGCCTCGCCCTGGTGCTGATGCTGATGCTGTTCGCCACCTGGAACGACATCGTCTTCCTCTCCTCGCTGGGATAGACCGGAGAAGCGTGGCGCTGCCGCAACGGGGCTTGCGCAAAACAGCGGCAGCGGCGCAGGACGGTTTGCCGCCGGCTCTAAAGGGAATAGAAGGATTGTGGGCTTCATCCTGGGCCCCGTCCCACCGGGGCGGGCTCACGATGACGAGACGGGGCTTGAAGACCTGATGCAGTCTGTGTGCCGAGTTTTCGCAAAGGTCATCATCGCAGTCCTGCTCGCGGCCGCTCCGGCAGCACTGGGCACGGTGGCCCTCGTCGCCACGGCGACCGAGGCGAGCGCCCAGGCGATCGTCGTTCGCGGCAATCAGCGCGTCGATCCCGAAACCATCCGCTCCTATTTCGTCCTGAAGCCCGGCGAGCGGCTCGATGCCTTCAAGATCGACGAGGCGCTGAAGGACCTCTACGCCACCGGCCTGTTCCAGGACGTCAACATCACCCGCAGCGGCGGCGCCATCGTCGTCACCGTGGTCGAGAACGCCGTCATCAACCGGGTGAATTTCGAGGGCAACAGCCGGGTCAAGGACCCGCAGCTCGCCACCACCATCGAATCGAAGCCCCGCGGCCCGTTCAGCCCGGCGACCGTGCAGGGCGACGTCCAGCGCATCCTCGAGGTCTACCGGCGCATCGGCCGCTTCGACGCCCGCGTCGTGCCGAAGACGATCGCGTTGCCGAACGGCCGCGTCGACCTCGTCTTCGAGATCGACGAGAGCGACAAGACCGGCGTCTCGCGCATCACCTTCGTCGGCAACACCGCCTTCTCGGACGGCACGCTGCGCGACGAGATGACGATCACCGAGACCAACTGGCTCAGCTGGCTCAAGAAGACCGACGTCTACGATCCCGACAAGCTGAACGCCGACCTCGAGCTGCTGCGGACCTTCTATTTCAATCGCGGCTACGCCGACTTCCGGATCGTGTCGGCCACGGCCGACCTCGATCGCGAGCGGAACGCCTTCTACATCACGGTCACCGTCGACGAGGGCGCGCCCTACCGCTTCGGGACGGTCGAGGTGGTCTCCAACATTCCCGAGATCGACTCGACGACCCTGCGCCGGCTCGTCTGGGCATCGCCCGGCTCGGCCTACAGCGCCAAGGACGTCGACAAGTCGGTCGAGGCGATCTCGCTCGAGCTGGCCAAGCGCGGCTATGCCTTCGCCGAGGTCAAGCCGCAGGGCGTCCGCAACTTCGACGATCGGACGGTGGCTCTGACGCTGTTCGTCAACGAGGGCTCGCGGGCCTACATCGAGCGGATCAACATCCGGGGCAACACGCGGACCCGCGACTACGTCATCCGGCGCGAGTTCGAGATCGCCGAAGGCGACGCCTACAATCAGGTGCTGATCGACCGCGCCGAGCGGCGGTTGAAGAATCTCGGCTTCTTCAAGACGGTGCGCATCAGCGGCGAGCAGGGCTCCGCTCCCGACCGCGTGATCGTCAACGTCGACGTCGAGGATCAGCCGACCGGCGAATTCTCGGTCGCCGCGGGCTACTCGACCAGCGACGGCATCGTCGGCGAGATCTCCGTCGCCGAGCGCAATTTCCTCGGCCGCGGCCAGTACGTGCGCGCTGCCGCCCAGTACGGCCAGTACATGCAGGGCTTCGACTTCTCCTTCACGGAGCCCTTCCTGTTCGACCGTCGGCTGTCGGCCGGCTTCGACGTCTGGGTGAAGACGCGCGACGAGACGCAGTATTCGTCCTACGAGAGCGACACCTATGGTGGGGCGCTGCGCGCCGGCGTGCCGATCACCGACGAGTTCTCGGTGCAGGGACGCTACACGATCTACTCGCAGGACATCTGGGTCCCGCGCTATCTGCGCGATGGCTGCTACACCAAGCACGACAACAAGCGCTGCAAGAACAAGAACAACGCGAACGGCGAGGCCTCGATCGCGATCCTCGAGTCGCAGGGCGAGACGCTGACGTCGATGGTCGGCTACTCGCTGATCTACAACACGCTCGACAACTCGATCGATCCGCGCGCCGGTGCCTATGCTGAGCTGCGGCAGGATCTGGCCGGCGTCGGCGGCGACGTGAACTTCCTGCGCACCACCTTCGACGGCCGCTACTACTACGAGATGTTCAACGATCTCGTCGCCATCGGCCGTGTCCAGGCCGGCCACGTGACGGCCTGGGGCGACCAGGATCTGCGGGTGCTGGACGGCTTCTTCAAAGGACCGGAGCTGGTCCGCGGCTTCCAGACCTCCGGCATCGGCCCGCGCGACATGACGCGGCATACCGCCAAGGATCCGCTCGGCGCCTCGCTCTATGCCGGCGCCTCGGTGGAGGTGCAGTTCCCGCTGTTCTTCCTGCCGAAGGAGTTCGGCATGCGCGGCGCGGTCTTCGCCGATGCCGGCACCGCGTTCGACTATGCCGGCAAGACGAACTTCCACGGCTATACGCCGCCGGGTGGCTGCGGCAAGGGCTCCAAGCTGACCGGCGATCTCTGCCTCGCCGACGACGCGTCGCTGCGCAGCTCGGTCGGTGCCTCGCTGCTGTGGACCTCGCCGCTCGGCCCGCTGCGGTTCGACTTCGCCTATGCCCTCACCAAGGAAGACTACGATCGCACGCAGTTCTTCCGCTTCAGCGGCGGCGGACGGTTCTAGAAACCCGTCGGGCCTGAGCGGCCCGGCGTCCGGCTGGCCGGTATCATGAGCGAGCCACGCTTCCTCGCCCCGCCGCAGCCTCTCGATGTCGCCGCAATGGCGGCGCTGACCGGCGGCGCCGTCGCGGCGCCGGGAGCCGAGGGCCTCTCCATTACCGGGGTCGCCGCCCCCGAGCGCGCCGGGCCGGCCGATGCTGCGGCCTTCGGTGCAGCCACCGACGACGCGAGCCTGCGGCGGACGCGCGCCGGCCTCTGCCTCGTCACACCGGGCCGCGCTGAGGACGCCCCCGCGAAAGCCGCGGTGCTCGAGGTTGCCGATCCGGAGGCCGCGCTGGCGGCGGTCGCCCTGGCGCTGCAGCCGGATGCGCTTCGTCCGCACGGCGCCTATGGGAGCGGCATCGCGGCCTCGGCGATGATCCATCCGACGGCGCGGCTCGAGGCGGACGTGAGTGTCGATCCGGGTGCCGTCGTCGGTCCCGGCAGCGAGATCGGTGCCGGCACGGTGATCGGCGCCAACGCGGTGATCGGCGCGGAAGTGCGGATCGGCCGCCTCTGCTCTCTCGGGCCGGGGGCGAGCCTGACGCATGCCCTGGTCGGCGACCGTGTCGTCGTGCATGCCGGCGCGCGGATCGGCGAGAGCGGCCTCGCCGTCGGGCCGGGCGGCCGTCGCTGCGGGCTGCCGCCGCTCGGGCGGGTCGTCATCCAGGACGACGTGCATGTCGGCGCCGGCTGCACGATCGACCGCGGCGCGCTGCGCGACACGGTGATCGGCGAGGGCGCGCGCATCGACTCGCTCGTCCGCGTCGGCCGCGATGCGACCGTCGGGCGGAACTGTATCGTCGCTGCGCAGTCGGTCATCGGCAGCGGGGCGCGGCTCGCCGACGGCACGATCGTCGGCGCCGCCCAGGCCGGGCTGACATGAGCGCGCCCACCGAGGAGAGCGCCACCGGCGCCCCCGACGAGCTCGGCTCGGCCGACATCGGCCGGATTCTCGAGCTTTTGCCGCACCGCTATCCGTTCCTGATGGTGGACCGCATCATCGCCATGAAGGGCGACGAGTCCGGCATCGGCATCAAGAATGTCAGCTTCAACGAGCCGCACTTCCAGGGCCACTTCCCGGGCCAGCCGGTGATGCCGGGCGTGCTGCTGATCGAAGGCATGGCGCAGACCGCGGGCGTGCTCTGCATCAGCTCGCGCGATGAGCCCGAGCAGCCGCGTCTGGTCTATTTCATGACCATCGACAAGGCGAAGTTCAGAAAGCCGGTCGTCCCTGGTGACGTCGTCGAGTACCACATGCAGCGCCTGCGGCGGCGGATGAACATGTGGTGGTTCCGTGGCGAGGCGCGGGTCGGCGGAGCGGTGGTCGCGGAGGCCGAGATCTCGGCGATGATCGTCGACCGCTGAGGCGGCGACGGCAGGCTTCGGCGACGGGGAACGCTACCGGTCGGGCTCGTACAGGGGCGGCGACCCGATCTCGGCGCGTCCACCCCGTGGATCCGCGGTATCCCGGGTGCCGTGGATAGGACTTCCGAGTTCGACGAAGCGAGCATCCAACAGGATCGTCGACATATTCTCCCGGCGGGCGATCCAACGCGGGGCGATCGACTGTCGTGAGACCATTGTCCGACAATCTCGCCTCAGTTGGAGTTGCTCCGCTGCAGAGAGGACCTCCGTAGAATCCTGTATTTCATCATGAGCTAGCCCGAGGGTGCAGCATGTCGGCGTCGTCACGGGGCGGTGTGGACAACAGCCTTTGCGAGCTTGCTGTAGATTCAAATTTTTCTAGTTGCAGCTGGCGGCGACCTGTGTCTCATTTCTAGGAACTCTTTCGTGGGGCGGGGGTTTCCATGACATCGCGGTTGCATCGGGCCGGCGCCGTTGCCGTGCTCGCTCTCGGCTTGGGGATTCCGGGCGAGGTGGCGTTGGGGGCAGAGGGCGAGCCGATCACCGTTTCGCCGGTGCTGCCGAACGAGCTCAATCCTCCCTTCAGGAAGCGCAGCGGCGGGGCGCCGGACGCGACGCCGGAGCAGGCCGCCGCGTTCGCCTGGCAGGAGTTCATCGCCCTCAACTGGCCGGCGACGGAGCAGCGCGGCAAGTTCGGCGATCGCGACACGCCGTCGGCGACCTGCAGCTTCAGCGATCCGAAGTGCGACGGGCCGACCGTCTGGGAGACGTTCCGCCACAAGGTCGAGATCTTCCCCGGCAAGGGGAATCCGCCCGGCTACGACAAGGCCCATGTGCATGGCGGCTTCGGCTACGACGCCAAGCCCGTCTACCGGTATTCGATGCCCGTGCCGGCCTGCGATCCCAAGCAGGAGGGCGAGCCGACCCCCTGGGTGAATGTCGACGAGACGGATCAGATCGCGCTCGACAACATGTATGCGGGCGTCGTGCCGGCCGATGCTTCGCCCGGCAACAGCGCGCCGCAGCTGATCCGCTTCCTCGCCAAGGCGAACCGCACGCTCTACGACTATGTGGCGGTGAACAGCTCGCCCACCGACAAGGCGAACCAGTGGTGGCGCAGCATCCCCTCGCCGGTGGTGGACAAGACGAAGCAATACCTCGCCACCGTGATGGCGAGCCCGCCGGCGGGCAGCTCGGACATGGTCAGCCTTCCCTTCGGAACGGTCGAGATCAAGGCCGCCTGGCGGCCGCTGAGCCCGTCCGAGGCCGCCTCTGGCCGGTTCCACATGCGGCCTGTCCGGTTCTACGAGAACGGGTCCGGCGGCAGCGGCAGCTTCTGCTATCGCAACGCTACCTGGGGCCTCGTCGCGCTGCACATCATCCAGAAGACCCCGTCGGCGCCGCATTTCATCTACGCGACCTTCGAGCAGGCCGACAACATCCTGAGGGCGAACGGCAAGCGCGTCGAGGACGAGGAGGGCCGGCTGCTGGCGCCGGGCTACGAGCCGCGCACGACGCAGCCGCAGGAGTGCCTGGTCGACCCGCGGCCGGCCGCCGGCCCGCCGAGCGGTGATCCGAGCCAGGAGGGCAGCATCATCCTCACGCGCGATCTGGCGACCTGCAAGCCGGTGAACACCGAGACCTATTGCGACGATCCCGGCGCCCGGCTCTACTATCGCAACTTCGTCGGCGCGCGTCCGTCGCCGACCGGCGGAAACATCTGCGTCAACAAGCGCGACAACGATATCCCGCGCTTCGTCATCCAGGCGAACCAGAACGCGCACAAGGCGATCGCCAAGTATATCAAGGAGAAGGGGATCGCGACCTCGCCCTGGCTCTTCTACAAGCTGATCAACGTCCAGTATCACCCCTACGATCACCTCATAAAGAGGGTCAAGACGGACGGCTCGCTCTACCGGGGAAGGCCGCCCTTCCGGGCCGACAACCCGGAGACCTCGACCTATTACCAGGCGAACATCGTCGTGGAGACGAACCGCAGCCTGCAGAGGTTCAGCGGCAGCGTGACCTCCCTCGATCCGGGAGCCATCCAGACGAACTGGAACACGGACGGCACGCAGCACAAGAACACCTATTACAACGGCCACTTCTACAATATGGGCGGCTGCATGGGCTGCCATGGCGCCCAGGGCCAGAACCCGGCTGGCCAGGCCGGCGACTTCAGCGTGATCCTGGCCATCGGGCAGGTCACGGCGCCCGAGGTGCCGATCGAGGACCCGGGAGCGGAACGGAAGTGGCCGTAGCGCGGAAACGCTCCGGCACTTGAAGCGCCCACGACATGCCGCGGCATCCGCGGCATGCCGCTGTTCGTCATCGAGTCGATGAAGATGGAGATCGCCGTTCCGAGCTTCCGACGGAACGCCCGCCACGATCCCCTTCGCCCAGGGCCCGCGCCGTGGCGCTCGGCTAGGTGCTTGCCGTGATCGAGCCCCCCGCGCTCCGGGGGGTGTGACCGTCTCAACGCACCTTGCAGAGTTGAGAACTAGAGTGGTAGGTCACTCCTAGTCTCAACCTGCCGACGCCTGGGCCTGCTCCGACCGGTGTACGGCAGCTAAGGACAATCTCTCGATGTTGGAGAACGATACTGTTTCCATCTCCGAGGCACAACGGCAGATTGGTGTGCCGGACGAGATCATGCGTGCGCTCCTTTTTAGCGGTTGTCTAGGCTATTGCGAAAATGGCCGACTAGAAAAGATCGCTGTTGAGCACTTCCGTTTATATGGAACGCAGTGGCGTAATGAGCTAGGAAAGCGTGATTTCCAAAATCTGTATCGAGAATATCCACGACCAAAATCGAATGATGCCGCTCCATCCACGCCTGTTCATATACGAGTTATGTCTGCAAATAATAAAGGATTCGATCCTGAAGATGATGAAGGTTGGATAGCTCATTTTTATTTAAAGACAAACTACTTTTTTCCTCATCCGATCGGGGCTGAGGGAGGATTAAATAGAGGCAGTACCGGAGTAAGCCTAGCGAGCAGTTGGAAGGTCGAGGGAGTCGATCGGCAAACTATCTTATATAACGACCCGTCCGGGGAGCTAGCGATGGTAGCGGTCATCGGGGAACCCATTGCGCCGACGGACGACCCATTTCGGGATGCTTATGACATCGTGACCCCACTGCTAGACGAACTATCGCTGCAATACGATCATCCACTTAATGTCGTCCAGTATCTGGTAATCGGTGTTCCTTCCGGCGTAATAGATATCTGGTTTCCGATTCCGTCGGATAGGAATAGGACTATTGATTGTAGCTCGTTGTTGCCTCGATCCCCGCACCCTGAGTTGGCCCATGCCTCGACTTTCTACAGAGAGGGCATCTGTGGAGATAATCCCTTCTTCCAGTTTCTCTCCTTGTGGAAAGCCTATGAGAGCGCCGTGTCCGCGCGCAACACTTGGCGTCAAACACGGTATGGCCGACGATCTGACTCTCGCTTCGACGTGGTAGTTGAAGCGGAGGTATTCCCTGATAAACGGGTTTTCGGGTTACTTAGAGGAAAAAGCTTCGGAGAGGCTCGAGAGGAGCTGCGTGGGCCATATCGGAACGCAATTGCACATGGGGCAGCCATAGAAGGCGAAGTAAAAGCTGGAACATCAGGCAAGACGTACCTCGACGTGCTCACCAATGTTCCGATTATTAGATTCATGGCAAGAACTACGATCGTGAATGCAAGGGCGTGCCTGTCGGCTCCTTGATGGAAGTGGTGCTGCTCGGCGGCCTCTTTCATCCCCTCCACGACCGCCGGCTCAGATGCCGAAGGAGCC
Organism: Pseudomonadota bacterium; assembly: GCA_023430145.1. GTDB lineage: Bacteria > Pseudomonadota > Alphaproteobacteria > Rhizobiales > Methylopilaceae > JAEZCD01. Next base: position 9,912 of record JAEZCD010000048.1, read on the forward strand.
CGGCTCGGACTGCTCGCAGTAGCGGATCGCCGATTCCAGCCCGTCGATGACGGCCATGCCCGCCGCCTTCGCCAGTTCCGCCCGCCGGCCCGAATAGGCTCCCGAGCCGAGCACGATCGCCTCCGCCCCGTCCTCCTCGCGTGCGCGCCGGATCGCGGCGTGCAGCGCCTGCTCGGCGCCTTGCGTCCGCGCGGAGGCGTCGGCGACGCCGATGCCGGCCGCCCGGACCACGCACCGATCGGCGGCGTGGTAACGCGCGAGAAGGGCCTCGATCCCCGGCAGCGCCGCCTCCACGGTCGTCACGATCGCGAAGCGGCGGTAGCGGTCGGCGGCGCGGATGCCCGCCTCCGCCATGCTGACGACCGGCGCGCCCACGAGCCGCCGGATGTCGTCGACGCCGATGTCGTCGAAGCAGGCGAGAACGTAGCCGTCATGCTCGCGGCGATCGGCGGTGACCAGCGAGAGGACGTTCGGCAGCGCCGCCTCGCGGTCCGCCGGGCTCTCGATGGCGAACGGCCCGGACGATGGATTGACCGCATCGATGGCGGTCTCCGGGCGGGCGCACAGGCGCGCTGCCCGCCCGATCCGCTCGGTCATCGCGGCGTTGGTGTTCGGGTTGATGATCAGGAGGCGCCGGCCGGCCGCCGGCGGCGGGGAGGTCGGCATCAGCGTCCCGCCAGCGTATCGGGCAGGAAGGTGACGATCGACGGCGCGGCGATGATGACGAGCACGAAGCCTATCATGATGAAGACGTAGGGCATCGACCCGCGCACCACGTCGCCGAAACTGCCGCCGTCGCGCCGCAGGCCCTGGACGACGAAGAGGTTCATGCCGACCGGCGGCGTGATCAGCGCGATCTCGCACATCAGGATGATGAAGACGCCGAACCAGATCGGATCGACCCCGACCGAGGCCACCATCGGCACCGCGATCGGCACCGTGAGGACCAGCATCGACATGGCGTCCATGAACATGCCGAGGACGACGTAGAAGACGATCAGAACGAGCAGCAGGCTGATCTTGCCGAGGCCGAAGCTCGCCACCCACTCCGTCACCGCCTGCGTCGCGCCCAGCATCGAGATGGTGACGTTAAGCAGCAGCGCGCAGGTGAGCACGATGACCGTCATGCCGGTGGTGCGCGCGGCCTGCTCGAAGCAGTTCAGCAGCAGGCGCCAGCTCAGCCGCCGCATGGTCGCGACGATGGCGAGGGCGATGATGACGCCGAGCGCGGCCGATTCGGTCGGCGTGGCGAGCCCGCCATAGATCGAGCCCATCACGACGCCGAAGATGAGGAAGGGCGGGAAGAGATAGCGCGAATGGGCGAGCTTGGTGGCGAGCGGAATCCGCGGCCGGTCCGCCTCGCGGCCGACCCGTCCCTGGAAGATGGCGATGTAGACCGAGAAGCAGAGCGCCAGAAGAATCCCCGGGATGAGCCCGGCGGCGAAGAGCTGCCCGACGGAGGCGTTGGCGAGCGAGCCGTAGACGAGCAGGTTGATGCTCGGCGGGATGAGGATGCCGAGCGTGCCGCCGGCCGCCAGCGATCCGAGCGAAGCGGCGGCCGGATAGTTGCGCTTGCCGAGCGCCGGCAGGGCGATGGTGCCGACGGTGGCAGCGGTCGCCACCGAGGAGCCGGAGGTCGCCGAGAACAGCGCGCAGGTGGCGATGTTGGTGTGCAGGAGGCCGCCGGGCAGCCGGTCGAGCCAGATTGCGAAGGCGTCGAACATCTTGTCGGCGATGCCGCCGCGCAGGATCAGCTCGCCGAGCAGCATGAACAGCGGGATGGCAAGGATCGAGGGCGAGTTGAGGCTCGTCCAGATCACCCCGCCCATCATGTCGACGAGCGGGAAGCCGTAGAACCAGTAGCCGCCGAGCGCCCCCACCGCGACGATCGCCGCCGCGACCGGGATGCTGAGGAACATGAGGGCGAGCATGATGGCAAAGCCCGCCGCGACGATGCCGATGCTCATCGCGCGGCTCCCTCACGAGCCTTGAGGTCGGCGAGCTCGGCCTCGAGCTCCTCTTCGGCCGAGCCGGGGCCGAACCTGCGGTCGAGCCCCTGCCAGTCGCCGGCGAGGAGAAGCCGGACGGCGCTGCCGGCGATCACCAGCATGCCGATCGCGAACGCGGCCATGGCGACGAGCCACACCGATTGCGGGACGATCAGCGGCGTCGCCCACGGCGTCTGCGCGATCGACTGGTAGGCGAGGGTGTCCTCGACCGTCCGGAAGGTGAAGTAGAGGAGGAAGAGGGCGAGCAGCGCCAGCGAGAGCATCGCCACCGCATTGAGCACCGCCCGCGCACGCCGCGGCATGCGCGCGTGCAGCACGTTGATGCGGATGTGCGCCTGGTCGATCGCCGCGACCAGGAAGGCCAGCGGCGCGGCGATCGCGACGGCATAGCCGCCGAGCTCGTCCACGCCGCCGAGAGAATAGGAGAAAAACTTGCGCAGGATGGTCTCCGCGGCGACCGCGAATGACAGCGCCAGCATCATGACGCCGAAGACGATCGCGGCGAGGCGAGACACCGTGGACATCGGTCTTCTCCCCGAGGATCGCGACTAGAGACCGAGTTCTTTGCCGACCGTCGCGCGCCACGTCTTCTCGCAGTCCGGGAACGAGGCGTTGCACTGCTTGGCCCAGACCGGGAGCGAGACCTCGCCGACAGCCGCGGCCACCTTGGCGACGTCTTCCGGCGAGACCGGCGACTGCTTCAGCTTGTACGAGGTCGGCAGCGTGCACGGCTTCTCGCCGCTGTTGCAGCGCATCGCGTCGCTGTAGAGCTCCTCCGAATAGGCCCAGATGTCGTCGGTGAGCGCGGTGATGGCCGCCTGCAGCTTGCCCTGCTGCTCCGGCGTCAGCTTGTTCCAGGTATTCAGGTTGATGGCATAGCCGTTGATGGCCATCTGCAGCGCGAGCGGCAGGACGGTGGTCGTCGCCTCCGGCCAGCCGCCGGAATTGGCCGAGGCCGGCCCGGTCACCGCGCAGTCGACGACGCCGCGGGCGAGCGACTGCTGGACTTCGCCGAACGGCATCGGCACGCCGGTGGCGCCGAGCTTGCCCATGAAGTTGGCGGCGCTCTGGTCGCCGACGCGGACCTTGAGCCCCGAAAGGCTCGCAAGGCCCTTCACCTCCGGCTTGCAGAAGATGATCTGCGGGCCGGCCGGCCAGACGCCGAGCAGCTTGGCGTTGAACTGCGACTGCAGGCGCTTGTCGACGGTGTCGAAGAAGGCGGCGGTATTCTTGCGCGCCGCCGAAAAGCTCGTGTTGAGGCCGATGAGATCGAGGCCGAGGATCGAGGGCTCGTCGCGGCTCACCTGGGGCCCGCGGATCGAGACGATGTCGAACAGGCCCGATTTTAGGACGCGGAGGCCGTCGGAGTCCGGGACCCCGGCGACGTCGACCGGCGTGTAGCGGGCGGTGACGTCGAGACCGGTCTCCTTGGCGAGGTTCTCGAAGAAGGGCTTCTCCTTCTTCTGGGCGATGAGGCCCGAGCCCACCGGCTGGCCGAGGACCCGAAGCGAGACGGATTGTGCGAAGGCCGGCGCCGCCGTCAGCGAGGCGACGACCAAGGTGGTGAGGAGCGAATGCTTGAACATCCTGTTGCCTTTCTCGACCGAGTGGATCCGCTCCCGTCGGGTCGCGGAACGAGCGAATACGCCTGGTGCCCGAGGACACCGCCAGCCGTCTCGGCTGGCCGAGAATGCGAAGCAGATTTCATACCACAAGGCTAAGAAATCATGATTTCACCATCCGGGCAAGGCGTTGGCGCCCGACCTCGCGAAACTGTGGTGCCGTCTAGCGAGGGGAGAGTGACTGTAATTTCAGCAAAGGCCGTGCGCGCCGACCAGAATTCAGGCTCCTAGAGCTCGCCGAGCGTGTCGTTCGCGATCTCGATCCGGCGCAGCCGCGCCCGTCCGCCGCCGCCGGCGAGCTCGATCGTGCGCATGGCCAAGAGGTGGCAGAGGGCCATCACCGAGACGTGGTTGAACAGGGGGCCGGTCGAGGCGGTCTGGCAGCGGAAATGCCAGTCGGCGCGGCGGTCCGGCTCGACGCCCTCGTCGGTGACGTAGGCGATGGCCGGCTTGACGGCCGCGAGATAGTCCAGCACCTGATCGGTCAGCGCGACGCGGCGCCTCAGCCCGATCACGACCACGCAGTCGGACGGCGAAACGCTCCCCAGGTGCTCGCCCAGCGTCTCGCCGCCGCCTGGGATCGACACGACGTTCTCGACCGCCTGCGTCAGCTGCCAGCGCAGGTAGTCGGCGAAAGGATGGCTGGCGCGGAAGCCGATGATCCAGGTTTTTCGCGCGGCGAGGATGGTTTTCGCCACCGCATCGAGCTCGGCCTGCGGGATGGCGCCGAAGGTGCGGTCGAGATTCTCCTTGCCCTGCTGGATCGCCGCGACGAGCGAGGATTCGCCCGCCGCCGCACCGGCATGATCGAGAAACAGCCGCGAGCCCGAGCGCTGCTCCTCGCGGGCATGGCGCCGTGCTTCCTCGTAGTTCGCATAGTCGAGCCTGCGGACGAAGCGCGACACGGTCGCCTTGGAGACGTTGGCGAGCCTCGCCAGCTCCTGCGCGTCATAGCTCGCAAGCTCGCCCGGGAAGTCGCACAGGAACTCGCCGAGGCGCCGCTCGGCCGGATGCAGCTGCGGCAGCGCCGCCCGGATGCGGGCGAGAAAGGACGACTTGGCGCGGGATTTCACGGCGCAGGCTCCGAAACTGCAGTTTCGCTGCGAGCCTTAGCCCGGTTACCCTCCGGTGAGAAGGCGCGGAATCGCAGCGGGAGCCCGCGGCGAGCTCTCGCCGACCTTCACTGCGCCGCGACCGTCACCTGCTCCGGCTTGATCATCCACTCGCGCCCGCGCAGCATCGCTTTCCAGTAGACGAAGGGCAGCAGCCGCTCCTTGAGCAGCCAGGCGAGGTGCGAGGGGCGCGTGCCGTCGATCAGCCAGGCCGGGAAGGACGGCTTCAGCGCGCCGCCATAGCCGAACTCGGCGAGCACGATCTTGCCGCGCTCGACCGTCAGCGGGCACGAGCCGTAGCCGTGGTATTGCGCCACCGCGCTCCCTCCGGCGATGTCAGCGACGACGTTCATCGCCACCGTCGGCGCCTGTTTCCGCGCCGCAGCCGCGGTCTTGCCGTTCGGCGCGTTCATCACGTCGCCGAGCGACCAGATGTTGGCAAAGCTCTTGTGGCGCAGCGTATGCTGGTCGACATCCACCCAGCCGGCGGCATCGGCGAGCGGCGAGACGCGGATGAAGTCGGGCGCCGTCTGCGGCGGGCAGACATGGATCATGTCGAAGCCGGTGGTGATGCGGGCCGGCTCCTTGCCCGGCTCCTTCACCGCGAAGGTCGCGGTCCTTTCGACGCCGTCGACGGCGACGAGGTTGTGGAAGAAGTTCAGCTGCGCCCGGTAGGCCTCGACGTATTCCATCAGCGCCGGGACGTAGTCCTTCACGCCGAACAGCACGCCGCCCGCGTTCATGAAGTCGATCTCGATGTCGGCGAGCCGGCCCTCGCGCCGCCAATGGTCGGCGGAGAGGTACATGGCCTTCTGCGGCGCGCCGGCGCATTTGATCGGCATCGGCGGCTGCGTGAAGATCGCGCGCCCGGATTTCAGGCCCTGCACCAGCTCCCAGGTGTAGGGGGCGAGGTCGTAGCGGTAGTTCGAGGTGACGCCGTTGTGGCCGAGCGTCTCGGCGAGGCCCTCCACCGCGTCCCAGTCGAGTTTCAGGCCCGGGCAGACGATCAGCCGGCCGTATTTCACCACCCGGCAGCCGTCGAGGATGATCGCGTCGTTCTGCGGCTCGAAGGCGGCGACCGCGGCCTTGATCCACTTCACGCCGCGCGGGATCAGGCTGCCCATGGTGCGAGCCGTGTCCTCGGGCGCGAAGATGCCGCCGCCGACCATTGTCCAGCCGGGCTGGTAGTAGTGGATGTCGGCCGGATCGACGATGGCGATGTCCAGCGTCGGCGCGCGCGCCCTCAGCGAGGCGGCGACCGCGATGCCGGCGGCGCCGGCGCCGACGATCACCACCTCGTGGCGGACGTCGCCGCTGGTGGTCGGCACGCGGCCGCCATTGGCGATGCGGCGGGCGACGCCGCTCATGTCGTAGCCGGCGGCGTGGGTGCGGCCGAGAATCTCCGGCAGGGGGCGCCGCCGCGCCTCCGCCAGCGACCACAGCGTCGCCGAGCGGGTGCCGGTGCGGCAATAGGCGAGCACCGGGCCTGGCAGCTCGCGCATCGCGTCGGCAAAAGCCTTCGCGTCGGCTTCGCTCACCTGGCCCGCCACGACCGGCAGGTAGCGCAGCTCGATTCCTGCAGCCCGGGCCGCCGCGGCGACCTCCTCGTGCGTCGGCTGGTCGGCGCCTTCGCCGTCCGGGCGGTTGCAGATGATGGCCCGGAAGCCGGCGGCCTCGATCGCGGCGACGTCGTCCGGCGTGACCTGTGGCGAGACCGCGAGGCCCTCGTCGATCCGGTTCGGCTGCATGGACGTCTCCTCCCGCTTCTCAGAGCGTGTTGACCGGCACCTTGAGGAAGCGTTTGCCGGCGGCGTCGGGCGGCGGCAGCTCGCCGGCGCGCATGTTCACCTGAAGCGAGGGGATGATGAGCTTCGGCATCTCGAGGGTTGCATCGCGCGCCTGCCGCATCTTCACGAAGGCCTCCCGCGAGGTGCCGCGGCCGACGTGGATGTTGTGCGCCTTCTCCTCGGCGACCGTGGTCTCCCACTGGATCGCGCGGCCGTTCGGCCCGTAGTCGTGGCACATGAAGAGCCGCATCTCGTCCGGCAGCGCCAGCACCTTCTGGATCGAGTCGTAGAGCGTGCCGGCGTCGCCGCCCGGGAAATCGGCGCGCGCCGAGCCGCCGTCCGGCATGAACAGCGTGTCGCCGACGAAGGCGGCGTCGCCGATGACGTGCGTCATGCAGGCCGGGGTGTGGCCGGGCGTGTGCATGGCGAAGCCCTGCATCGTGCCAATGCGATAAGTGTCGCCGTCCTCGAACAGCCGGTCGAACTGGCTGCCGTCGCGCTGGAACTCGGTGCCCTCGTTGAAGATCTTGCCGAAGGTCTCCTGGACGACGGTGATGTTGGCGCCGATGCCGAGCTTGCCGCCGAGTTTCTGCTGGATGTACGGCGCGGCCGACAGATGGTCGGCATGGACGTGCGTCTCCAGCAGCCACTCGACCCGCAGCCCGTGCTTGCGCACGAAGTCGATGATCTCGTCGGCGTGGTGATAGGAGATGCGGCCGGCGGCATAGTCGATGTCCATGACGGAATCGACGATCGCGCAGGCATCGCTCGCCGGATCCTTGACGACGTAGCTGATGGTGTTGGTGGCCGGGTCGAAGAAGCCGGTGACCTCGGGCTTGACGGACGTATCGACGGGATAGGCCATGGCGTTTCCTTTCGGCTTGGGCGGCCCGTGGCCGCATCGGATTTCGGCGCCCTTGAACCGAGCCGCGCAGGCGGCCGGGCGCCATGATGAGAATCAACACCCGGTTCCGCGACGGCGCCGGCCTAGGCCGGCCCGCCGATGCCGGAGCAGGCGCGGCCGGTCAGGCCGTGCGGCAGGTGCGGATGCCGAGCAGCGTGTAGGCCGGGCAGAAGCGCAGGGCGGCGGTCGCGATCATCACGAGGCCGACGACCAGCGCACCCCAGCGTAGCCAAGCGGCATCGGCGGCGAAGCCGGTCAGCAAGGGCAGGAGGACGAGCGCGAGGCCGACGACGAAGCGGACGATCCTGTCCGCGGAACCGACATTCGGTGTCATGTGAGGCTGCTCCCTGTTGGAGAGCCTCTTCTCACACGACCAGCCTGTCGCCGTCGGTGACTAAGTCACCGAGCCGAACGATCTCAGGCGCGCTCTTCGGCGAGGCGGCTCAGCCCGGCCGGGGCGACGATCCGGACGACGCCGCGGCCGAGCTCCACCCAGCCGCGGCGCTGGAACTCCTGCAGCTGGCGCGAGATCACCTCGCGGACGCTGCCGAGCTCGGCGGCGAGACTCTGGTGCGTCGCGTGTAGCGTTCCGTCGGGCCCGGCGAGCTGCAACAGCTTCTGCGCAAGCCGCACGTCGACGCGGCGGAAGGCGATCTCCTCGATGACGAGGAAGAGATCGGTGATCCGGCGCGAATAGGCGGTGAAAACGAAGCGCCGGAACTCGGGCGAGCGGGCGATCAGCTCGTCGAAGGTCGCGCGCGGCACGAGGACGGCCTCGAGCGCCGTCTCCGCCACCCCCTCGGCCGAATAGTCCTCGTAGGCGAGCAGGCATGCGGTCGTGAGCACGCAGCTCTCGCCGGCATGGACCCGGTAGAGGAAGACCTCGCGGCCGTTCTCGCTCGTCTGATGCACGCGCACGGCGCCGTCGAGCAGCAGCAGCAGGTTCTCCGGCGCCTTGCCGGGACCGAAGATCACCGTTCCCTCTGGCACGCGGGCGACGCGGCTCTCGGCGACGAGTTTCGCCTTGATGTCGGGCGCGAGTCGGGAAAGACCCTGGAAGCGCGACGTCCAGTCGCCGGTGCCGCCGCCTTGCGCCATCCCGTCCACCCGAACCCGTTCCGCCGACCTCTAGCAGGCGGCCCGACATGGGTGAAGCGGCGCTGGGCCGATCGGCAGAACCGTGACATCACGCCCCGCGCCAGGAGGAACAGGCCGAGCCGGGAACGCGGCACGCGGACGGTGCTGCGCATGTCTCCCGAGGGGGCGCATGGGTTCCGAGCTCTGCAGGCTGCGAAGCGCAATCACGAGAAGATGAGCGGGCGACACTCGACGCACCGCGACGGTCCGTGTAGCGGGCGATCAGTGCCCATCGGCGTGCCGTCACGTCCTCTGGCTCGCGCCAGTGGCCGGGATGATCCTACGCACGATTGGACTGCTTCGCGTCAGGGACGGCTCCGGCGTGTCGCCGGAACCAAGGGAGGGGGTGATCGGGAGTTCTCACCGGCTCGTCCATCTGGACGAGTCGGCAGGCTGTGCGAAGCCGGGGCCGAGCGCCGGCCATAAGTGCGGCATTGCCGAACCGGTCGCTCCGTGGCTTCCGTGTTCTCCTCTCCGCGCGACGGTTACGGTGCAGTCTGCAATGATCCTTCTCGGATGATCGTGGACCACGCTCCGCCTCGAATGCCCGCCCTCCCATCGGCAAGGTTCGCCGGTCAACCGTCGATGACATCAACCAGATGCAGATTGCGCTCGTCGTTCTGATCCCGCTCCTCGGCGCCCTGCTGCCACCGCTGACGATCCGCGCCGGACGGAACGTGTGCACGGTCGTGACGGCGGCGGTGACGCTGACCGCCCTCGCGCTTCTGCTCACGAACGCTCCGGCGGTCTATCGCGGCGAGGTGATCAGCGCCGGCAGCGAATGGGTGCCGCAGCTCGGCCTCTCCTTCAGCTTCTTCATCGACGGGCTCGGCCTGTTCTTCGCCTCGCTGATTCTCGGGATCGGGCTGCTCATCATCGTCTATGCCCGCTTCTATCTGAGCCGCGAGGACCCGATGGGAAGGTTCTTCGGCTATCTGCTGCTTTTCCAGGGGGCGATGCTGGGCATCGCGCTCAGCGACAACGTGCTGCTGCTGGTGATCTTCTGGGAGCTGACGAGCCTCAGCTCGTTCCTCCTGATCGGCTACTGGAACCACCTGCCCGAAGGACGCCAGGGTGCCCGGATGGCGCTCGTCGTCACGGGCGGCGGCGGACTTCTCCTCATCGCCGGCGTGCTGCTGCTCGGCGAGGCGGCCGGGTCCTACGAGCTGACCGAGATCCTGCGGCAGGGCGAACGGATACAGGCCTCGCCGCTCTATCTGCCGATCCTCCTCCTCGTGCTCGCGGGCGCGTTCACCAAGTCGGCGCAGTTCCCGTTCCACTTCTGGCTGCCGCACGCCATGGCGGCGCCGACGCCGGTCTCGGCCTATCTCCACTCGGCCACCATGGTGAAGGGGGGCGTGTTCCTCCTCGCCCGCCTCTGGCCGGTTCTCGCCGGGACCGAGCCCTGGTTCCTGATCGTCACCGCCGTCGGCCTCGTGACCATGCTGGTCGCGGCGTGGATCGCCATCTTCAAGGACGACCTCAAGGCGATCCTCGCCTTCTCGACGGTGAGCCATCTCGGCCTCATGACGATGCTGCTCGGCTTCGGCACGCCGCTCGCCGCGATGGCCTGCATGTTCCACATGCTGAACCACGCCACCTTCAAGGCCGCGCTCTTCCTGAGCGCCGGCATCGTCGACCACGAGGCCGGCACGCGGGACATCCGCCGCCTCGGCGGGCTTCTCACGCTGATGCCCATCAGCGCCACGCTGGCCCTCGTCGCCTCGGCCTCGATGGCCGGCATCGCCCCCCTCAACGGTTTCCTCTCCAAGGAGATGATGCTCGAGACGGCGAGCGAGACGGCCTATGCCGGCAACGCCTGGATCCTCGCCGCCGGAGCGACCGCCGCGGCGCTGCTGTCGGTCGCCTATTCGCTTCGCTTCGCCCTCGGCGTCTATCTCGGGCCGAAGCGGGCCGACTATCCCCATCCGCCGCACGAGCCGCCGGCCGGCCTCTGGCTGCCGGTCGCGGTGCTCGTCGTGCCGGTCGTCGCGATCGGCCTCTTACCGGCCACCCTCGCCGGGCCGGTGGTCGAGCGGACGGCGCAGGCGGTGGTCGGCGACATGGCGCTTCCGGCCTACAAGTTCGCCCTCTGGCACGGGATCACGCCGGCGCTGCTGATGAGCGCCGGCGCCTTCATCGGCGGCGTGCTGCTGCTGCTCGCCTTCGGGCGGGCCGAGCAGGTCCGGACGTGGCTCCCGCGGCCGGACGCCAAGGCCATGTTCGATGCCTTGGTGGCGGGATCGGTGCGCGCCTCCCGCCGGACCGTCGGCCGCATGCATAACGAGTCGCTGCCGCGCTACCTCGCGGTGATCACGACGACCATCGTTCTCGTCGGGGCGGTGGGCTTCCTGTCGGGCACGCATGCGCCCGGAGCGCGGGCCATGCTGCCCGTGAACCTGCCGGCGGGCGTGGCCTGGATCATCCTCGTCGCGGCCTGCCTCGCCGTGGCGGCCGCCCACGTGCACCGCCTCCTGACCCTCATCCTGACGAGCGTCGTCGGCCTGATCGTCTCGCTCGCCTTCCTGCAGTTCTCGGCACCCGACCTCGCCCTGACCCAGATCTCGGTCGAGGTCGTGACGACCATCCTCATGCTGCTCGCGCTGAACCTGTTGCCGAAGCTCACTCCGTCGGAGGCCGAGCCCGGCAAGCGCGCCTATGACGGCGCGATCGCCCTCGTCGCGGGGCTCGGCGTCGCCGGGCTCGCCTATGCGATGATGACGCGCGACTTCACCACCATCTCCGACTACCACCTCGCCGAATCGAAGCCGGGCGGCGGCGGCACGAACGTCGTCAACGTCATCCTGGTCGACTTCCGCGGCTTCGACACCTTCGGCGAGATCATCGTCCTGTGCATCGCCGCGCTGACGATCTTCGCGCTCCTCGATACGGCCCTGAGGGGCGCCGCCGCGCGCCGGCTCGACGCCATGCGCCAGCGGCTCGAATCGGCCGACGCCCACCCGCTCGTCCTCGTGGTGGCGACGCGGGTGCTGCTGCCGCTCGCCGTCGCGGTCGGCATCTACATCTTCCTGCGCGGGCACAACCAGCCCGGCGGCGGCTTCATCGCCGGTCTTGTCGTCGCCATCGCGATCATCATGCAGTACATGGCGAGCGGCTACGCCTGGGCGGCCGAGCGCGCCCGCTTCGACGCGCACGATTTCCTCGGCGCCGGCGTCCTCGCCGCCGGGCTCACGGGCGTCGGCTCCTTCCTGTTCGGCCGGCCGTTCCTGACGAGCTCGTTCGGCTATTTCCACGTGCCGCTGGTCGGCGAGGTCGAGCTCGCGACGGCGATCCTCTTCGACATCGGCGTCTTCCTGACGGTGGTCGGGACGGTGCTGCTGTCGCTGTCCCAGATCGCCCGCGTCGAGCGACGGGCCGAGCGCCGGCCGGTGCCGGAGGGTCCCGCCGACATCCGGCTTCCGTCCGGCCAGCTCATCGCCGGCGCGGCCGAGCCGGCCGTCCTGCGGCAGGAGGGGTGATGGAGATTCTCGTCGCCAGCGCCATCGGGCTGATGACCGCGGTCGGGATATTCCTGATCCTGCGGCGGCACAGCTTTCCGGTGATCGTCGGGATGGTGTTCCTGTCCTACGCCGTCAACCTGTTCCTGTTCGCCAGCGGGCGGCTCGCCATCGACAGGCCGCCGATCATCGGTGCCGGCGCGGCTGGCTACACCGACCCGCTGCCGCAGGCCCTGGTGCTGACGGCCATCGTCATCTCCTTCGGCATGACCGCGCTCATCGTCGTGCTGGCGCTGCGCGCCTTCCTGGAGACGGGCTCGGACGAGGTCGAGAAGCGGCGGCACCGGGCGGAAGAAGACGGTCCGTCCGGCGAGGGAGCGATCCGCCCGTGAGCCAGTGGATCGTCCTGCCCATCGCGCTTCCGGCGATCGTCGCGGCCTTCCTCGTGCTCGCGCTGCGCCATCAGCTCGGCGGCCAGCGCATCGTCTCCGTCGCCGCCACCGGCCTGCTCGTCATCCTCGCGATCGCGCTCTACGTCATGGCGGGCGACGGCCCGCCGCGCCCCTATCTCCTCGGCCATTGGCCGGCGCCGTTCGGCATCGTCCTCGTTCTCGACCGCCTGTCGGCAACGATGCTGCTCCTGACGGCGGTGCTCGCCTTCGCGGTGGTGCTCTACGCCATCGCCGGCTGGGACACGCGCGGGCGCCATTTCCACGCGCTGTTCCAGTTCCAGCTGATGGGCATCAACGGCGCCTTCCTCACCGGCGACGTCTTCAACCTCTTCGTCTTCTTCGAGGTGATGCTGATCGCCTCCTACGGGCTGATGCTGCACGGCGGCGGCGCGCGGCGGCTCGAGGCCGGCTTCCACTACGTCGCCATCAATCTCGCCGGCTCGACCCTGTTCCTGTTCGCGGTCGGCATCATCTACGCCGTGACCGGCACCCTCAACATGGCCGACCTCGCCGTGAAGGTGGCGCAGGTCCCCCCGGCCGACGAGGCGCTGCTGCGGACCGGGGCGCTGCTGCTGTTCCTCGTCTTCGCGCTGAAGGCCGCCCTTGTGCCGCTGCACTGGTGGCTGCCGACCGCCTATGCGGCCGCGTCGGGACCTGCGGCGGCGCTGTTCATGATCATGACCAAGGTCGGCGCCTATTCGATCCTGCGCGTCTACACGCTCGTCTTCGGCGCCGAGGCCGGGGTGCTCGCGCTGGTCGCCGCCCCCTGGGTGATGCCGGCAGCGCTCGTCACCCTGGCGCTCGGCGCGGCGGGCGCGCTGGCGAGCCGGACCCTGCTCGGCCTCGTCTGTTTCTCGGTCGTCTGGTCGATGGGCTCGCTGCTCGTCGCCGTCGGCATGTTCGATGCCGGCGGCATCGGCGCGAGCCTCTACTACGTCGTCCACAGCACATTGGCCGGGGCGGCCCTGTTCCTGCTCGTCGACCTCATCGGCGAGCAGCGGGGAGGGGCGGCGGACCGGCTCGTCCCCGGGCCGCTGTTCCCCGGCCTGATCGGCATCGCGGCGCTGTTCTTCATCGCCGCGATCGCCATGGCCGGCATGCCGCCGCTGTCCGGGTTCGTCGGCAAGCTCTTCATTCTCGAGGCGACCCGCACCTCGTCGAGCTGGCCCTGGATCTGGGCGGTCCTGCTCGGCACGAGCCTCGTCGTCATCCTCGGCTTTGCGCGCGCCGGCAGCACGCTGTTCTGGCGGGCCGCTCCCGCGGGCGAGTCTCAGGCCCGGCCGGCGGGAAGGGCGGCGGGCGCCCTGCCGGTCGTCGTCTGCGCATCGCTGCTCGGGGCGACCGCGATGCTCACGGCCTTCGCCGGTCCGATCACGCGTGAGATCGATGCCACCACGCGCCAGCTCCTCGACCCGCAGGCCTATGTGCGCGCCGTGCTGCCGCCGGCCGCGCCGGTCGCGCTGTCGGAGAGGTGAGAATGGCGAGGCGGCTCGTTCCTCATCCCATCCTGACGGTCGTCATCGCCGCCGTCTGGCTGGCGCTCGTCAACCAGGTCTCCGTCGGGCACCTCGTTCTCGGTGCGGTGCTCGGCCTCGCCATTCCCTGGTTCACCAGCGCCTACTGGCCGGATCGTCCTATCGTCAAGCGGCCGCTGCTGATCGTCGAATACGGTCTCGTCGTGCTCTGGGACATCGTCGTCTCCAATGTGCAGGTCGCCTATCTCGTGCTCTTCCGGCGAGGCGCGGGCCTGCGCTCGCGGTTCGTCACCGTGCCGCTCGATCTTCGCAATGCGGAGGCCATCACGGTGCTCGCCGGCACCATCACCATGACGCCGGGCACGGTGAGCGCCGACCTCGCCGCCGACGGCAGCGCCATCCTGGTCCATTGCCTCGAGGCGCCGGAACCCGAGGAGGTCGTGCGGCAGATCAAGAGCCGCTACGAACGCCGGCTGAGGGAGATCTTCGAATGATCGCGATCGCCTGCCTCATCGCCATCGCGTCGATCAGCCTGTCGGCGCTGCTCAACCTCTACCGCCTCGCCGTCGGCCCGGACGTGCTCGACCGGGCGCTGGCGCTCGACACGCTCGTCATCAACGCCATCGGCCTCGTCGTCCTGATCGGCATCTGGTTCGGCACGACGATGTATTTCGAGGCGGCGCTGCTGTTCGCCATGGTGGGGTTCCTCTCGACCGTGGCCTTCTGCAAATACCTTCTGCGCGGCAACATCATCGAGTGAGGCCGAGAATGCTTTGGCTTTCCGAGCTCCTGGTCGCTGGCCTGATCCTGATCGGCGCCTTCTTCCTGTTCGTCGGCTCGTTCGGGCTCGCGAAACTGCCCGACATCATGCGCCGGCTGCATGCGCCGACGAAGGCGACGACGCTCGGCATCGGCTCCCTGCTGATCGCCTCGATGCTCTATTTCCTGCTGATCGCCGGCACGCTGTCCTTCCACGAGCTGCTGATCACGATCTTCCTCTTCCTCACCGCTCCGGTGACCGCGCACATGGTCTCCAAGGCGCATATCCTGCGGGATCGCGCTCTCGAGCATACCCTTCCGAGCGCCGGCGCCGGGGTCGGCTGGGCGACCTTGGGCAAACCCGACGAGACACCCTGACCGTTCGCTCGGGCATCTCGGGATGCCGCGCCGGAGCGCGAAGGTCTCGTGAGTTCCGCGGCAGCGCCACGGGTCAGGCGGCGCCCGGTTCCGTTGCCGCGGTGACGGCCCGCATGAACGGATCGATCGCATCGGCATGGATCCAGCGCAGGACGGCGACGATGTCGTGCGCGGGATCGATCCAAGAGATGTTGCCGCCGCTGCCGAGCGCGAAGTAGCTCTGCGGCGAGGCGGACGGGAAGCGGCCGGACGCAGTGTTCAGCCACCACATGAAGCCGTAGAGCGGGTTTCGCGGGCAGGGCGCGGTCGAGGCCGCCATCCAGCCCTCGGGAAGGAGGCGCCGGTCGTCCCACACGCCGTCGCGCAGCGCGAGCAGGGCGACGCGCGCCTGGTCCTCGGCATGCATGAAGAGGCCGCCGCCCCAATGGCCGCCGCCGGGCACGGACTGCATGCGCTCGCCGCCGATCTCGACGAAGGCGTTGCCATAGCCCTTCCAGCGCCAGTCGGCCGAGGCGCCGATCGGCGCCATGATCCGCTCGGCGAAGATCTTCGGCAGCGGCCGGCGGAACAGGCGCAGCAGCGCGAGACTTGTCCGGTTGACGCGGACATCGTTGTATTCCCAGTAGCTGCCGGGCGGCCCGAGTGCGCGCGCCTTGCCCTTGTCGGCGCCCTTGGCCTCCAGCGCGACGAGCCGGAAGCGGTCGATCTGGTCGGGCTTGCCCCACATCTCGCCCTCCCATTCGGAGGTCTGCTGCAGGAGGTGCCGCCAGGTGATCGGCGCGTTCTGCGCCGAGGAGAAGCCGCCGTCGTCGACCTTTCGTGCCACCGGCTCGTCGAGGTCCTCGATCAGCCCGTCGGCGACCGCGAGGCCGGCGATAAGCGACAGATAGCTCTTCGCCACCGAGAAGGTCATGTCGACCTGTCGCGTGTCTCCCCACCGGGCCACGATCCGCCCGCCGCGCAAGATCAGTCCGTTCGGCGCGCCGCGCGGGGCAACCGCGCCGACCAGGGCGTTCCAGGGCGGCCGATCGAAATACCCGTCCTCGAGGTGCTTCTGGAGGTCGCGCGGCCACTCGGTCTCGCGGCCGGCGAGGGCGACAGCTTCGGCGATCCTCTCGGGATCTAGGCCGGCCGCCTCGGGCGCGATCTCGGCGAAGGCGCCGGGCGGCGGAAAATAGTCTTTTGCGCTCACGGGAATCCAGTCGAGATCGCAGGGGATGGCGGCGACAACGAAGCCGCCGACCAGGAGGGCGCACGGTAGTGCCGGATCGTCTGCAAAACCTTGCGGGGTCCCGCACTGCCGGTTGTTCGCCGGAGCCTATAGCAGAGCCGATGCCGAACTGGTGCGAGAGGCCCGCTGGCGCACGACGATGGCGGGCTACCCGAGTGATGGTGTCGTCGGGCTAATCTGAAGGAAGCGGGTTCGACGTCTACCCGACAACGTACATATGCGCGACGACATCTAGTCTCTATTGGAGAAAATGCGGCGCGGATCCGTCAGCCGAGTCTGTCCGCGATCCGCGAGTGCGGATCGGGCAGAGGCCGTCCCGGCGCCTGCGGCCGGTCGGCCCGCCTTCGGGAGCGCGCGACGCCGACGGCCAGGCCGATCGCCAGCCCGATGGCGACGGCGCCGCCGACGGCGAGCAGGCTCGCGAGAAGGACGCCGCCACCCGGTTTCATCGCGCCGTAGAGGAATGCCGAGTCCATCGCGCAGCCACCGCACAGGATTGACGTCCCATCTGGTAGCCCGCGAACGGTTCCAAACCTTTGCGGAAAACGCTGCAAATTGAGAGAGCGCCGGTCGGGCGAGGCGCCCGGCATCGCCTCGACCGACGGCCTCTACGGCTTGCACACATCTCTCGGCCGAGAGGTTCCGGGGTCTCTCCCTCCCCTCGATGGCTACGGATTTCACACCTCTCGGAGCGAGCGCCGCTATCCTCCCCCTGAAAGGGGGAGAGCCTGCCCTCGACCCGATCGAGGGTCGAGACGGCGAAGCCGTCCGGGTGGGGGTCCTCTGCGGTGACGCGGCGGCGAGACGACCCCCACCGGCTCGCTGCGCGAGTCCGCCTCCCCCTTTCAGGGGGAGGATTGGAGCCTGACCGACCCGTTGCGATAGAGCACCCGGGAAGTGTGAATCTCGTAGCCCCCCGATGAGGGCCGTGGATCGCTCTGAGCGGCAGGCGAACAGCGAGACGGGTGGGGTGAGCCACCGGCGCCGGGAGCGCTTCACCGGGCGGCAGGGCGACCGTTCTGCGTCACAGGGTTCACCCCACCCGTCCCGCCGCCAGCGGCGTCGGTCCACCCTCCACATCGAGGGAGGGAAAGGGGCGCCTTCCGCTTCGTAAGGTCAGGACTCCCGAGATGTGTGCAAGCCCTGACCGCCGGCCTTCAGTGCGGGGACCTCACTTCAGCCTCAGCTCTTTGCGAACGGACGTTCGCCCCATGCCGGCGGCATCGGCGTCGGCCTGCCGTGATGCTCGACGCGCGGCTTCAGCGGATGGGCGCGCATGTGCTTCACGAGCCGGGTGAGCTGCCTCGCCGCCTCCTCGAAGGCCTGCCTACCCTTCTCCTTCGTCGCCAGACTCGGCTGGCCAAAGACCCCGACTTTGCCGGCCTTGCTCGTCCAGGTCGTCATCGAGACGGCACCGGCCGAGAACAGGTCGACCCAGAGCGCCTCCCTGGCGAAGCCCTCGGTGGGCATCGAGCTGAGGTCGTCCTCGATGAGATCCTTGCGGACGGAATCCTCGTCGATATGCATGTAGAGCGCCGTCTCAAGCTCGCAGGCGTGCGAGCAGCCGCCGGGGAAGACCGACTGCCGCCAGTTGGGCAGGAAGTCGGGATCGATGGTCAGGAACTTCCACCAGCTCGTGAACGCGCAGGTCGCCGGCGTTTCGAGATTGATCCGCCGATGGGCGAGGTCGAGCACCGGCGTATTCGAGCCGTGGCCGTTGACGATGATGATGTTCTGGAAGCCGTGATAGGCGAGCGACCGTCCGATATCGAGGATGCTCTCGATCATCGTGTCGTAATTGGTGTTGATGGTGCCCGGATAGTCCATCACATGGCCGGTATAGCCGAACTGGTAGGTCGGCAGGACGAGGCACTCGTCGGGATTGTCGCGCGCGACGGCGTGGCAGATCTCGGTCGGCAGGCGAATGTCGACGTCGAGCGGCAGATGCGGGCCGTGCTGTTCGACGCTGCCGACCGGCAGGATGCAGACCTTGTTGGCGGCGGCCGCATCGCGGGCCTCGGGCCAGGTCAGGCGTTCGTAGCGGTAGGTCATGATCGTCCCCGATGTCACGAGCGCTTTCAATCGCGCTCGAAGGTTCTGGCCTCGTCCCAGGTCCAGCTGGGCGAGCGGTAGCCGCCCGCCGCCATCGCCCGGACCCTGTCCTCGTCGATGGTGATGCCGAGACCGGGCCCGTCCGGCACGGCGATCCGGCCTGCCTCGTCGAGCACGAAGGGGCTCGCAATGATCTCCTCGACCATCGGATTGCCGACGTTGAACTCGACATAGCCGGGCGAGGGGGCGGTGGCCATCAGGTGCAGGTCGGCGGCGACGCCGATGGCGGTGTTCCAGCCGTGCGGGATCAGCTCGATCCCCGCATCCCAGGCCTGCCAGGCGAGCCGGCGCATCTCGGACAGCCCGCCGACCTTGGCGACGTCCGGCTGGATGATGTCGAGGAGGCGCTCGTCGATGATCTGCTTGAAGGCGCGCCGCCCGGAAAGAACCTCACCGCCGGAGATGGGCACCGGGGAAGCGTCGGTCAGTCGCCGGAAGCCCTCGGTGTCGTCAGGGCGGAGGGCCTCCTCGAACCAGCGGACATCGTAATCGGCCAGCATCCGCGACTGCTCCAGCGCTCTTTTCAGGGTGCCCGGATAGAACGGGCCGCTGCCCCCGGCATCGATCATGATGTCGACGCCGTCGCCGGCGGCCTTGCGGGCGCGGGCGACGAGCGCCCGGTCCTCCGCGATGCCGGCGCGCCCAAAAGGCTCCCAGCCGAGCTTGATGGCGCGGAAGTTGCGCGCGAGCATCTCGGCGATGCGCGCCTCGAGGGTCTCGACCGGGTGGAAGAGGATCGAGCCGTAGGCCTTCACGGCCCTGTGGTGGCTGCCGCCGAGCAGCGTCGCCACCGGCGTGCCGAGCACCTTTCCGGCGCAATCCCAGAGGGCGATGTTGAGACCGCTGATGGCGTGGTTCATCGCCCCGCCGCGGCCGAGCCAGAAGGTGGTGGCGAAGAGCGTCTCGGTGATCCGCTCGATCTCGCGCACGTCCTGGCCGAGCACGAAGCGCGTGATCCAGCCGAGCGCGCCGACGATCTGGTCGCGCTGCGAATAGCAGGCGCCCCAGCCGGTGCTGCCGTTCTCGGCGACGATCTCGACGAGAACGTGCGCATTCGCGTCCGGGGTGTGGATGCGGATGTCGGTGACCTTCATGGCGTTCTCTCGGGTCAGTAGGCGGCGGCGAGATCGACCCGGTTGGCGGGCGTCCGGCCGGCGAGGATCGTGTCGAGCGTCTCCGTCGCCGTCGCGGCGATGAGGGCCGTGTTGCCGCCGGCGATGTTGGCGGACATGTGCGGGGTGATCGCGGTGCGCGGCCAGGTCCAGACCGGATCAACCGGGGAGAGCGGCTCGCGCCAGAAGACGTCGAGCGCGACACCGCCGATGCGCCCCTCGCGGAGGGCGGCGGCGAGCGCCGGCTCGTCGAGCACCGCGGCGCGCCCGACATTGACGATGTGCGCCGACGGCTTCAGCCGGGCGATCTCGGCGGCACCGAGAAAGCCGCGCGTCTCAGGCGTGAGCGGCAGCGTGAGGACGATGTGGTCGGCCTCGCCGAGGCGGTCGAGCGCGGTTGCGAGGTCAATGGCCTCGGCGCCCTTCGGCAGCGGGGCGGTCCCTTTCCGGCGGACGATGACGAGCCGCATGTCGAAGGCTTCGAGCCGGCGGGCGACGGCCTGGCCGATGGTGCCGTGGCCGAAGATCATCGCCGTCTTTCCCGCCAGCGTCGGCGGGTCGAACTGCTCCCAGCGGCGCGCCGCCTGGGCTTCGGCGAGGCGTCGTAGGCCCTTGGCCCATTCGAGCATGCGGGCCACGGCATGCTCGGCCACCGGCGCGGCGTAGTAGTCGCTGCCCTTGATGTTGGTGACGGTCACGCCGTCCGGCAGGGCAAGGCCGGCGAGGCTCTCAATGCCGACGCCCGACTGGTGCAGCCAGGCGAGGCGCGGCGGGATGCCATGCGAGCCGGCGAGGGCGGCGAGGTTGGGAGGGGCCCAGACGACGATCCCCCAGATGCGGTCGCGATGGGCGACATAGTCGGCTTCTCCGGCGATGCAGGGCAGACGCCGGCCGAGGGCCTCGCGAAGCGCGATCGCGTCGGGGGCGTCCGGCGTCGCCGTGGCCAGGAAGAGGACCTCGCCCGGCTCCGGAGGGCGGCAGGCGGACATCAGAGCACCCCGAAGCGCCGGTAGACGTCGTGGGTGCTGGCGCCGTCGGCGAGCGCGGCGCGCACCGCCTGCTCCTTCTCGGCCTTCTCGCGGACGCGCTTCAGCGCCTCGCCGATCAGGGCCTGCGGCACGACGACGATGCCGTCGCAGTCGCCGACCAGGAGGTCGCCCATCGAGACGGGCACGCCGCCGCACATCACCTTGCCGCCTACGGCGTAAGCCTCGAGGCGGCCGGCCGAATCGGAGGCATTGGCGCCCCGCGCCCAGACCGGGAAGCTGTCGGCGCGGATGCGGGCGAGGTCGCGCACATAGCCGTCGACGACCGCGCCGACGGCGCCGAGCCGGCGCGCGCGCTGGGTGAGCAGCTCGCCCCAGAAGGCGGCGGGCGGCCCGTCGGTCGCGGCGACAAGGATGCCGCCGGGATGGAGGAGCTCGATCGCCTCGAACTCCTTGGCATAGGGGTCGGCGACGCCGCGATGCGATGCGCCGACCGCGACCGTCACCGCGTAGCCGGCGAGGCTGCCCGCGCCACTCAGCTGGCTGAGGCGCGGCGCCATCACCTGGTCGTGGCGGCCGAGCATATCGAGCGCATCGGCGTAGAGCGCCACCGGGTAGCGTGCCACCTCGTCCAGGAGAGCGAGGTCCGGCTGCGTGGCTTGCGGTGTCTCGGACATGCTGTGCACTCGGGCGTTGGGAGCGGTGGGACAGAGGTTCAATCGGGGAAGTAGCAGGCGACGAGGCTGCCGCCGGGCGAGCGTCGCTCGAGCGCGGGCACGGCATCGGCGCAAACGGGGCGCGCTCTCGCGCAGCGGTTCCGGAAGGCACAGCCGCTCGGCGGGGCGGACGGGTTGGGCGGATCGCCCTCGAGGATGATGCGGCGCTTGGTCCGCGCCTCGGCGGGGTCGGGGACGGGAACCGCCGACAGAAGCGCCTGCGTATAGGGATGTGCGGGGCGCTCGAAGATCGCGGCATTGCTGCCCTGCTCGACGACCCGGCCGAGATACATGATGGCGATCTCGTCTGCGACGCTGCGGATGACCGAAAGGTCGTGCGAGACGAAGACATAGGTCAGCGCGAAGTCCCGCCTGAGATCGGACAGCAGGTTGAGCACCTGTGCCCGCACCGACACGTCGAGCGCCGAAAAAGCCTCGTCGAGGAGCAGGACTTTCGGATGCAGCACCAGGGCGCGGGCGATCGCGACGCGCTGCTGCTGCCCGCCCGACAAGGCCGCCGGGCGGCGATGAACGAGGTCCGGCCCGATGCCGACCCGTTCGAGGTAGTCGCGGGCCCGGGCCTCCCGCTCGGCGGAGGTGCCGATGGCGTGGATCTCGAGCGGCTCGCGCACCGTGGCGAGCACGCTCATCCGCCGGTCGAGAGCGGTGGAGGGGTCCTGCTGCACGATCTGCAGATCGCGCCGCGCCTGGCGCAGCTCGGCTGCGCCCATGCGGGCGAAGGGCACGCCTGCGAACCGCACCTCGCCGCCGGTCGGCGCCGGAAGGTTCATCAGCGCCCGGAGCAGGGTCGACTTGCCGCAGCCGCTCTCGCCGACGATGCCGATCGCGGCGCCGCGCCGAACCTCGAGGTCGACGCCGCGCACCGCGACGAGCGATCCGGGCCGGTCGGGACGGCCATAGGTCACCTCGACGGCGCTGGCGGCGAGCAGGGGAGTGGCGTCGGCCGCAATCGCCGGAGCACCGGCCTCGGGGATCTCGTCGATGTCGAGCGGCAGGGCGGTGCCGCTCAGCTCCTCGGCGAAGTGGCAGGCCGATCGGATGCCCTCCCCGAGCGTCCGCAAGGCCGGCGTGAGGTTCCGGCATTCAGCCCGTCCGCGGCTCAGCGCACAGCGCGCGACGAAGGCGCAGCCGCTCCGGATCTCGCCGGGCTGCGGCGGCGCGCCGGGTATCGCCCGGAAGCGTGCGACGCGCCGGTCGAGGCGCGGAATGCTGGTGAGGAGCCCGCTCGTGTAGGGGTGCGCGGGACTGGCGAAGATGCGCTCGACCGGTCCGGTCTCGACCACCCTGCCGTAGTACATGACCGCCACATCGTCGGCCATCTCGGCGACGACGCCGAGATCGTGGGTGATGATGACGAGGGAGGAGTCCGGCCGGGCGGAGAGCAGCTTCAACAGGTCCAGCACCTGCGCCTGCACCGTCACGTCGAGGGCCGTGGTGGGCTCGTCGGCGATCACCAATGACGGGCTGTTGGCGATCGCCATGGCGATCACGACGCGCTGCCGCTGGCCGCCCGAGAGCTCGTGCGGATAGCGCCGGCCGATCCGCTCGGGGTCGGGCAGCTGCACCTGCCGCAACAGCCCGATCGTGGCCTCGGCGAGCGCGGCCGCGGTCGCGTGCGGGGCGTGGGTGGCGAGGGCCTCGGCGATCTGCCGGCCGACCGGCATGATCGGGTTGAGGGCGGCGGCCGGGTTCTGGAAGATCATGCCGACACGGCTGCCGCGGAGGCCGCGCAGCGCCGGCTCCGGCATGCCGAGCAGTTCGTCGCCGAGCAGCCACACACCACCGTCCTCGACCTGCAGATCCTGCCGGCGGTTGAGGCCGGTGGCGGTGAACATGGTGACGCTCTTGCCGGAGCCGGATTCCCCGACGACCCCGAGCACGCGTCCCTTGCGAACCAGGAGATCGACGCCGGTCAGCACCGGCACGCGGCCGCTCGGTCCCCCGAACGATGCCGCGAGGCCGGCGATCTCGAGCACGGCCTCGGGCGTCCTCGGCGTCGGCAGCCGCCGGCGCCGGGCGCGGCGGATCGCCGAGGAGACGCGCGCCTCGCCGGACAGCTCGTCGGCGATGAAGTTGATGCCGATGACGAGCAGCGAGATCGCGATGCCGGGGAACACCGCGTAATAGGGCGCCGCCCGCAGGAAGCGTCGGCTCTCTGCGAGGAGCCCGCCCCAGGACGGAGCGGGAGGCTGCGTGCCCATGCCGAGGAAGCTCAGGCCCGATTCGACGAGCACCGCGACGGCGAGCGCGACCGTCACCTGCACGAGGATCGGCTCGATCGCATTCGGCAGGATGTGGCGGAAGATGATGCGGCTGCGGCTCGCGCCGACGCTCCGCAGGGCCTCGACATAAGGCAGGGCCTTCTCCTGCAGCGCTCCGGCGCGGGCGACCCGGACGAAGGCCGGCCAGGATCCGATGATGATAGCGAGCGTCACCGCGAGCGGCCCGCCCCCCAGCGCGGCGGCGAGACCGACGCCGATGAGGATGGTGGGCAGCGCGAAGGTGGCGTCGGCGAGCCGGCCGCTAAGATTGTCCATCGGGCCGCCGAGCAGCCCGGAGGCGAGGCCGAGCGGAACGCCGAGCAGCGCGGCGACCGCCACCCCGATCACGGCCGCGGTCAGCGTCGGGCGACCGCCATGGACGATCCGCGAGAGGAGGTCCCGGCCGATCTCGTCGGTGCCGAGCGGGAATTGCCAGGACGGCCCCTTCAGCTCGAAGCCCCGGTGCGGCAGGTAGGGATCGGCCAGCGGCAGCCAGTCGGCGAGGACGACGGCGCCGACGATCACGCCGACCAGCACGAGGCCGACATGGAAGCGCAGCGAGCGGCCCGCGAGGTAGCGCGCCAGGCGATCGCGGAAGCGGGTGCGAGAAACGCCCTTCATGGGGACGCTCACGGCGAGATCGGCATTCATGCCGCCCTCACGCGCGGGTCGAGCAGGCCGTAGGCGATGTCGACGGCGAGATTGACGAGGGCGAACCAGGCCATCAGCACGAGGAGGCCGCCCTGCAGCACGGGATAGTCACGGCTCCGCACCGCATCGACAACGAGACGACCGAGGCCGGGCAGGTTGAACACGACCTCGATGACGACGGCGCCGCCGAGCACGGCGCCCATCTGGATGCCGAGCACCGTGATGACCGGGATGAGCGAGTTGCGCAGCACGTGGCGCCTGACGACGGAAAGCTCCTTCACGCCCTTGGCGCGCGCCGTGGTCACGTAGTCCCGCGACAGGGTCTCCATCACCGAGGCGCGGACGAAGCGGGAGAGCGCGC
This sequence comes from Pseudomonadota bacterium, assembly GCA_023430145.1. GTDB lineage: Bacteria > Pseudomonadota > Alphaproteobacteria > Rhizobiales > Methylopilaceae > JAEZCD01. Next base: position 34,456 of record JAEZCD010000048.1, read on the forward strand.
CGGCGAGGGCCGATCCCAGCGTCAGCGCCGGCAGGGCGATCGACCGCAACGCCTCGCCGGCGTCGCGCCCGAAGGGCACGTAGCCGCCGGTCGGAAACCAGCGGAGGGTGAGCGCGAAGCCGATGATCAGCAGCAGCCCGAGCCAGAAGGAGGGCACGCCGTAGAGGATGGCGGTGAAGGTGGAGATGATCGTGTCCGGCCATTGGCCACGCCAATAGGCCGCGACCGTGCCGAGCACGATGGCGAAGAGCGTCGCCCATGCCATGGCGAAGACGAGCAGCGTTAGGCTGACCGGAAACGCCTGCGCGACGACGCCGGTCACCGGCTGCCGGGAGCGGTAGGAGTAGCCGAGCTCACCCTGAACGACCTGGCTGAGCCAGGCGAAATACTGCTCCACCGGGGAACGGTCGAGCATCAGCGTGCGGCGCATGCCTTCGAGCGCCTCTGCCGATGCGTCCTGGCCGAGGAGGGCCTGCGCCGGATCGCCCGGGAGGGAGCGGACCATGAAGAAGATCGCCCCGGTCGCGATCGCCACCACGACGAGGGTCCTGATCGAGCGGCCGAGAATGAACTTCAGCACCGCGGCTCCCGCCTCGTACTCGATGGGAAACGACCGGGAGCCCCGGGGGGCCCCCGGGGGGGCGGGCGGGGCCGGGGATCAGTCGACCGTGATGCCGGTCGCCATCAGGTTGTTGATGCTGTTGAGGGCGAGGCCCTTCACCTTGTCGGAGTGGATGAACATGATCGGGTTCTGCGCGAAGGGCAGGGCGAAGGCCTGCTGCTGCATGTACTTGTTGAGGTCGCGGTAGATCGCGATCCGCTTGGCCGGATCGGTCTCGAGCCGTCCGCGCTCCTCCAGCGCGGAATATTCGGGCGAGGCGAAGCCGGGAATGTTGTTGGTCAGGCGGAAGTTGCCGGACGTGAAGGCGAGGGCGGGATCGGCACCTGTATTGCCGTAGATCGTCATATACATGTCGAAGTCGCCCTTGGTTATCTTGTCGAGCCACTCGCTGGTGTCGTAGTTCTCGATCTTCGCCTTCACGCCGATCGAGGCGAGGTCGGCCTGGAAGATGGGGGCGAAGGATACCGCTTCCTGCGAGACGCCGGAGGACATGACGAGGCGGATGTCGAGCCCGCTGACGCCGGCCTCGGCGAGTAGCGCCTTGGCGGCGGCGAGATCGAACTTCCAGGTCTCGTCGGCCGGGACATAGGCGGGGGAGGAGGGCGGCCAGACGACATTGGTCGGCGTTCCGATGCCGCCGAGGGCGACGTCGACGAAGCGCTGCCGGTCGAAGGCGAGGTCGAGCGCCTTGCGCACGCGCGGGTCGGTGGTGGCGCGGCCCGGGCGGGCGTTCACGCCCCACATCATGTTCCCGGTGTCGGGAAATTTGGTGAGTTTCAGGCCCTTGGTCGCCTCGAGCCGCGCGACGTCGGGGATGGGCGGGCGGATGACCGCGTCGATCTCGCCGGCCTCGAGGCCGAGGAGCGCGGAGGGCATGTCCGGGAACATGCGGATCTCGTACGCGTCGAGCTTGGCCGGGCCGGCCCAGTAGGCGTCGTTGCGGACGAACCGTGCGCTCTGCCGCGAGTCGAAGCGGTCGAGCTTGAACGGGCCGGTGCCGACCGTGGTGGCGGCACCGTCGGCGCCGATCTTGAACATCGGATACTGCGACAGGACGCCGAGCAGCTCCGGGGCCGCGGCGGGAAGGGTGACCTTGATCTCGTGCGGCCCGGTGACCTCGACGGTCGATTTGGGCAGGTAGGGCGGGATGCGCGCCCCGTGCTCGGGCTTCAGCGTGTAGTCGAGCGCCGCCTTGGCGGCGGCAGCGTCGAACTTGGTGCCGTCGTGAAACGTGGCGTCCTTGCGCAGAGTGAAGGTGTAGGTCTTCCCATCCGGCGACACGGACCATGCCGAGGCGAGGCGCGGCTGGATGCCTTCCTTGGTGACCGTGACGAGCGGATCGAACAGCACGTCGACATAGAGCTGCGTGCCGGCCGTCTGCGGGTGCGGATAGAGCCGATCGATCTGATAGGTCGAGGCGAGAACCAGGTTGCCGGCCGCCGCCAGCGCGCCGGTCACGCTCATCGCCGCGGCGGCGAGGCCGATCGCGCAGCGCATCAGAAGCCCGGCCGGTGACCGGACACAATCCTTTCGCATGATCATTGCTCCTGTTCCAGGTCCAGTGACACGCGCCGGGGAGCGCTTGCCTGCGCCGGGAAGCTTGCGCGCGCGGCGCTGCCGGAACAATCGGCCGCCGTTTCAACAGGCGGCATAACCCGCCGGGAAACCTCCTCCTCAGCTGACGAAGAGCTGCGACAGGTGCGGCGGCGCCGCCGCCTGTCCGTCCTGGCCGGCCCTGTCCCATTGCACGCCGTCGAAGCTGACCGAGATCACGGCGGCGGCACGCATCAGATGGGGGATGACCTGCTCCAGGGCGAACTTGGATCGCGGCCTCAGCACGGTGGAGAGGCTGATCGCGGCGACCGGATAGCGCGGGCCGCAGACGATCGGCACGCCGACGCAGAAGGTCGCGTCCTCGTTCTCCTCCTGGTCGAGCGCGTAGCCGCGCGCCACCACGCGGGCGAGCTCGCCGGCGAGCTGGTTGCGGCTCGTGATGGTGCGCAGCGTGAACTCCGAGAGCTGGCCGTCGAGCAGCATCGCCTGCTCGTCGGGCGGCAGATGGGCGAGGATCGCCTTGCCGAGCGCCGTCGAGTGCAGCGAGTCCCGGCTGCCGATGCGCGCCTTCATCCCCGGCGTATGGCGCTTCTCCATGATGTCGAGATAGACGATGCGACCGCCTTCGAGGATCCCGAGATTGGTGGTCTCGCCGAAGCGGGCGAAGAGCGCGTCCATCTCCGGGCGGGCGGCGCGGCGCAGGCGGTCGAAGAACTCGGCGCGGCGGGCGAGCAGCAGGAAGCGCGGGCCCGCCTGGTAGCGGTCGCTCGCACGGTCGTGGCTGACATAGCCGGCCGCGACGAGCGAGCGCAGGTAGCGGAAGACCGTCGACTTCGGCATCCGTACCTGGGTGACCACCTCCGCGAGGGAAACGGCATACCCCTTCTCCACCACCCGGCAGAGGACGTCGAGCGAGCGCATCAGCGAATCGACGACATAGGGCGGTCTTCGGCTGCCGTCGTGCTCGGTCATGCCAGTCTCACAGGATGAAACGATCCTCTCTCGTCTTAGGGAGCGCCGGCGCCTATCGTCAAGCTGACCAGACAGGACGCCGAGCCGTGCCGCGCATCTTCCTCGCCGGGATCTTCCACGAGACGCACAGCTTCGTCACCGAGATCACCGGGGCGGCCGATTTCGCCGTCCGGCGCGGTGACGCCCTGCTGGCACGAAAAGGCGACGGCTCGACCTATGACGGCTTCCTGTCGGTGGCGTCGGCGGAGGGCTGGGCGGTGGTCGCCGGCCCCGATTACACCGCGCTCCCCTCCGGCACGGTCGAGCACGCGGTCCTGGAATCCTTCTGGGCGGACCTACGCGACGACCTCGCCGAGGCTCTCGCCGCGGGACCCGTCGACGGCATCTGGCTCTCCCTGCACGGGGCGATGGTGACGACGGACTGCGTCGACCCGGAGGGCGAGATCCTGGCCCGGCTCCGCGACATGGAAGGCGTCGCCGACCTTCCGGTCTTCGGCGTGCTCGACCTGCATGCCACCGCCACCGCGAGGATGGCGCGGCACGCCGACGGCCTCGTCGCCTATCGCGAGAACCCGCATACCGACGCGCGCGAGGCCGCGGCGCGCTCGGCAAGACTTCTCGCCCGCGCGCTGCGGCAACGCACGAGGCCGCGCACCCGCACCCGCACCGCGCCCGTCCTCTGGCCGCCGACGGGCACCGCCACCGCCGACCGGCCGATGCGCGGCCTCGAGGCGATGGCGCGGCGCCTCGAGGCGGAGCATCCCGCGGTCTGGGCGGTCAACGTGTTCGCCGGCTTCGCCTTCTCGGACGTGCCGGATGCGGGCGTCGCCTTCTCGGTCGTCGGCACCGACGATGCGCTCGCCGATCGGCTGCTGGAAGAGCTCGTGGCCGAGGCGGTCCGTCTCCGCGATCTCGGCCAGCCACGGGAATGGACGCTCGACGAGGCCATCGCCCGGATCGGCGCGACCGATGCCGCGGGGCCGGTGCTGATCGTCGAGCCGGCCGACAATATCGGCGCCGGCGCCGCCGGGGACAGTACGGTCGTGCTGGCCGCGTTCCTGCGCCACGGCATCGAAGGCGCCGCCGTCGCGATCGCCGATGCCGCGGCGGTCCGGACGCTTGCGGAAGCAGCCATCGGCGAGACGCGCCGGCTCGCCATCGGCGGCGGCTCCGGCGCCATCGGCGCGATCCCGCTGATGGTGGATGCGACGCTCGTCAGCCGCAGCGACGGCCGCTTCACGCTCGAGGATCCGCAGAGCCACCTCGCCGCCTCGCAGGGGATTTTTTTCGACATGGGGCCGTCGGCCGTCGTGCGGGTGGACGGGGTGCTGGTGCTGCTGAATTCCCGGAAGACGCCCCCCTTCGATCTCGGCCAGTTCCGCTCGCAGGGCATCGCGCCGGAGAGGATGCGCGCCATCGGGGTCAAGGCCGCGGTCGCGCACCGCCAAGCCTACGAAAAGATCGCCGCGGCGAGCTACACGGTGGCGACGCTCGGCCCCTGCGCCAGCGACCTCGGCCTCCTGCCCTACAGGCGCCTGCGGGAGGGCGTCCACAGGGGTGCAGCCCGGCCAGCGCCGGGCAGGGGCCACTAGCCCGCGCTCACGCCGTCCCCCGCGCCGGACGACAGGCGGGCCGCGGACTTGCCGCTCGTGACAGGGGCGGCGATAAGCAAGGTCGTGATGTCGCTCGATTTCGGCACCCTGACGGCAGCGGGTGGGCTGGTCGCATTCGTAAGCGGCTTGCTCCTCGTGTTTGCGTGGACCCAGTTCGCGCGCGGAGCCGCGGCGCTCTGGCTCGGCCTGTCTCACCTCACCGCAGCCGTGGCGATCATGCTGCTCGCCTTCGGTGCCGTGCAGCCGATCCTGCCTTTGCTCGCCCAGCCCCTTTTCGTTGCGGCGGCCTGTCTGGCTTTGGCCTCGATCCTCGCCTTCGAGGGGCCGCGGAGCCAGCCGTTTCTGCAGCTGGCTGCAGGCCTCTCCATGGTCGTCATCCTGGCGGGTTCCTTCGTCGCGAGCGACCTCGTGCCGCCGCGCATCGTGCAGCTTTCCATTACATCGACGCTCTTCGTGACGAGCGCCTGGATGTTGTGGAGCCGCCGCCGCGAGGAGCTGGCCGCGAGAGCACCGCTCGCAGCCATCCTGCTCGTGCACGGCATGATGAATGCGGTCGGCTTCGCCGAGGCCGTCTTCCGAGAGGCACTGCCTTCCGGGGTGCCTTCCCTGGAGCACTGGTATGGCCTGATCCACATCGAATCGATGCTGTACTTCGTCGGGACGACTCTCTTCCTGGTGGCTCTCCTCAAGGAGCGGAGCGAGGCCGGCCACTTGAGCGCGGCGCTCACCGATCCGCTGACCGGCCTGCCGAACCGGCGCGCTTTTTTCGACAGGGGCCGGCGAATGGTGGAGCGCTGCCATCGGGAAAGCGCGCCCTGTTCGTTGCTGGCGATCGACCTCGATCGTTTCAAGGTCGTCAACGACACCTTCGGGCACGCGACGGGCGACCGTGTCCTGCAGGTGTTCGCCGAAGTGGCCAAGGCGCAGCTGAGGTCGAACGACCTCGTCGGCCGATTGGGGGGCGAAGAGTTTGCCGTTCTCCTGCCTCGCACGCACGGCCGCGAGGCCGCGCAGATCGCGAACCGGCTGCGGGAAGGCTTCGCTCATGCCTGCCGGAGGATCGGCGACGACCCGGTGCAAGGCACATTGAGCGTCGGCGTGACTATCGTGCTCGGCAGCGACACGGACCTTCGCGAGTCGCTCGAGCGAGCCGACTCGGCGCTATACCGGGCCAAGCTCAACGGGCGCGATCGCGTCGAGGTCGATACCAGCGCGCGCAGCGTGGACGTCAAGCGGGTAGCCGGATCCTGAGGACAGCGGATCGGAAGCCTCGCGACACCTCGGCGCTCCCCGCGAGGGCCGAGGCGCCGCGGCCGCGTCAGCTTCGGTCGCGCTGCCGGGCGGGGCGCGGCTTATACCGCGGCAGCGACCAGCCGAATTCGAGCGCCGCGGCACGTATCATGAAGGCCAGCGCGAAGCTGACGGCGAGAGCGAGCTCGCGCGAGCCGACCAGCATCGTGAGAAGGACGAAGCTCGCTGCCCCCGCGAGGGCGGCCGAGGCGTAGATCTCGCGGCTGAGAATGACGGGAACTTCGCCCCCCAAGAGGTCGCGGATGATGCCGCCGAAGGTGGCGGTGATCACGCCCATGGTGACGGCGACGATGCCGTTGGCGCCGGCGAGGGTCGCAATCTCGGCGCCGACGACCGCGAACAGCGCCATGCCGATCGCGTCGAGCCAGAGCAGCACCCTGAAGCGGGATTCCAACAGGTGCGCCGTCGAGAAGACCAGGGCGGACACGAGGATGCAGGCGACGAGGTAGCCCGGCTTGCCGACCCAGAACACGGGCGCTCCGAGCAGCAGATCCCGAATGGTGCCGCCGCCGATCCCGGTGACGGTGCCGAGCAAGGCGAAGCCGACGATATCCATCTCCTTCCGCGATGCGACCAGGGCACCGGTGATCGCGAACGCCACGATGCCGATCGAATCGAGGATCGTCGTCACGGTCGCGAACATGGAGAGCCCCTCGGCCGTGGACGCTCAGCGCTGCCGCCCCGAGGCCGCGGGGCCGAAGCCTGAGCCTACCTCGACCGCTCCGACTTGGCATGGGTTCGTGGCACCACGGCAAACGCCCTCACCCGGGACCAGCTCCACTATCGCTTGGCTCGGCCGGTCGCGAATTCCTGCTATGGCGCGACGAACAAGGCCTGATCGAGATCGAGGCGGACCATGATCCTCGAGTCCACGTCATAGGTTCGAGATCCGCCGAAATGGGGTTCCTCGACGAGAAGCTCGGCACTGCCGATCCGCACGGCGTAGCGAACCGTCGAGCCGAGAAACTCTCGGTTGACGACTGTGCCGGAAGCGAGGAGGCCGTGCGACGGCTGCGGCTCGCCAGGCTGCAGCAGGCGCACATTCTGGGGCCGCAGGACGAGGCTCGCACCGGCCGCGACCCCGGTCGGGAGCGGAACATCGCCGATGTCCTCGAGCCGCATGATCTCGCCATCGGCGGTCGCCAGCCGCTTCCCGCTGAGGATATTCGCGGTGCCGAGAAAGCTCGCGACGAACAGGTTCGCCGGCCGGTCGTAGAGCTCGAGGGGCGTGCCGACCTGCTGCACCACGCCCCTGTCGATCACCGCAATCCTGTCGCAGATGGTGTTCGCCTCCTCCTGGTCGTGCGTGACGAAGATCGTGGTCAGTCCGAGGCGCTGCTGGAGCTGCCGAAGCTCCCGCCGCACCTGGATGCGGAGCTTGGCGTCGAGATTGGACAGCGGCTCGTCAAGGAGCAGGACCTTCGGCTCGACGACGATCGTGCGGGCGAGCGCCACCCTCTGCTGCTGGCCGCCGGAGAGCTGCGCCGGCCGCCGGCCGGCCAGCTCCTCGAGGCCGACGAGAGCGAGCGCTGCGGCGACGCGCGTCCGGATTTCGGCGCGGGGAATGCCGCGCTCTTCGAGGCCGAAGGCGACGTTGCGCGCGACCGTCATGTGCGGCCACAGCGCGTAGGACTGGAAGACGAGCCCGACGTCGCGTTTCCACGGCGGTAGCCGTGAGACCTCCGTGCCACCGATCCGCACCTCGCCGCTGTCGCCCTGGTTGAAGCCGGCGATCAGCCGGAGAAGAGTAGTCTTTCCGCAGCCGGACGGGCCGAGGAAGGCGAACAGCTCGCCGGGGCGGATTTGGAGGCTGACGTCCTTGAGGACGTGATTGCGCCCATAGGAGAGGTTGACGCCGGTTATGTCGATGCCGACCGCAGCGCGGCGGCTAACGGGATCGCCGAGAAGGCCGGCGGGCACATGGCTCATCGGTCGGTGGCTCCCTTGAGGCGCTGCGCGCGCTCGATCACGAGATGCGACAGCAGCGTGCACACGGCCACCAGGGCGACCGCGATGACGCCGAGCGCGGCGCCAGGGCCCCGCCCGGCGGCCGATTGCATGAAGACGTAGAGGCCGTAGGCGAGGGGCGCGTCGTCGTTCGACTGCACCAGCATGAGCGTCGCCGACAGCTCGACCGCGGCCGTCGAGAAGCTGGTGATGAAGCCGGCGAGGATGCCGCCCGTCATCAGCGGCAGCACGACGCGGCGCACGGTCCGACCTTTGGTCGCGCCGAGGTTCTCGGCCGCCTCCTCGAGCGAGCGCGAGATCTGCTGCAGAGCCGCGTAGCAGGCCCGCAGCGCGTAGGGCAGGCGGCGGATCGCGAGCGCCAGCACGATCACGATCCAGAGCGTCGCCAGCGGCCGGCCGTCGGGCAGCGTGATCCCGTAGAAGGTCCGCAGGTAACCGATGCCGAGCACGACGCCCGGCACGGCAAGGGCAGCAGTCGCCGCCCAATCGAGCCATTCCCGGCCGAACAGCTTCGTGCGCAGCACGAGGTAGGCGATCGCGGTACCGACGACGATGTCGATCAGGCCGGCGAGCGACGCGTAGATCAGGGTGTTCGTGATGAACACCGAGCTCTCGTCGAAGACTCGCGCATAGTGCGCCGTCGTGAACCCGTCCGGCAGCGGCGAGAACGACCACACCGTCGCGAAGGACAGGAGCAGCAGCGCGATGTGCGGAGCCAGCACGAGCAATAGGATGAGCCCGACCACCGCATAGGCGACGACGTTCTCGACCGGCCCGAGCCGGCGCCTGGCGAGCCCTCCGCCACCCCTCTGGGCGGTGGCGTAGTCCGTGCCCTTCATAGCCGCCGCGGAGGCCCACATCGCCATGACCGAGGCGGCGATCAGCACCACCGAGATGACGTAGCCCATCGGGTCGGTGATGCCGATCGAGGTGATCCGCAGATAGGCCTGCGGCGCCAGCATGTCCTTCACGTTCAGCAGGAGCGGCGTCGCGAGGTCGTCGAAGACCTTCACGAAGACGAGGCTCGCGCCGGCGAGGTAGCCCGGCATGGCGAGCGGAAAGACGATCCGCCGGAACAGCCGGAAGCCGGACGCGCCGAGATTCTGCGCCGCCTCCTCCATCGAGCGGTCGATGTTTTTGAGCGCGGCCGACAGGTTGATGAGGATGAACGGGAAGTAGTGCAGCGCCTGGACGAAGACGACGCCGTTCAGCCCCTCCATGAAAGGGATACGAAAGCCCAGGTGCTCGTTCAGCAAGAGGTTGATGCTGCCGTTGCGGCCAAACAGGAGCTGCATCGCGACCGCGCCGACGAAGGGCGGCATGACGAGCGGCAGGAAGCCGAGCGTCTGCACGATGATGGCGCCGCGGAACGCGTAGCGGGTGGTGACGGCGGCGAGCGGCAGGGCGAGGACCGATGCCCAGACGACCGCCATCGCCGCCACATAGAACGAGTTCCAGAGCGAGCGGCGGAAGAGCTCAGTGTTGGCGAAGTCGTAGAAGTTGACGAGCGTGAACGCGCCGCTTCCCTGCTCGGTGAAGGCGACCCAGATGACGGTCGCGACCGGGATCAGGAGGAAGCAGAGCAGGAACGCGAGAATCGCGCATGCGACGGCGATCTGGCCGGGCGAGGCGCTGCGGCCAATGCGGGGTAGGGCGAGGCTCATGGTTGGGGAATGTGCGATCCACCCGAAACGGGTGGATCGCCGTCTTTGATCAGCGCGCCAGCTTCGCGGCTTCCTCGGCCTTCGTTTTCGCCTGCGCGTAGTGGTCGCGCGCGAAGCTCGCCCATTGCTGCTCGAGCTCGGCCTGCCGCGCGCCCTTCTCCTTGGCGCCGGTGAAGGCGCCGCGGATCTCGGGCGAGGCGGCCTGCTCGGCGGTGATCGGCATGGCGGCGACGAGGTTCTTGGCCTCGGCCAGCAGCGTCCTGCCTTCCGGGCTGTCCTTCTTGGCGAGCGCCGCCTCCGCCTCGTGGATGGCCTTCGTCGTCGCCTTCAGCGCGTCGAGCTGGAAGGAGATCAACTGGTCGAACAGGGTGTCGACCACCGCCGTGCGCGCTTCCGAGACGTTGACGTCGAATGCGACCATCGACCCGAGCCGCGGATCTGTGAAGGGGTTGGGATAATCCTTCGGGGCCTCGGCATAGAGCGCCGGATTGACCGGCAGGCGGCGAATCCCCGGCTCGAACAGGACCTTCTGCCCGGCCGGCGACAGCAGGAAGTCGACGAACGCGTCGGCGCCAGCCTTGTTCGGCGCGTTGGCGACGACGCCGATATTCGCCGGCACGATGGTCGTCACCGTCGGGTAGACGAACTTTACCGGGAAGCCGGAGGCTTGCGCCGAGAATGCGAAGAAATCAATGACGATGCCGTAGCCGACCTGGCCGGAGTTGACGGCCTCGGGAACGCCGAAGGAGCGCTCGGTGATCGTCTGGAAGTTGCCGGCCATCTGCTTGATGGTTCGCCAGCCTTTGTCCCAGCCCTCGCCCTGCAGGATCGTCTCGATCGTCAGGTGCGTCGTTCCGGAGCGCGAGGGCGCCGCCATCGATACGTGGCCGAAGTAGACGGGCTTTGCGAGATCGCTCCAGTCTTTCGGATCGGGCAGATCGTTGGCCGCGGTATACCGCGTGTTCCACATGATGCCGTAGCCGGACAGCGCGAAGCCGAAATATAATCCGTCTGGATCATTGATCGGGAAGTTGCCGAGTTTTGACGCGTTGCCAGTCTCTTTCGGCGTATACTTCTGAAGGAGTTTCTTGCCCTTGAGAACTTCGAAGGCATCGGGCGCAGAGGCCCAGAATAGATCGACTTGATTGTTCGCCTTCGTCTCGTCGAGGAACTTGACGCCCGCATTGGTGTTGCGGTTCTGGACGTCGAGCGTGAGGCCCTTGTTCGCGGCCTCGAAGGCCTTCTTGATCGGGTCCGTCACATCCTTGGAGAATGAGGTGACGACGGTCACTTTCCCCGATGGGGCCTGCGCTGATGCCGGTCCCGTCAGAAAGCGTGCGGCGAGCGCGGCGAGCCCCGCGAGGCGATGCTTCATAATACGCTTCCTCCGAGTTTGGGGGCCTTGTGCCGGCTCCTTGGCGACATGTTAGACTCGGCGCTGATTTCCGCCAACAAGCCGTCGCCCGTTGACCCGACCTGGAGGGCGGGCGGCCCCCGGTCCGCTCTCGCTCGAGCTCTAACTCGGCCGGAGTTCGGGGGGCGCGCAGAGCGGGACGGGAAGCCGCCGGTTGAGCGCTTCTCCTAGGAGGGCGGCGTCTGCGATTCACATGATCCCAACACAAAAAAGCCCGCGCGGCGGGGCCGGGCGGGCTGCGGCAGGCGCTGGGTGCTGCGTCAGGCGGCGCCGAGGACCGCCTGCGCTTCTTCCGGGGTCGGGAACTCGATGTCGACGGCGAGCGTCGTGATCGCGTCCTTATGGTCCATCTTCACCCGCACCTTGTCGCGGTCGATGGAGATGTGCTTGGCGATGACGGCCAGAATCTCCTCGCGCAGCTGCGCGACGAGGTTGGATTTCGCGCCGAGCACGACGCGCTCGTGCGCGAGCAGGATCTGCAGCCTTTCGCGGGCGACGCCCGCCGAGGCCGGTCGCTTGAAAAAGGTCAGAAGCTTCACGCGGCCCTCCGTCCGAACAGCATGCCGAAGAGGTTGCTCTTCTTGGCCGGCACGACCATCGGCACGGCCTCTCCCTTGAGCCGCCGCGCCGCGTCGAAATAGGCGCGGGCGGGGGCGCTCGTCTCGCTCGACAGGGTGACGGGCGAGCCGAGATTGGAGGCGCGGAGCACGTCCTGGCTCTCGGGGATGATGCCGAGCAGCGGGATGGACAGGATCTCCAGCACGTCGTCGATCTTCAGCATCTCGCCGCGCTCGGCCCGGGCCGGGTCGTAGCGGGTGAGGAGGAGCAGCTTCTCCATGCGCTCGCCGGCCTCGGCCTTGTGCGTCTTGGAATCGAGCAGGCCGATGATGCGGTCCGAGTCGCGCACCGAGGAGACTTCCGGATTGGTGACGATCACGGCCAGATCGGCGAAGCGCATCGCGAGCTGCGCGCCACGCTCGATGCCGGCCGGGCTGTCGCAGATGATCCAGTCGAATTTTTCCCGCAGCTCCTCGATCACGCGGGCAACGCCGGCATCCGTCAGCGCGTCCTTGTCGCGCGTCTGCGAGGCCGGCAGCAGCGACAGCGTGTCGACCCGCTTGTCGCGGATCAGCGCCTGCGCGAGCTTGGCATCGCCCTGGACGACGTTGATGAGGTCGTAGACGACCCGCCGCTCGGCCCCCATGACGAGGTCGAGATTGCGCAAGCCGACGTCGAAGTCGATGACGACGACGTTCTCGCCCCCCTTCGCCAGCGCAGCCCCGAGGGCGGCCGTCGACGTGGTCTTGCCGACCCCGCCCTTTCCCGACGTAACGACAACGACCTCAGCCATTGCGATCTTCCTTTCCCCCGTTCAACTCAGCGCTTCCATGACGATGGCGTCGCCATCGAGCCGAACCTGCGCGGCCCGGCCTCGGTATTGGGCATCCATGTCGTCGGCGGTCTTGTAGTAGCCGTCGATCGCCAACAGCTCCGGATCGAGCTTGCGGCAGAAAATCTGCGCGCGCGGATTGCCGTTGCAGCCGGCGATGGCGCGGCCGCGCAGCGCGCCGTAGACGTGGATCGAGCCGCCGGCGACCACTTCCGCACCGGAGGCGATGGCGCCGATCACGGTGACGTCGCCTTGCGGGAAATAGATCGCGGTGCCGGAGCGGACCGGCTTGTCGAGCAGCAGCGAGGTCGGGCCCGGGGCAGGGCCGTCGAGCACCGGCAGCGGCTCCGGCTCGGGCACCGGCACAGCCTTCGCGGGCGGCGCCTTGGCGGCGCGCTCCATGGGCTTCGGCGACTCCGGCTCCGGCGCCGGCTTCTTGCTCGCGAGCTCGACGAAGGCGCTGGCGGCTCTGCCGCCGGTGAGGATCGGCGGCAGGCTGTCGCCCGCGAGCCACGAGGTGTCGGTGCCTTCGATGCCGACGATGCGGAGATCCCGCTTCTTCAGCTCGGCGACCATGGCGGCGACGGCCTGCTGCTCCTTCGGCATGGCCGAGATCTCGAGCACCACCGGCCGGCCGGCGAAGAAGCCCGGCGAGCGGGCCGCGAAGGCATCGATCTCGGCGAGCCAGTCGCCGGTCGGCGGCTCGGGCGCGAGCACGAGGGCCATGAAGGAGCGGCCCTTGAAGCGGATCGACTTGCGGGGATTGGTTGCGGCTGACACGGCGGCTCACGGCGCTTGCGGTAGGCCGATTTGGGAGCCGCGATGGTTAACGCGGTGTTAAGGCGGCGGAAAAAATTGCCTAGTCGCGGCCGGCGGGCAAAATCGGGCCGCATTTCTCGGGGGAGGGGGCTCGCGGCGATGCCGGAGCGAGGAGCGCTGCTCCGTCGGCCGCGGTCGATCGCCGCTTCTTCGCGGCTCCCTGCCGGCCTACACTCGGCAGGTTCCGCCGCCCGCCCCGAGTCGCCGATGCCCGTACGCCTGCTCTCCGAGACGCTCGCCAACCGGATCGCCGCCGGCGAGGTGGTCGAGCGCCCGGCGAGCATCGTCAAGGAGCTGGTCGAGAACGCGCTCGATGCCGGCGCGCGGCATGTCGAGATCGTCGCCGAGGGCGGCGGCGGCCGGCTGATTCGCATCGCCGACGACGGCCACGGCATGGACGAGGCGGACCTGGTGCTCGCCGTCGAGCGCTTCGCCACCTCCAAGATCGCCACGACCGCCGACCTCGAGGCGATCGGCACGCTCGGCTTCCGCGGCGAGGCGCTGCCCTCGATCGGCGCCGTCGCCCGGCTCGCCATCACGAGCCGCCGCGCCGGGGCAGGGGAGGCGCGCGCCCTCGTCGTCGCGCACGGCGCCAAGCAGGCGCCGCGGCCGGCCGCCGCCGGTCCGGGCACGCTGATCGAGGTGACCGAGCTGTTCGCGCATACGCCGGCGCGGCTGAAGTTCATGAAATCCGAGCGGGCCGAGGGCCAGGCGGTGCTCGACACCGTCCGCCGGCTCGCGCTCGCCCGGCCGGAGATCGACTTCACCCTCGTGCTCGACGGCCGCCGGCTGCGCTTCGCCAGCGCCGCCGGGGCCGCCGATGCGCGCCAGCGGCTCGGCCAGGTGCTCGGCCAGGAGG
>JAEZCD010000076.1 GCA_023430145.1 Pseudomonadota bacterium
GTATCGCTCATTCCGCGGCCTCCTGGCGTGCGAGCATTTCTCCGGCGTGGCCCTGCTCCCGGCGGTCCTCACAATGATCCGTATCGGAGCAGACGAACATCCGCCCGCCGCGGTCGTCGAGCACCACCTCGTCGAGATAGACGCCGGTCGCCCCGCACAGCCCGCACGGCTCGGCGAATCTCTGCACCGTGAACGGGTGGTCCTCGAAGTCGAGGCTTTTCACCCGCGTATGCGGCGGGATGGCGTAGATGCGCTTCTCGCGGCCGGCGCCGAACAGCTGCAGGGCCGCGCAGTCGTCCATCTTCGGATTGTCGAACTTCGGGATCGGCGATGGGTCCATCACGTAGCGGCCGTCGACCTTCACCGGATAGGCGTAGGCGGTGGCGATCTCGCCGTGACGGGCGATGTCCTCGTAGAGGCGGACATGCATGAGCCCGTACTCCTCGAGCGCGTGCAGCTTGCGCGTCTCCGTCTCGCGCGGCTCGAGGAAGCGCAAGGGCTCGGGGATCGGCACCTGGTAGACGAGGATCTGCCCCTCGCCGAGCGCCGTCTCGGGGACCCGGTGGCGCGTCTGGATGATGGTCGCCTCGGCGGTATGCGTCGTCGTCGCGACGCCGGCCGTCGCGGCGAAGAAGCCGCGGATGGCGACCGCGTTGGTGGTGTCGTCCGAGCCCTGGTCGATCACCTTCAGCCGATCGTCCGGCCCCAGGATCGAGGCCGTCACCTGGACGCCGCCGGTGCCCCAGCCATACGGCATCGGCATCTCGCGGCTCGCGAACGGCACCTGGTAGCCGGGAATGGCGATCGCCTTCAGAATCGTGCGCCGGATCATGCGCTTTGTCTGCTCGTCGAGATAGGCGAAGTTGTAGCGGCGCTCGCCCGCCTTCGACGCTGTCGTGTCGGTGCTCATTCGGCGGCCTCGGCGATCGGGGTGTCCTTCGCCGCGTGCTCGGCGCGCAGCCGGCGGACGAGGTCGAGCTCGGCCTGGAAGTCGACGTAGTGCGGCAGTTTCAGATGCTCGACGAAGCCGGTCGCCTGCACGTTGTCGGCGTGGCTCAAGACGAACTCCTGGTCCTGTGCCGGCGCCGTCAGCTCCTCCCCGAGCTCTTTCGCGCGCAGCGCACGGTCGACGAGGGCCATCGACATCGCCTTGCGCTCGCAATGGCCGAAGACGAGGCCGTAGCCGCGCGTGAACTGCGGCGGCGCCGCGGCGGTGCCCTTGAACTGGTTGACCGTCTGGCACTCGGTGACGGTGACGCGGCCGAGCGGCACGGAAAAACCGACCTCCTCGGCGAACATCTCCACCTCGACCTCGCCGAGCCGGATCTCGCCCGTGAACGGATGCGTGCGGGCGAAGCCGCGCTGCGTGGAATAGCCGAGGCCGAGCAAGAAACCCTCGTCGCCGCGGGCGAGCGCCTGAAGCCGCAGCGCCCGGTCGGCCGGGAAGGCGAGCGGCTCGCGGGTGAGATCGCGCGGCTCGGAGCCGGCATCGCCGCCGGAGGGCTCGATCAGGCTCTGCCGGTCGAGCAGGTCGGTCACGCGCGGCATCCCGGTATCGGCCGCCACGTCCGCCTCTGCCGGCGGCGGCGGCTCGGTGCTCGCCTCGGCGAGCGAAAAATCGAGCAGGCGCTGCGTGTAGTCGAAGGTCGGCCCCAGCACCTGGCCGCCCGGCAAATCCTTGAACACCGCCGAGATTCGGCGCCGCACCCGCATATGGCCGGTATCGACCGGCGCGCCGTAGCCGAAGCGCGGCAGCGTCGTGCGGAAGGCGCGGACCAGAAAGATCGCCTCGATCAGGTCGCCGCGCGCCTGCTTGATGGCGAGCGCGGCGAGATCCTCGTCGTAGAGCGATCCCTCGGCCATCACCCGCGCCACCGCGAGCGGCATCTGCTCGCGGATCTGGTCCGGGGAAAGCTCCGGCACCGCGGGATCGCCGCGCCGCTCGTGCGCGAGCAGGCGGTGCGCCGCCCGGATCGCCTTCTCGCCGCCCTTCACCGCGACATACATGCGGAACCCCTCAGTTCGCCCGCGAATGGATCGAGCGCGGCAGCCCCGCGAGCGCGGCATCGGTGACGAGGAACAGGTCGATGCCTTGCGGAAATTCTCGGCGGTTCTCGGCGAGCCGGGCGGCGAAGTCCTCCGGCACGGGCGAGGGAGCGATCGTGGCCGTGCTTTCGATGCCCGGGCCGGAGAGGAACAGCGGGGCACCGGCCGAAAGCGTCTCCACCTGCAGGATCAGCGTCGTCGAGCGATCCGGATACTCGGCCGTCCCCTGCGCGAAGGCTGAAAACGGGGGCAGCGCGGCGGGCTCGGCGACGAGCGCGAACTGCGCCGCGGCGGGATCCTCGACGAGTCGCGCGCCGGTGTGGAAGCGCAGGAACGCCGCCACCTCCGGAGCAGAGGCCAGCGGCGGATCGAGCCAAAGAGTCGTCTCGAAGTCGGCGAGGGTCAGCGCCAGTGCCGCCGCCACCGGGCCGAGCGGCTTCGGCGCATCCAGGCGCACCGGCGCGTCGACCACCTTGCCGGGCGTCGCCAGCGCCCACATGGCGCTCCGGAAAACGGCCTGCGACTGGCCGACGGGATCGGCGAAGCCGGGCGCGATCATCGCGCATCCTCCCCGCGCACGAGGGTGAAGAAGTCCACGCGCGTCGCCGCCGTGCGCGCCGCGCCGAGCCGGTCCGCGGCCTCGATGCGCGCACGGATCGGCGCCAGCACGCGCCGCTCGACCGCGTCGCGCAGCTCGGTGCGCTGCCAGAGCGCATCGGCCAGCGCCGCCAGCCGTGCCGCCTGTGGCCGATGGCCGAGCAGATAGGAGAAGCCGGTCTCGCCGCTCTCAAGTCGCACCGCGGCCCGGGTGACCGTCGCCTCGCCGAGATTGAACGCGCCGCCGTCGCCGCCCATGCGGCCGCGAAGCATCACGAGGCCGGACTCGGGCGCACGCAGCTCCGTGAAGGGGGGAACGGCTAGGCGGTCGAGGCCTGCGGACAATTCCTGCTCCGCGGCCTCGGCGAGCGTCGCCATCGCGGCACGACGGGATTCGATGTCGGGGTCCAAGGCAGGCATCCGCGTCAGGAGTTGTCTAGTGCATTAGACAACTCGCGCGGATTCGTCTAGTGAAGTTTTCATGACGACCGGCGAGCTTCCCGCGATTCTGGACCGCCTCGGCGGTGTCTCGGCCTGGCGGCAAATCGCCGACCGGCTGGAGGCCGAGATCGGCGCCGGCATCCTCGCCGAGGGCAGCAAGCTGCCCGCCGAGGCGGCGCTGGCGGAGCGCTTCGGCGTCAACCGGCACACGGTCCGGCGGGCCATCGCGATGCTCGCCGAGAAGGGCCTCGTGCGCGCGAGCCGCGGCAGCGGCACCTATGTCGAGGCAGCGCCGCTCGCCTATCCGATCAGCGAGCGCACCCGCTTCTCGGACATCGTCGCCGCCGAGGGGCGGCTGCCCGGATCACGGCTTCTGGGGAGCGCGCGTGTCGCGGCGGACGCTGCGATCGCCCGCCGCCTCGCAATTTCTCCGGGCGAGCCGGTGATCCGGCTCGAGACGCTCGCCTCCACCAACGGGGCGACCCTCTCCTGCGGCACGCACCACTTCCCCGCCGCGCGCCTGCCCCGCATCGCCGAGGACTATGCCGAGGCGCTGTCGATCACGCGCGCGCTGAAGGCCGGCGGCATTCCCGATTACCTGCGTCGCGAGACCCGCATCACCGCGCGGCCCGCGAGCCCCGCCGAGGCCCTGGCGCTCGATCTCGTCGCCGGCCGGCCGGTGCTGGTGGTCGAGGCGCTGAACGTCGACCCGCACGGCACGCCGATCCAGACGACGAGCTCCGTCTTCGCCGCCGACCGCGTGGAGATCGTGGTCGGCTCGGCGCAGCATGCACGGGATCGGGCGTGACTGTCGCACGGCTGTCGCGGGCGCGCGGCAGGAACCGCTGTTCCGGATGCATCCAGGTATCGCGATGGCAATCGAAGACGACCGGCTCGGGCTCGAGCCGCTGATCGATCCGACGGCGACGGTGCGCAAGAGCACGCTCGGCCGCTACACCGAGGTCGGCGAGCGCACCTCCGTGGTCGAGTCCTCGCTCGGCGACTATTCCTACGTCGTCAACGATTCCGACATCGTCTACAGCCGCATCGGCAAGTTCTGCTCGATCGCCGCGCATACGCGCATCAATCCCGGCAACCACCCGATGTGGCGGGCGAGCCAGGCGCATTTCACCTACCGCGCCTCGCGCTATTTTCCCGGCGAGGCCGACGAGGCGGAGTTCTTCGACTGGCGGCGTGCGCACCCGGTGACGATCGGCCACGACGTTTGGATCGGCCATGGCGCCGTCCTGATGCCGGGCGTCAGCGTCGGCACCGGGGCGGTGATCGGCGCCGGCGCGGTCGTCACCAAGGACGTCTGGTCCTACGAGATCGCCGTCGGCGTGCCCGCGAAGCCGCTCCGCCGGCGCTTTCCCGACGATGTCTGCGAGGGCCTGCAGGAGCTCGCCTGGTGGGACTGGGACCACGAGGCGCTACGCCGCGCGCTGCCCGATTTCCGCAAGCTCGGCGCGGCGGAGTTCTTGGCGAAGCATCGCGGTGGCCAGCGGATCGGAGGCTGACATCCGGCACCACGATGACGAGCGCCGAAAACCCGGGCGCAGTGACGCCGACAATACCCTGCACGCCGCTGCCCCGAGCCCGGAATTTTGATCAGTCGCCGCCCGCCTGATATAGCCAAGGCTCGGTTCACCTTTCCTCGTCAGCCTCGAGCCTGATTTATGAAGACATTCCTCGCTGCGGTAGCGGCAGCGTTCATCTCGACTGCTGCTGCAGCGCAACCCAACATCATCGTCATCATGGTCGATGATGTCTCGGACGATCTTTCGATCATGCCTCGAGTGGAACAGCTTCTTTCCCAGGGGACGAGGTATACCAATAGTTTCGTCAACTTTCCTCTTTGCGGGCCGTCCCGGGCGACCTTCCTCACCGGCCAGGAGGCCGACAAGCACGGGGTCATTGGGAACAGCGAGGGGTTTCTATCGGACCTGACCGGCCTCGTGCCCGACGCCCTTCGCGCAGCCGGATACAGGACGGGAATCTTCGGCAAGAGTCCGAATCTGTTCGACGGCAGCCCGGGCGATCTCGGATTCGATCATTGGGTAACCGTGAGCGACATCCACGGGACCCGGTTCTTCGATCCGGGGATGGACGTCGACGGCGCCATCCGGCGCATTACCGGCTATACGACGGATGTTCTCTACCGCCTGGCGGAGCGGTGGATCGACGCGCGAGAAGGGCCCTATTTCGCCTGGATCGCCGCGGTCGGCGGACACGCCCCGAACATTCCGGCGCCGCGTTACGAGGGCGCGTGCGAGGCCGTGCCGTTCCGTCCGGGGCGTGCATTCAACGAGCTCGACATGTCGGACAAGCCGACCTTCATGCAATCGCTGCCTTTGCTTCTGGAAGGCAAGCAGCGGCGGATAGAAAACAGTTTTAGGGATAGATGCAGTACCATTCAGGCAGATGACGAGTGGATAGAGCATTTCGTGGTTCGATTTGCCAATGAGAATACATGCGTTTTCCTGACTGCCGACAATGGGTTCCTTCACGGTGAGCACAGGGCGACGGGAAAAGTCCTGCTCTACGACGAGTCGATCCGTGTGCCGCTCGTCTGGTGGGGCTGCGGCGCCAAGGCGGGCCGGCGTGACGATCGCCTCGTCTCGAATGCGGACCTGCCTGCCACGATCCTCGAGCTCGCGGGTGCCACTCCCGGCCGCTCCCTGGACGGGCGCAGTTTCGGCGGCGTGCGCGGCAAGCGGGTGAACCTCCGCGGCATCTGGAGCGACGAGAAGCGGGGCCGTTCCGGAGTGTCGATCGGCGTGCGCAGTGCCCGCTGGGCGCATTTCGAGCATTCCAACGGGCAGAGCGAGCGCTACGACATGGAAGCCGATCCCGCGCAGTTGAGCAGCGTGGCAGAGCAGTAGCTCGTCCGCAGGCACCGGGGTAAGCGCGTCCGCAGATCGGCGACATCGCAACAGGTGCGGTCGGAGCCGATGGACAGGCTCCTCGTCGACAGGGCGGATCGCCGGCCAGGTCGGCAAGAACCGGCGCTGTCTGCGAGGCAGAAAAGATCGGCCGAATTGCCGAGCAGCCCGCTCTTCCGCCGCTGCTGATTCCGTGGCTAGCTTGTCGGCACAGGACAGCCGGCCAAGGAGAGCAAGAATGAGCCGCGCGTTGTATTCCCTCACGTTCGCCGCCGTCATGCTGCCGGCGGCCGCCTTCGGGCAGATGTCCGCCATCGGCAAGGGCGAGGGCCAGGTCGATATCGTCGCGTGGCCCGGCTACATCGAGCGCGGCGAGACCGACAAGGCTTATGACTGGGTCACCGCCTTCGAGCAGAAGACCGGCTGCAAGGTCAACGTGAAGACCGCCGCCACCTCCGACGAGATGGTGACGCTGATGAACCAGGGCGGCTTCGACCTCGTCACCGCCTCCGGCGACGCCTCGCTCCGCCTCATCGCCGGCAAGAAGGTGCAGCCGGTCAATGTTTCGCTCGTGCCGAGCTGGAACAAGGTCGATGCAAGGCTGAAGGACGCGCCCTGGCACACGGTCGACGGCAAGCACTACGGCACGCCCTACCAGTGGGGGCCGAATGTGCTGATGTACAACACCACCGTGTTCAAGGAGCCGCCGACCAGCTGGTCGGTCGTCTTCGAGGAGCAGAACCTGCCGGACGGCAAATCGAACAAGGGCCGCGTGCAGGCCTATGACGGGCCGATCTACGTCGCCGACGCGGCGCTGTACCTGAAGAGCAAGCGGCCCGAGCTCGGCATCAAGGACCCCTACGAGCTGTCGGAGGCGCAGTACGCCGCGGCGATCGAGCTGTTGAAGGCGCAGCGGGCGCTCGTCGGCCGCTACTGGCACGACGCCATGGTTCAGGTCGACGACTTCACCAACGAGGGCGTCGTCGCCTCCTCGTCCTGGCCGTTCCAGGTCAACCTCTTGAAGAGCCAGAACAAGTCGGTCGGCTCGGTCGTGCCGAAGGAAGGGGCGACGGGCTGGGCCGACACGACCATGCTGCATGTGGACGCCAAGCACCCGAACTGCGCCTACATGTGGATGGAGCACTCGCTCGACCCGAAGGTGCAGGGCGATCTCGCCGCCTGGTTCGGCTCGGTGCCGGCGATCCCGGACGCCTGCAAGGGCAACGAGCTTCTGGGCGCCGACGGCTGCAAGACCAACGGCTTCGAGAACTTCGAAAAGATCGCCTTCTGGAAGACGCCGATCGGCAAGTGCAAGTCGCAGGAGAACTGCGTGCCCTACAGCCGCTGGGTGACCGACTACATCGCCGTCATGGGCGGACGCTGAGCGGTGCTCTTCTCCTTCTCCCGAGGGGAGAAGGTGGCCGCGCAGCGGCCGGATGAGGGGGTACGGCGCTCGTTCTTCGGCTCGGTAGCCCCTCACCCGTCGCCTTCGGCGACACCCTCTCCCTCTGGGAGAGGGAAGAAGGGGGCGCTCTTCTTCTCTTCCTTCTCCCAGAGGGAGAAGGTGGCCGCGCAGCGGCCGGATGAGGGGATTCCGCCTATCAGGAGCAGCGATGGTGGAACCGAATCCCACCCGCCCCATCGTTCGCACCGCGCGAAGACTTCGCGGCGAAGAGACCTCCGCCGAGGAACTCCTCTGGCACGAATTGCGCAACCGCCGCCTGGACGGCTGGAAGTTTCGCCGGCAGGTGCCGATCGGCCGCCGGATCGCCGACTTCGCCTGTGTCGATGCGAAATTGACGATCGAGATCGACGGCAAGCAGCATCTCGAAACGCCGATCGCCGATCGGGAGCGCGCAGCCGAGATCGAGGCTGCGGGATTCCTGGAGTTGCGATTCAGCAACGAAGAGGTGCGCGGCCGGCTGTCTTGGGTCGTAGAGGAGATCCGGCGGGCGTTGGATACGGCCCGGGTGCGGGAGATGCGGGCGCCGTTTCTGCGCTTGGATTGAAGAATCTGGCGCCGCATATCACCCGTTGCCTTCGGCGACACGTTTTCTTGTTGGGAGAGGGAGGAAAAGCGCTCGTCTTAGCCCTCTCCCAGGGGGAGAGGGTGGCTGCGAAGCAGCCGGGTGAGGGGTCAGGAGCATCAGGACGAGCGCTGTACCCCCTTATCCGGCCGCTTCGCGGCCACCTTCTCCCCTTGGGAGAAGGAAGAGCTGCGCCATGACCCCCGCCGTGACATTTCGCGGCGTGACGAAGCGCTTCGGCAATGCCCGTGCCGTGGATGATGTGAACTTCGACATCGCCGCCAGCGAGTTCTTCGCCATGCTCGGGCCGTCCGGCTCCGGCAAGACGACGTGCCTGCGGCTGATCGCCGGGCTCGAGCAGCCGACGTCTGGCCACATCGAGATCTTCGGCGAGACCGCCGAGGGCGTGCCGCCCTACCGGCGCGACGTCAACACCGTCTTCCAGGACTACGCGCTGTTCCCGCATCTCGACGTGCTGAACAACGTCGCCTACGGCCTCATGGTGAAAGGCGTGCCGCGCGAGGAGCGCCATTCCCGCGCCCGCGACGCTCTCGCGCTCGTAAAGCTCGCCGGCATGGAGGCGCGGCGCCCCGGCCAGCTTTCCGGCGGCCAGCGGCAGCGCGTCGCGCTCGCCCGCGCGCTCGTCAACCGGCCAAAAGTGCTGCTGCTCGACGAGCCGCTCGGCGCATTGGATCTTCGCCTGCGCGAGCAGATGCAGGTCGAGCTGAAGGCGCTGCACCAAAAGCTCGGCATGACCTTCGTGCTCGTCACGCACGATCAGGGCGAGGCGCTGTCGATGGCCGACCGGGTGGCGATCTTCAACGACGGCAAGATCGTGCAGATCGGCCCGCCGGAGGACATCTACGAGCGGCCGCGGACGCGGTTCGTCGCCGACTTCGTCGGCTCCTCGAACGTCCTCGACCCGGATTTTTGCGCCGCGCACGGCTGCCCGCGCGTCTGGGCGAGCCTGCGGCCGGAGAAGATCCGCCTGAAGCTCGCCGGCTGCCCCGTGGAGCCGGGCATTCTGCATGCCGAAGGCACCGTCGCCGCCGTGCTCTACCAGGGCGCCGTGCAGCGCGTGACCGTCGACGTCGGCGGCACCTTGTTGTCCGCCGTTGCGCCGCCCGGCGAGGCCGCCCGCGTCGGCGAGCCCGCCGTGCTCGCATGGCCGCCCGAGGCACTGCACGCGCTCGAGGCGCCATGAGCGAGGCGTCCGGCACCGTCATCCACCGCGAGGCCGGCGGTTTCTTCCGCTCGCTCTCCGACTTTCTCTTCCGCCATCCGCGGGTTTTGTTGGCGCTGCTGCTCGGGCCGCCGCTCGTTTGGCTCGGGATCGTCTATGTCGGCTCGCTGCTGGCGCTGCTGGTGCAGAGCTTCTTCTATCTCGACGAGTTCACCGGCCAAGTGATCGAGGAGCCGACGCTCGCCACTTATGGCGAGCTGTTCACAGCGGCCAATCTCGACATCATCTTTCGCACCGTGGCGATGGCGGCGGTCGTCACGGTGGCCTCGGCGATCATCGCCTTCCCGATCGCCTACTATGCCGCGCGCTATGCCCGCGGCCGCTGGAAGGCGCTGTTCTATCTCGGCGTGATGCTGCCGCTCTGGTCGAGCTATCTCGTCCGCGTCTATGCCTGGAAGCTCATTCTCGCCAAGGAGGGCATCGTCACCTGGCTCGCCGAGCGGCTGAGCCTCGTCTGGCTGCTCGACGCGGTGCTGGCCATCCCGGTGATCGGCGGCCCGTCGCTGTCGATCAGCTATATCGGCACCTTCCTCGTCTTCCTCTACATCTGGCTGCCGTTCATGATCCTGCCGATCCAGGCCGCGCTCGAGCGGGTGCCGAAAAGCATGATCGAGGCGTCCGCCGATCTCGGCGCCCGGCCGGGCCAGACCTTTCGGCACGTCATCCTGCCGCTCGCCTTGCCGGGCATGGTGGCGGGCTCGATCTTCACCTTCTCGCTGACGCTCGGCGACTACATCATTCCGCAGATCGTCGGCAATTCGCGCCTGTTCATCGGTCAGGCGGTCTATGCGCACCAGGGCACGGCCGGCAACATCCCGCTCGCCGCCGCCTTCACGGTGGTGCCGATCGTGATCATGGCAGTGTACCTCGTCGTGGCGAAGCGGCTCGGAGCGTTCGATGCGCTGTGAGCTAATTTCTTCCTTCTCCCAGGGGGAGAAGGTGGCCGCGAAGCGGCCGGATGAGGGGGTAGGAACGAGAGGGGAATGTGACCATGCCGCCTCCGTCGAAAGCCCCGGCTCGGGTAAGGATCGCGCGAAAACTGCGCAGCAGCGAAACCTCCGCCGAGGAATTGCTCTGGCATCAACTGCGCAATTGCCGACTAGACGGCTGGAAGTTCCGGCGACAGATGCCGATCGGCCGCCGGATCGCGGACTTCGGCTGCGTGGACGCAAAGCTGACGATCGAGATCGACGGCAAGCAGCACCTGGACCGTCCGATCGCAGATGGGAACCGCACCGAAGAGATCGAAGCAGCAGGGTTCTTCGAGCTTCGGTTCACCAACGACGAGGTAAGCGGCCGGCTGTCCTGGGTCGTCGAGGAAATCCGCCGCGCATTGGATGCGGCGCGGACACGGGCGATGCGGGCGCCCTTCGCGCGTATCGACTGACGCCGTACCCCCTCACCCGTCGCCTTCGGCGACACCCTCTCCCCCTGGGAGAGGGAAGAGAAGGGGGCCGCCCATGACCGACCGCGCCTCGCTCGCCCTGAAGATCGCCGCGGCGGCGGGGCTCTTGTTCCTGCACCTGCCGCTCTTGCTCATCCTCGTCTACGCCTTCACCACCGAGGACCGCAGCTATCAGTTCCCGCCGCCGGGCTTCACGCTCCGCTGGTTCGCGGTCGCCTGGGAGCGCCAGGATATTTGGCGCGCGCTCGGCCTCAGCGTCCGTGTGGCGGCGATCGCCACCCTGCTCGCCATGATCCTCGGCACGCTCGCCGCCGCGGCGCTCGCCCGCACCCGCTTCTTCGGCCGCGAGGCGGTCTCGCTCTTGCTGATCCTGCCGATCGCGCTGCCCGGCATCATCACCGGGATCTCCTTGCGCTCGGCGTTCGCGATCGCCGACATTCCCTTCTCGTTCTGGACGATCGTGCTCGGCCACGCGACGTTCTGCATCGTCGTCGTCTACAACAACGCGGTCGCCCGCCTGCGCAGAACGTCCGGCTCCCTGATCGAGGCGTCGATGGATCTCGGCGCCGACGGCTTTCAGACCCTGCGCTACGTGATCCTGCCGAACCTCGGCACCGCGCTGCTCGCCGGCGGCATGCTGGCCTTCGCGCTGTCCTTCGACGAGGTGATCGTCACCACCTTCACCGCCGGCCAGCAGGCGACGCTGCCGATCTGGATGCTCGAGGAACTCGTCCGGCCCCGCCAGCGGCCGGTCACCAACGTCGTCGCGATGGTCGTGGTGCTGGTCACAGCCCTGCCGATCCTCGCCGCCTATTACCTGACCCGCGGCACCGACACGGTCGCCGGCGCGGGCAAATGAGGGAGAAAGACATGGACACCCAGATGCTGATCGGCGGCGCCTTCGAGGCGGGGACCGAGACCGAGGAGAAGGTGCTGAACCCGCGGACCGGCGAGACGATCCTGGGCCTGCCCGAGGCGAACCAGGGCCAGATCGACCGCGCCGTCGCAGCGGCGCGGAAGGCGTTCGAGACCTGGTCGCGGACGACGCCGGCCGAGCGCGCCGGCCTGCTCCTGAAGCTCGCCGACCGCATCGAGGCGGAGGCCGAGACCTTCGCGACGCTGGAAGCGCTGAACTGCGGCAAGCCGCGTCCCGCCGTGCTGCGCGACGAGATCCCGGCGGTGGCCGACTGCTTCCGCTTCTTCGCCGGCGCCTGCCGCGTGCTGCCCGGCAGCGCCGCCGGCGAGTACATGGCCGGCTACACCTCGATGATCCGCCGCGACCCGATCGGCGTCGTCGCCTCGATCGCGCCGTGGAACTACCCGCTGATGATGGCGGCGTGGAAGCTGGCGCCCGCGCTGGCCGGCGGCAACACGGTGGTCATCAAGCCGTCCGAGCAGACGCCGCTCAGCCTGCTCAAGCTGGCGAAGATCATCGCCGAGCTGTTTCCGGCCGGCGTCGTCAATGTCGTGGTCGGGCGCGGCGAGAGCGTCGGCAACGCCCTGATCAACCATCCCAAGGTGGCGATGGTGTCGCTCACCGGCGATATCGCCACCGGCAAGAAGGTGCTCTCGGCGGCGGCCAAGACGGTGAAGCGCACGCATCTCGAACTCGGCGGCAAGGCGCCGGTCATCGTGTTCGACGACGCCGACATCGAGGCGGTGGTCGAGGGGGTGAAGACCTTCGGCTATTACAATGCCGGGCAGGACTGCACGGCCGCCTGCCGCGTCTATGCCGGCAGCAAGATCTACGACAAGCTGGTCGCGGACCTTGCCTCCGCGGTGTCGAGCCTGAAATTCGGGCAGGTGGACGATACGCTGAACGATATCGGCCCGCTGATCTCCGCCCGCCAGCGCGCCCGCGTCGCCTCTTTCGTCGAGCGCGCCTCCGAAG
>JAEZCD010000127.1 GCA_023430145.1 Pseudomonadota bacterium
GGCTCGGAGATTTGTATATGAGACAGCCCTGAGAGAGGTAAGAGAAGAGGAACCCGGCATGGGGACACGCGCGGCAAGCGGCCCGCCTTGAACCCCGGCGCCAGAGCTGCAAGAGAAGCCTCGTGACCGGCCCTCTGTCCGACCTGAAAGTGCTCGACCTGTCGCGCGTCCTCGCCGGGCCGTGGGCGGGACAGGTGCTCGGCGACCTCGGCGCCGAGGTCCTGAAAGTCGAGCGGCCCGGCACGGGCGACGAGACGCGCGCCTGGGGACCGCCGTTCCTCGCCGACGCGGCCGGCGCGCCGACCTCGGAGTCGGCCTATTATCTCGGCATCAACCGCAACAAGCAGTCGCTCGCCATCGACTTCACGCGCCCCGAGGGGCAGGCGATCATCCGGCGTCTGGCGGCGCAGTCGGACATCCTGCTCGAGAACTTCAAGGTCGGCGGGCTTGCACAATACGGCCTCGACTACGCCTCGCTGAAGCCGCTCAACCCACGCCTGATCTACTGCTCGATCACCGGCTTCGGCCAGAACGGCCCCTATGCGCAACGGGCCGGCTACGATTTTTTGATCCAGGGCATGGGCGGGCTGATGAGCCTCACCGGGCGGCGCGACGGCGAGCCGGGCGCCGGGCCGCAGAAGGTCGGGGTGGCGCTCACCGACATTCTCACCGGCCTCTATTCGGTGATCGGCGTCCTCGCCGCGCTGCACCACCGCGACCTCACCGGCGAAGGCCAGCACGTCGATCTCGCACTGCTCGACGTGCAGGTGTCGAGTCTCGCCAACCAGGCGATGAACTTCCTCGTCACCGGCGCGGCGCCGCGCCGGATGGGCAACGCGCATCCGAACATCGTCCCCTACCAGGATTTTCCGACCGCGGACGGCGACATGATCATCGCCGTCGGCAACGACCGCC
The DNA here is from genome assembly GCA_023430145.1 of Pseudomonadota bacterium. Classification (GTDB taxonomy): domain Bacteria; phylum Pseudomonadota; class Alphaproteobacteria; order Rhizobiales; family Methylopilaceae; genus JAEZCD01. The sequence continues at coordinate 916 of JAEZCD010000127.1, forward strand.
AGTTCGCGGCGCTGTGCGGCGTGCTCGACCATCCGGAGTGGGCGCGCGATCCGCGCTTTGCCACCAACAGCGCGCGCCTCGCCGACCGGGAGGCGCTGATCGCGCGCATCGGCGAGGTGACGGCGACGCGGCCGACGGGCGAGTGGATCGCCGCCTGCGAGGCCGCCGGCGTGCCTTGCGGGCCGATCAACGATCTGCGGCAGGTGTTCTCGGACCCGCAGGTTCTTGCCCGCGGCCTGCGCATCGAGATGCCCCATTCCGCCGGCGCTGTCCCGCTGGTGGCGAGCCCGCTGCGCCTCGGCGCGACGCCAGTCGAGTACCGACTGCCGCCGCCCCGCCTCGGCGAGCACACCCGGACGGTGCTGCGTACGCGGCTCGGCCTCGGCGAGGCGGAGATCGAGGCGCTCGCCGCCGCCGGCGTGATCGGCCTGCCGCCGCAGGACGACGCATGAACGGGCCTCGGCGCTGAGCCGCGGACCGACATGCCCGACAGGCGGGTCGAGCGCGACTCCTATTCGCCAGCGACCCGGCCGTCGGGCGGCGCCGCACCGGCGGCCGCCTCGGCCGCGAGCCGCTCGCGCTCCCTCTCCCGCTCCTTGCGGCGCTCCTTGCGTTCTTCCCAGCGAAGCGCGCGCTCCGCACGCTTCTCGGCCCGAGCCGGGTTCCTCGGCGGCGCCTCTGTCGGCGCGGGGCTCGGAGCACCCACTGGAGAGGCGGCTCCCTGTGCGGCCGCTGGAGGCGCGCCGGCATGCCGGTCCTTCCTGCGCTTGCTGACGGGCTTCGACAGCGAGCCGAGACGGCCGCAGATCGCGACGAGACGGCAGAACAGCGCGTAGTCGCCGATCGGCGCATCCTCGCCCGCCGGCAATCCCGACCCGGCCGCCTGCTGCAGCCGCAGCAGGCGCTCGGCCTCGGCGATGGCCGCCTCGTCGACGCCCTCCGGGTTCTCGGACGAATAGGCCTTCAGAATGCCGAGCAGCTCTTCCGCCACCGGATCGAGCGGCCCATCCGCGCGCGCACCTGCCGCCGGCGCCGGGGCGCCCAAAACCTCGTCCAACCCGCCGATCACGTCGAGCGCGCGCGAAATGGCGTCGTAGGAGCCTGACTGCACCACAGGACTGGTGCCGCGGCTCGGCGCGAGCAGCAAGTCGGCCTCGCGCGGCGAGAGATACTCTGCGGCGAGACGCTCGAGATCGGCTCGGGTCGCGCGCGCGATCTTGTCCGCTTGCGCGGGCGTCAGAGACAGTCGGGGGCCGCGCACGTTCAGATGACGAATGCCCTTTCGGACCACCCTCATCATGAACTGTTCGCTGAAAACGCCCGGATGCTCGTTATCGTATCTTCGGAACAGGCGGATGGCATCGACGCTGGCGGCATCGAAGCTCACCTTCGCCTTTCCCGGCTTCTGGGCCGGAACCTCGATCCCCTCGACCGGCAGGCCGATCCAGGCGGCGAAGTCCGAGAATGGGGTGCCGCCGGCAAGCTCACGATGGAACAGCCGGACGTGGATGGCATCGCGCCCGAACGCCTCCGCCCAGCGGTCGAGACAGGCGCAGGACTCGTAGTATTTCTCCGCGATGACCCGGTCGAGGAACTCGTCCATCGACCACGCTTTCAGGCCGGAGCGGACACGCTGCTGGTAGAGGCTGGAGGCGTGCTCGTCGGGGCGGCGGACATAGGCATGAATCTTCGGCTTGCCGCCGGCGTCGACGACCATGTCGCGTATGGCCGTGATCGCCTCGCTCTCGGAGTCGAACAGATTCTCGTTCGAGACGATGAGCATCGCCGGCCTGCTGGCTAGCTCCGCCTCGAAGGCGGCGACCATGGCCGCCGCATCACCGCCCTTCAGAGGCTTGCCGGGGATGAAAACCTTCTTGAGATCGGTCGCCTTCTTCTTCCCGAAAGCCTGCGAATAGAGAATGCCGCGGGTGACGAGCTGCTCCCGTATCGAGGAAAGGCGCGCCTGGATCTCCGTGCTGCCGGTCTTCTGCCTGCCGATGTGGATGATGACGTCCAAGCGATGCTCTTCCTCTCCGGGGCCGAGCGCGGGCGCCGAAGCGGCCGCGATCCGATCGCCCTAGGCTAGCCGTGGCGCCGCATGGGTGTCGAGCGGCGCCCTCCTTGCACCAAAGCGTCATCCCATCGCGGCTTCGAGCACGGTATGCTCGCCCATCACTCAGTCCTCTCCGAGGAGACGCTCCTATGGATCTGACCCGCCGCGCCTTCGGCGCCGCCGCCGTCGGCGGCCGTCTGGTCCCCGCGTTGCCGGCGCTCGCCCGCGCGCCCAAGGCCGGCACGCAGGCGCCCGGCTTCTACCGCTTCAATGTCGGCGACACCGAGATCACCGTGCTCACCGACGGCTTCATCCCGATAGAGACGAAGCTCTTCACCGGCGACACGGCCGCAGGCCGGAGCCTGCTGGAGGCGGAGTTCCTGCCGGTCGACAAGGTCAAGACCGCGGTCAACGCCTGGCTCGTCAACACCGGTGACAAGCTCGTGCTGGTCGACACCGGAACCGGTAACGTGTTCGGACCGACGCTCGGCAAGCTTCCGGCCCAGCTCGAGGCGGCCGGCGTCGATCCGGCAGCGATCGACGCGGTGGTCATCACCCATCTTCACGGCGACCATGTCTCGGGCGCCACCACCGAGGCGGCGAAGGCCCGGTATCCACAGGCGACCTTCCACGTCGCCGCGCCCGAGCTCGCCTTCTGGAGCAGCGCCGAGAACACAGCCAAGGCGCCGGAAGAGTTCAAGCCGTTCTTCCTGATGGCCCAGGTTGCGGTGAAGCCCTATGTGGACGCCGGACGGGTCGTCACCTTCGCGGACGCGGCCGAGCCCGTGCCCGGCCTGCACGTGCATCACGCACCCGGCCACACCGTCGGCCACAGTATGATCCGCGTCAGCTCCGGCGGAAAGGACGTGCTCCTCTGGGGCGACATCATCCACAACGCGGCGATGCAGTTCCCCGAGCCCGAGCGTTCAGTCAGCTTCGACACCGACCCTTCGCAGGCTGTCGCGACACGCAAGCGGGTGCTCGACATGGTGTCGGCCGACAAGACGCTGATCGCCGGCTCGCACCTGCCGTTCCCGGGCATCGGCTACGTCGCCAAGGCCGGCACCGGCTACCGCTTCGTGCCGGTGCACTGGCAGAGCGAGCTTTAGGCGCATTCCGCACTGCGAGCTCGAAGCGGATTCCCCTCCGGCGTTCCCGTGCAACGCCGGAGGGCCTTCAGCCGGCGAGCACCAGTCCTTCGCGGACGAGCCGGCGCAGCAGGGCGTGCACGTCGCGCGCCACCTCCGCCGGCTCGATATTCGGGAAGGCGGCGGTGACGAGCGCGCCGATCTCCTCTTCCGTGATCGGCGCCTCGAGCAGGCCCCAGACGCCCGCGGCGACCGGATTGAGGCCGAAGATGGCCTGCGAGCGGCTCGAGACGAGGAAGCGCTCGCCGTCGATCTCGCGGAGCTCCGCGGTGGGATCGCGAACGAGGCGATCTCGGCCGAGGGCGGGCTTTCGGGGCGTGCGCGGCTTCTCCCTCGGCTGCCCGGGCCCGTCACCCGGCATGTCTGCCAGGCGCGGCCAATCCGTCGCCGCCAGAAGGTCGGCCGCCTCGTCGAGATCGCAATAGCGAAGCCTGAAGGCCGGCAGCCTCGCGGCAAGTCCGGCGAGCGCGTCGAGGAGATCGCTCGCCGCACCCACCTGGGCGAGATTTTGCAGCAGCAGCCGCTCCAGCGCCTTGCCCGGACCGACCGGCTCGAGCATCGCCGCCCCCCTCGCCTGTCGCTCCGGCAGCACGATCGCGCCGAGCCGGCAGGTCTCGCCGAAGCCGGCGAGCTCCTGCCCGTTCAAGGCGAGGTAGACTTGGCGCCGGTCGGCGACTCCCTTCCGAGCGCGCACGAAATTCGCGAGCACGCGCCCCGCGGCCCGCGGGACCGGCCGCCGCAGGCGCGGCAGGATGCCGAAGGCGCGCCCCGTGCCGGCGACGGGGTCGACCGCCAGGAGGTCGTCGGCCCAGATGCAGTGGCCGGCCGCCGCGAGTCTGGCGATCAGCGTGCTCTTTCCGGTCCGCGTCGCGGCCGGGAACAGGACCAGCCGCCCGCCGAGATCCACCGCACCACAGTGGAGGCCGAGCAGCGAGGGATTGTCGATCGCGAACTCGGTCGCGAGATCGACGAGCGTGCTGCACACCGTTCCCGGTCCGCTGTCGTCGGCGAGATCGCGCTCCGCCCAGGGCGAGTTCAGGACGAAGCGGTCACCGCGCCGGCGGATCGAGATCACCGGGTGCGCGGCCGCCTCTCGGGACACGGCACCGGGCCATGTCCCGAGGATCTGCGAGAACAACGGCAGCAGCTCGTCGCAGTCGTGCAGGGCGACCGGCCGACGGAGCCCCTCGAGCGCCAGATACCGGACACGCGGCGCCCGCACCTTCATCGCCGATTCGCCGGTCAGCTGCCGCGAGTCCGGGTCCGGGTCCGCCCGCGGGTCCGGGTCCGCCCGCCATTGTCGTCGCGGCCACCGTCATCGTCCCGGCCGCGGGTCCTCGTCCGGCCGCGCTTGTCGTCCCGGCCGCCGTCGTCGTCCCGGCCGCGCGTGCGGGTACGCCCGCCCTTGTCGTCGCGCCCACCCTTGTCGTCGCGGCCACCGGAATCGTCCCGGCCGCCATTACCGTCGCGGCCCGACTTCGCCTCGGCCCGGCTGAGGCCGATGACGGCCGGCGCGGCATAGGCGGCGGTGGCGGCGAGGCCGAGCATCATCATCAGGCGCCGACGGCGCAGGTCGGGCATGCTTTCGCCATTCGCGGGGGCGGTGTGCGTGTCTTCCGTCATGTCGTGCTCCTTTCGGCCATGCTCATCCGGCCGTAGGGGCGACAATGCCGACCGCGCGACAGCGCAAGCTGATGATCTATGTCAGGGAAATGTCAGCCTGGAAGCGCTAGGCTGCACATTGTTCGCCCGCAGGTCCGCGCCGGAAGATCGGCGCCGGAACAACCGCATGGCCCTTCACCGGCTCTTCGCCACGCTCGCTCTCGCCCTGGCAATCGGCGTCGCCGCACCCCTGCTGGTCGCGGCCGACCTCGCCGTCGCCAAGGATTCCGACAGCGGCGGCGATAGCGACAATAGCGGCCGCGGCGGCGACGACGATGGCGGCGACGACGACGGCGACGACGACGGCGACGACGACGGCGACGATCATGGCCGCGGCCACGACGACGATCGCGATCGCCGGGGCGGCGAGGGCAGCCGCGGAATCTGGCGGTCCAACTCGCGGAACGCCCGCGAGGCCGTCTCGGGAGGGCATGCGGCGCCGCTCAGCGCGGTCCTGCCGACCGTCCTCGCCGCCGTTCCCGGGCGGCTGCTGGACGTAGACCTGCGCCAATCGCCGTCGGGAGCCTGGCTCTACGAGCTCGTCGTGCTCACGCAGGACCGAAAATATCGCGAAGTGACCGTCGATGCGCGCAGCCGGCGCATCCTGCGAATACGGAGCCGCTGATGCGCATTCTCCTCGTCGAGGATGAAGTTGCCATCGCCCGCGACATCGCGGGCGCGCTGGAGGCGAGCGGCTTCGTGGTGGAGACGGTTTCGGACGGCGAGGAGGCCTGGTTTCGCGGCGGCACCGAGGAGTTCGGGGCGATCATCCTCGATCTCGGACTGCCGCGGCTCGACGGGCTCACCGTCGTCCGCCGCCTGCGCTCGGAGGGAGTGGCGGTGCCGATTCTGATCCTCACGGCGCGCGGTGCGTGGCTCGAGCGCGTCGAGGGGATCGATGCCGGCGCCGACGACTATCTGACAAAACCCTTCCACGTCGAGGAGCTGATCGCCCGGCTCGGCGCGCTGCTGCGGCGTGTCTCCGGCCACACCACGCCGGTGATCGAGGTCGGCCCTCTCACGGTCGACACGCGGCGGCTGCGCGTTCTCCTCGACGGCCGCTCGATCGACCTGTCGCCGCTCGAGTTCCGGCTGATCCGCTATCTCGTCCACCAGAAGGGCCGCGTCGTGCCGCAGAGCGAGCTGAGCGAGCACGTCTATGGCGGCGACCGCGAGCCGGACTCGAACACGCTCGAGGCGCTCGTCGCTCGCATCCGGCGCAAGATCGGCCCCGAGATCATCGCCACGCGGCGCGGGCACGGCTACATGGTCGGTGAAGCATGAACAGCACCTCGCTCCGGCTGCGCCTGCTGGCGCTCGCCATCGGCTCGATCGTCGCGACGCTGGCGGTCGCCGGGGTCTCGCTCGGCCTCCTGTTCGAGCAGCAGCTGCTGCGCCGCGTCGATCGCGAGCTCGACCAGAAATGGACCGAGCTCGCCGCCTCATTCCGCGTCGAGAATGGCAAAGCCGTTCTGCACCAGCCGCTCACCGATCCGCGCTACGACCAGCCCTATAGCGGCGCCTATTGGCAGATCACGGGCCATGACACGGTCCTGCGCTCGCGCTCGCTCTGGGACGAGGTGCTGGAGACCACCCATGTTCCTGCCGCCGACAAGGAGCGCTCGTTCGAGGTCGCGGGACCGCAAAACTCGGAGCTCTACGTCACCGAGCGCGACGTCAGGCTCGACAATGGCGGCACCTTCCGCCTCGCCGTCGCGCTCGACCACGCCGAGGTGCACGATCTCCGCGCGGCCTTCGAATGGGACATGGCCAAGGTGCTGGCGGCGATCGCCGTCGTCCTCAGCCTCGCCGCCTGGGCGCAGCTGACGCTCGGCCTCAGGCCGCTGAAGGCGCTCGTCGGCGCGCTGAAGGCGGTCCGCGACGGCCGTCTGTCGCGCCTCGGCACCGAATTCCCGAGCGAGATCGCGCCGCTCGTGGAGGATCTCAACAAGCTGCTCGACCGCCAGGAGCAGCTCGTCCGCAAGGCGCGCGACCGCGCCGGCGCGCTGGCGCACGGCCTGAAGACGCCGCTGACCATCCTGCGCGCGGAGACGCGCCGACTCGAGATGGACGGCCGCCGCGACGTGGCGCTGCGCATGAACGAGCAGCTCGACCAGATCCGCCGGCATGCCGACCGCGAGCTCGCGCGCTCGCGCACGAGCGGCGCCCCCGCCGCCGCCGGGGCCTCGACCGATGTCGGCCAGACGGTCGAGCGCCTGTTGCGGCTGATGCGGCGCATGCCGCGCGGCGCGGAGCTCGACTGGCAACTCGTTGTGCCGGCCGGGCTCGGGGTGCGCATGGAACCGGACGATTTCGGCGAGATTCTCGGCAATCTGCTCGACAATGCCCGCAAATGGGCGGCAACGCGTGTCGTCGTCCGCGCCGACCCTGCCGGCGATACGGTTCGTATCGTGGTCGAGGACGACGGCCCCGGCTTTCCCGCGCAGGTTCTGGAGCGCGGCATGTCGGACGGGCCGGACTCCTCCGGCCTCGGCCTGTCGATCGTGCAGGACGCGCTCGCGGAATACGGCCGGGCGCTCGGCATCGAGCGGCATCCCGGCGGCTGCCGCGTCTGGTTCGAGGCCATCGCCTGTCCGGCATCGGCGGCGATCGTCCCCTTCCCCGGCAAGCTCGCCGACGCGGCGCGGTCGGCCCGCGGCGCCGCGCGCTGACGCTACGCAGCCCCGGCTGGCGCGCTTCGCACAGCGCTCTATGATCGCAGGAGTTGTCGTCAGGGACGGGGGATATGCATGTCGAGTGCTGTCGCGGGCGCGCCTTCGGCGACGGCCGACGAGCTCGAGCGGCTTCTCTACCGCTTCGGCTTTCTGCTGCACGCCGGCCACTCGCCGCCGACCGGCTCGCTCTGGCAAACGCTGTCGCGGACCTGGCGAACCGTCGAGCTCGACGATCTGTCGCTTCGCCATCACCCCGAGACGGTCGTTCACGTCGAACGGCGAGGCACCGAGTTCACGGCGCTGATCGGCGAGGCGTGGGTCGCGAACCCGCCTTACGAGCGGTCGCCGGTCCAGATGCTGGCCGAGCAGCCGATGATGTGGATACCGCGGACGCTCGACGAGCTGAGCGGACGCTTCGTCGCCATCGTGCGGCGCGATGGCCGCACGGCGGTCTTCCACGACGCGTTCGGCGCCCGCGCCGTCTTCTACCAGCAGGACGGGCCGCTCGCCCTGGCGAGCCATGCCGATCTCTTGGCGGAGACGTTTGGCGTGCCGCGAAGCCGGGCCATGGCCGAGTACCTGCAGTCGCAGACCTGGAAGGGCATGACGATGCGGTACCTGCCGGGCGATCTCACCGTCTTCGAGCGCGTCTTCATGCTCGTTCCGAACAATCTCTACGACATCGAGCGCCGGAGGACGCAGCGATATTGGCCCCGCAGGCCGCAGGTCGCCGGCGAACCGGAGGCCTTCTTCGAGGCATGCGACCGCTACTTCGCAGGGTTCGCGGCATTCCTGCGCGACAGGCATCTCTGGCTGAGCGTCACGGGCGGGATCGACTCCCGCCTGCTGATCGCCGCGCTCGGACATTTCGGTTGCGACTTCCAGACCGTCACCTGGACGAGCTTCAACTTCGAGGCATGGGAAGCGCAGCCGGTCGCCGACATCGTGGCGCTGCTGGGTAGGCGCCACGCCACCGTCGACGCCAGCAACGACGCGATCAACGGCGTGGCGATGATCGGGGTGCGCAACGGGGGCCGGTCACGCCAACCCTCGCCCGCCGTCGCCGGCATGTCCCGGCTCGCCGGCGAGGATCCGCGGGCGATCTTCGTGCGCGGCTTCGGCGGCGAAGTGCTGCGCGGCTTCTACAACGCCAAGGGCAATCCGATCGACGGCTACACGCCGAGGGCGATGACGGAGCGTTACCGAAAGGAAGGCCGGGACGCGGACGTCTTCCTGCTCACCGCGTTCGAGGGCTTCCAGAGGCGCTCCAACGCCGGCGCGGCCGCCGCATTCGGGATCGACCCCAGCGACCTCTTCTATTGGGAGCACCGCGTCGGCACCTGGGCGGCCGAGCAGTTGAACGGCATGGATGCTGCCGTCAACTCGATGTTCGGCTTCAACAGCCGGCCGCTCGCGGAAATCGCCTTCGGCCTGCCTAAAGAAAGGCGGCTGACGAAGACCCTGTTTCTCGAAGTCATCCGCCGCTATAACCCGCAGCTTGCGGAAATCTACTACAAATGAGCGAGCTCGGAGTGGCGACGCATACTCCCACCGGTGGCGAATGTGCGGCGCCGGAGCAGCGCCGCTCATCCTGCTACTTCCCGCGGACGAACGCCTCGAACGCGTCCTTGAAATCCGGATGCCAGCGCGACAGGGCGGGGCGGTTCTCGACGATGTCGCCGGCCGCCCAGAGGATGCGCCGCTCGTCGAGCGACCGGGGCGCATGGTTGTCCGGGCAGAGGATGTAGAAGTCGCCCGCCTCGAGGCGCTCGAGCATGAATTCGACCGTCTGCTCCGCCGTCCAGGCGCCAGCCGGCTTCTCGGTCCGTCCGGGCGCCGCGAGCGGCGTGAAGACCCAGCCGGGGATGAACAGGTGCGCGCCGATCGTGCAGCCGGGCGTGTTGCGCAGCTCGTGCTGCAAAGCCTCGGTGAAGACCTTCACGCCGGCCTTGGAGACATTGTAGGCCGGATCGCCCGGCGGCGTCGTGATGCCCTGCTTGGAGCCGGTGTTGATGACGAGGCCCGGCCGGCCGCGGGCGATCATGCCGGGCACGAACACCTGGGAGCCGTTGACGACGCCCCAAAGGTTCACCCCGAGCACGCGTTGCCAGTTCTCCGCCGGGCCGAAGATGGTGCTGCCCGGCTGGATGCCGGCATTGTTCATCAGGACGTCGGTGCCGCCGAAGCGCTGCCGCACCGCCTGCTCGAGCCGCTGCAGATCCTCGACCCGGCCCACGTCGGTCTCGGCCGCCAGCACGGCGTCCTTTCCCGTAGGCGCCACCGAGGCGATCGCCTCGGCGGCGCGGGCGAGGCGCTCGGCGCCGATGTCGGCGATGGCGACCGACATGCCGCGCGCGGCAAAACGCTTCGCTGCGGCGAGGCCGATGCCCGAGGCGCCGCCGGTGACGACCGCGACCGAACCGGGCTGCAGCGCTGCATGCGTCATCGGCGGACCCTCCTCACGAGTCGGGCACCGGTCTTGCGCGGACCGGCGCCACTAAAAAAACGGCTGCCCGGGACCTATCACAGAAGCAGCGGCGAAAGCCTCTCCTCTCCCCCTGAAAGGGGGAGACCGGACTCGCGCAGCGAGCCGAGAGGGGGTCTTCGGAGCCGCTGCATGACCCCCACCCGGACGGCTTCGCCGTCTCGACCTCCCCCTTGCAGGGGGAGGAAAGGGGCGACATTCCCCTTGAGGAAACGGAAGACCGGTGCCTCGGGAGGTGTCACTTAGACGGCAGGCGCATCGCCACCGAGCGGGCGTGCGCCTCGAGCCCCTCGGCGCGGCCGAGCGTGATCGCCGCCGGCCCGATCGCGGCGAGCTGCGCCGGCCCGCATTTCAGGATCGAGGTGCGCTTGAGGAAATCCAAGACACCGAGCCCGGAGGAGAAGCGCGCCGTCCGCGCGGTCGGCAGCACGTGGTTGGAGCCGCCGACATAGTCGCCGATCGCCTCCGGCGTGTAGGCCCCGAGGAAGATCGCGCCGGCATTGCGGATCGAAGCGGCCAGCGCCTCCGCATCGGCGGCGATGATCTCCAGATGCTCCGGCGCCACCCGGTCGACGATCGCCGGCGCGTCGGCGACGAGATTCCGCACGAGGATGACGGCGCCGAAGTCACGCCAGCTCGCCGCCGCGATCTCTTTTCGCGGCAATGTCGCCAGCTGCCTCTCCACCGCCGCCGCCACGGCATCGGCGAGCGCGGCATCGTCGGTGACGAGGATCGACTGCGCGGCCGTGTCGTGCTCGGCCTGCGCCAACAGATCGGCGGCGATCCAGTCGGGCTCGGCACTTCCATCGGCGATGACCAGCACCTCGGAGGGGCCGGCGATCATGTCGATGCCGACGGTGCCGAAGACCTGGCGCTTGGCCTCGGCGACATAGGCGTTGCCCGGGCCGACGATCTTGTGCACCGGGCGAACCGTCTCGGTGCCGTAGGCGAGGGCTGCGATCGCCTGCGCGCCGCCGATCCGGAACAGCTCGTCGACGCCGGCGAGCTTTGCCGCCGCCAGCACCAGGGGATTGATGACGCCCTCCGGCGCCGGCACGACCATGACGACACGCTCGACGCCGGCGACCTTGGCCGGCACCGCGTTCATCAGGACGCTCGAGGGATAGGCGGCGATGCCGCCGGGCACGTAGAGGCCGACCGCGGCGACCGGCGTCCAGCGGTGGCCGAGCTCGACGCCGAGCGCGTCGGCATAGCGCGCGTCGGCCGGCATCTGCCGTCGGTGATGGGACTCGATGCGGTCGCGGGCGAGGCCGAGCGCTGCCAGTGCCTCGGGGTCGCAGGCGGCCGCGGCGGCATCGATCTCAGCGCGCTCGACGCGAATGCCCTTCAGGGCGAGGTCGAAGCGGTCGAGACGGCGCGTCAGGTCGATCAGCGCGGCGTCGCCGTAGCGGCGCACCTCGTCGATGATGCCGGCGACGACGGCGCGGACGTCGGATGCCTGCTCGCGCTTCTTGCCGAGCAGCGCCTCGAACGCGCGTGAGAAATCCGACGCTCCCGCGTCGAGGCGGACAGGCACTCAGGCGGTCTCGGCTTCTTCCACCGCGTGCGCCGGGCAGCAGGTCGCCGCCCAGACCGGGCCGAGATCGGCGAGGCGCGCCTCGATGCACTCGACCTCGATGCGGATGGAGGCGTCGCCGGAGAAGGCGAGCGTGATGCAGCCGGAGGGCGGGTCGGTCTCCTCGAAGGCGACGGCGAGCAGGCAGAGCGCCTGGTGCGGGTTCTCGCGGTCGATGTTGCGGCACTTGACGCCGCGCACCCGATCGAAGTGGATGGCTGCACGGCGGCGGCGGTTGCCCTCGCCCTCCACTGCAGCGACCCAGTCGAACCTGTTGGCAGCGAAGGCGAAACGCTGCTCCTTCGGAAGGTAGACGAAGTCGCCGACCTTGATCACCGAGTCCTGCAGATGGGCCGAGATGATCGACAGGTCTTCGGCATCGACGGCGAGCAGTTTGAGGGGCTGATCGGTCATGGGCGGGCCGGTTCTATTTGTGCTTGTTCGGCGCCCGGGCTCGGGACGGCGGGACGCTCGGGTCCGGCCGGCCGAAGCCCTGGGCTTCTCAGGCACCACACGTGGGGAGCGGAGCCTTGACGCGCAACACCTCTCGTGCTGCGCAATTTCAGCCGGCGATGCGCTCGATCTCCGCCCCGCAGCGGCCGAGCTTGGCCTCCAGCCGCTCGAAGCCGCGATCGAGGTGGTAGACGCGGTGCACCATGGTGTCGCCATCCGCCGCGAGCCCGGCGATGACGAGGCTGACCGAGGCGCGCAGATCGGTCGCCATCACCGGCGCCCCCTTCAGCGCCTCGACGCCGGCGATCGTCGCGGTATCCCCCTCGAGCTGGATGCGGGCGCCGAGCCGGGCCAGCTCCTGCACGTGCATGAAGCGGTTCTCGAAGATCGTCTCGGTGATGCGCGAGGTGCCCTTGGCGCGCGTCGAGAGCGCCATCAGCTGCGCCTGCAGGTCGGTCGGGAAGCCCGGGAACGGCTGCGTCGTCACCTCGACCGGGGCGATGCCGTGGCCGTTGCGGGCGATGCGGATGCCCTCGTTGGTCGGCGTCACGTCGGCGCCGGCTTCGACGAGCACGTCGAGCGCGGTGTCGAGCAGGTCCGGACGGGCGCCCTCGAGCAGCACGTCGCCGCCGGCCATGGCGACCGCGATGGCGAAGGTGCCGGTCTCGATCCGGTCCGGCAGCACGCGATGGCGGGCGCCGCCGAGCCGCGGCACGCCGTGGATGATGATGCGCGAGGTGCCGGCGCCCTCGATGCGGGCGCCCATCTTGATCAGGCACTCGGCGAGGTCGACGATCTCCGGCTCGCGGGCGGCGTTCTCGAGCACCGTCTCGCCCTTGGCGAGGCAGGCCGCCATCATCAGAACGTGCGTCGCGCCCACCGAGACCTTCGGGAACGCGACGACGGCGCCTTTCAGGCCATGCGGCGCCTTGGCGACGACATAGCCGGCCTCGATGTCGATCTCGGCGCCGAGCGCCTGCAGGCCCATCAGGAAGAAGTCGACCGGGCGGGTGCCGATCGCGCAGCCGCCGGGCAGCGAGACCTTCGCCTCGCCGCAGCGGGCGAGCAGCGGGCCGATCACCCAGAAGCTGGCGCGCATCTTGGAGACGAGCTCGTAAGGAGCCGTGGTGTCGACGACGGTCGGCGATTCGAGGCGCATGGTCTCGCCGAGGAACTCGTCCTGGCCGACGCGCTTGCCCTCGACGGTGACATGCACGCCGTGATTGCCGAGGATGCGCTTCAGCATCTGCACGTCGGCGAGCCGCGGCACGTTCTCGAGCACCAGGAGCTCGTCGGTGAGCAGGCTCGCGATCATCAGGGGAAGGGCGGCGTTCTTGGCGCCCGAGATCGGGATCGAGCCGTGCAACGGCCGGCCGCCGCGAATGCGGATGCTATCCATGAATGTACCCCCGACTCACACGATGCGCGGCGAACCGCACGCCTCAGGGATACCCCTCCCGGTCCCGGGAGACAATTAAGCCGATTCGCGAAGCCGGCCGGCCGTGGCTTTGCGGCATCGCTGCCGGAAAATTGCTCCCTCAGCCCTGCCCGGCGGCGATGGCCGCCTCGCAAAGGTCGCCGCGAAAGCTCGTGCCGCGCTTTCTGCCGAGCTTGGGCGGTCCCGCGGCCCGGCGCTCGGCCTCTTCGTAGCTCGCGAGAATGCGCTGGTAGTCGGGCCAGCTGATGCCGCCGCCCGCCGTGCCGAAGAAGATCTCCCAGGCATCCTCGGCGGCCGGCTCGCCCGGCATGGCGGCCTCGATCGCCCGGGCGGCCGGCATCAGCGCGGCATCCATTCCGGGCGCCTTTTCGCCATCCCAATCGTCGCACGACTCACACATTCGTCTCTCCGCCTGGATCGGCAGCGGCCGGCGCTCCGGCCCCCGGTTGCACATTGTCCTTCCGCGACGCTCCGGCAAGCGTGGCCGAGGCGAGATGCCGTGCGGCGATGTAGCCGAAGGTCAGCGCCGGGCCGAGCGTGATGCCCGGCCCCGGATAGGCGCCGTTCATGACCGAGGCCATGTCGTTGCCGCAGGCGTAGAGGTGCGGGATCGGCCGCCCGGCCGCATCGAGCACCCGGGCATTCTCATCGGTGGAAAGCCCGGCCGCGGTCCCCAGATCGCCCGGATAGAGCGCGATCGCATAGAAGGGCGGCTTGGCGATCGGCGCCACGCAGGGGTTGGGCCGCTGGTCGACGTCGCCGAGATGGCGCTGATAGGCATCGCGGCCGCGGCCGAACTCGGGGTCCTCGCCGCGCCGCGCCGCCTCGTTGAAGGCGTCGACCGTCACCTCGAGGTTTCTCGGCGGGACGCCGAGACGCCCCGCCAGCTCCTCGATCGAATTGGCGCAGACGAGGTAGTCGCGCAGATGGCGCGGAATGCGCGGGGTGAAGGGCTTGATGGCGCCGAGGCCGTATTTCCAGAGGAACGCCGCGTCGCAGATCATGTAGCTCGGCGAGGCCGGCCGGGCGGCGCGCAGCATGGCGCGCACGAACTCGTGATAGGAGACGCACTCGTTGACGAAGCGGCGACCGGTCTGGTCGACGACGATCGAGCCCGGCTTGGCGCGGTCGGTCACCGTATGCGGATGCACAGCCTCGGTGCCGTCGGCGCGTCGGAACAGCGACACCGGCACCCAGAAGGCATCGCCGCCCGGCTGCGGCGGCGCCGAGCCGCCGATGGCGAGGCCGGCGCGGATGCCGTCGCCGGTATTCTCGGCGACCACCGCCGAATGGCGGCCGGCACCGGGCGGCAGCCGTCGGGCGCGCGCCTCCGGATCGTGCGAGAAGCCGCCGGTGGCGAGGACCACACCGCGCGCGGCGCGGATCTCGCGCCGCACGCCGGCCTGCTGCACGATCACGCCGGCGACGCGCCCGTCCTCGACCAGAAGCTCCGTCAGCCGCGCCGAGCGCATCAGCTCGACGCCGAGATCGCGCAGCGACCAGAGGAGCCGCGCCGCGAGCGCATTGCCGAGCACGAGGCTCGTCCCGCGCGGCGCCCGCAGCCGCTCGCGGCCATAGCGGGCGATCAGCCGCAGGGATCGCAAGGTCGAGCCGACCGAGCGGCCGGCACGCCGCAGATGCGGGATGTCGGCACGGTCGACCATCATGCCGCCGAACAGCGTGAACTCCGGCAGCGGCGGCCGCAGCAGCGCGAAGTCGGGACCGAGCTCGGCGCCGTCGAACGGCACCGGCTCCAGCACGCGGCCGCCGAGCGTCGCGCCCGGCTCGTCCGGATAGTAGTCGGGGTAGCGCAGGACGGGTCGGAAGCGCAGCGCCGTCTTCGCCTCGAGAAAGGCGAGCGCCTCGCTGCCGCGATCGAGAAAGGCTTTTCGCGCCGCAGCGTTCTTCTCGCCCGGCACCACGGCGCGGAGATAGGCCTCGGCGGCCGCGCGGGAGTCGGCGATGCCGGCCTCCGCCATCTTCGGATTGTCCGGCAGCCAGACCATGCCGCCGGAGATGGCCAGCGTGCCGCCGATCAGCGCCGATTTCTCGACGACGAGCACGCGCAGCCCCTCGGCTGCGCAGACGGCGGCCGCCGTCATGCCGCCGGCGCCGCTGCCGGCGACCACGACGTCGTAGCCCGCCGGCGCCGCCTCGCTCATCGGGCGGCAGCGACCTGCGGCGACCAGTCGAGCGCCAGCAGGCGCTCGCGGCTCGTGACGAAATCCGCATCCGGCGTCTGCGACAGAATCTCGAGCACGATCGGCCCGCGATAGCCGACCTCGGCGAGGCAGCCCGGGATCGGCTCGAGCGGCATCGTCCCGGTGCCGAGAGCCGCGTGCCGGAAGACGTCGCGGCCGCTGTCGGAGGCGTGCACTAGCTTCAGGCGCGAGCGGAACGTGGCGAGCCCGGCCGAGAACTCCTCGCCCACGAACCAGGCATTGGTGAAGTCGAACACGGCGCCGATCGCCGGATCGCCGTATTCGTCGAGCACGCCGGCGAGGCTCGCCGCGTCGGCGACGAAGCCGAACGGCATGTTCTCGACCCAGATCTCCGTGCCGGCGGCGCGCGCCACGGGGCCGAGCCGATCCAGCGCGGCGAAGAGATGCCTCTGCAGCACCGCGCGCGGCGCCGGAAGCAGCGCGTTCGGCTTGCCCGGGCCGATGACGACGCCGGCCGCGCCGAGATCGCCGGCGAGCCCGACGAGGCCTTCGAGCAGGCCGAGGCTGTAGGCGCGCATCTCCGGCACCGTCGAGCCGACATTGATGTCGAGGTTCGGCATGTTGAGCACGATCGGCTCGAAGCCGAGCCGCTCCAGCCGCCGGCGCAGCGCCGCGCGCTCGGCAGAGCCCAGCTCGGCCGCCCACAGGTGGCCCGGATGCGCCATCATCTCGACGGCGGTGAAGCCGAGCCCGGCGAGACGCTCCAGCGAGGCCTCGACGGGCTCGTGCAGCATCCAGGAATAAGTGTGCCCGCCGAATGCCGGAAGCATTTTTGGCCCTTCGAGATCGCGCCTGCGGCAGATGATCCGGCCGCGGCTGGTGGACGTTCTACAGCGATGTGATAAAGCGTGCCACCATCTGATGGCCGTCCGGCTCGCGAGGCCGGCCGCCGCCCAAGCCTTCCCAGGAGACTGACATGGATCTCGGACTCGCCGACAAGGTCGCGATCGTCACCGGCAGCAGCCGCGGCATCGGGCGCGCCTGCGCGGAATCGCTGCTCGGCGAAGGCGCGACGGTGGTCGTCACCGGCCGCGACCCGGCCCGCCTCGAAAAGACGGTCGCCGAGATGAAGGCCAAGGGCGGCAAGGTTCTGGGCGTCCAGGTCGATCTTTCCAGCGACGAGTCGGCGAAGGCGCTCGTCGAGCGCACGCTGAAGGAGTTCGGCAAGCTCGACATCCTCGTCAATTCTGCGGCGACCGTCACCCCCTCCGACTTCTTCACCATCGACGACGAGCGATGGGTGCACGACGTCTTCGAGGAGAAGCTGAACGGCTATGCCCGCATGCTGCGGCACGCCGTGCCGGCGATGAAGGCTCGAAAGTACGGCCGCATCCTCAACATCTCCGGGGTCGCCGCCCGGCAGCCGCATGCCCCGACCGTCACCGTCGGCGTCAACAACGCCGCCGTGCTGAACCTCACCAAGGCGCTGGCCGGCGTCCTCGCCAAGGACGGCATCACCTGCAACGCCGTGATCCCGCACATCATCAACACCGACCGCCAGGACGAGACGATGGTGGAATGGGCGAAGATCACCGGCCAGACCGAGGCCGAGGTGCGCGCCGAGCGCGTCGCCCGCATCCCGGTCGGCCGCATGGGCAAGCCGCAGGAGGTCGGCGATGTCGTCGCCTTCCTGGTCTCCGAACGGGCGAGCTTCGTCAACGGCGCCGCGCTGCATGTCGACGGCGGCGTCACGCTCGGCATATGAGTCTTCTGGGAGCGCCGGCCGCGGCGCTCCCACCTCGTCCTGACCTCCGTCTTTGCGAGTAGCGTCAGCGACTAAGCAATCCAGCTTTAGGGCACTGAAGAAAAGCTGGATTGCTTCGCTTCGCTCGCAATGACGAGGAGGCCGGGACCGAATGCCCCTTTCGGGCAAGGAGCGTGAGCGATGAACGTCATGGCACGCAGCCTCCAGGAAAACCCCGGCGCCGCGGCGCGGAGAAGATTCCGCGCCGAGGGCGCGCAGATCTCGACCGCCGGCGTCGCGCCGGGTCACGTGCAGGGCAACCTCGCGATCCTGCCGAAGGATCTGGCCGCCGACTTTCTGCGCTTCTGCCAGCTCAATGCCCGCGCCTGCCCGCTGATCGGCATGTCGCGGCCGGGCGATCCGGCCATCCCCGAGCTTGGCGAGAACATCGACATTCGCACCGACCTGCCAGCCTACCGCGTCTGGAAGGACGGCGAGGTGGTCGCCGAGCCCTTCGACGTGCGCGAGCATTGGCGGGATGATCTCGTGTCGTTCGTGCTCGGCTGCTCGCTCTCGTTCGAGGAGGCGCTGATGCAGGACGGGCTGGAGATCCGGCACATGTCCGAGAGCGTCCGCGTGCCGATGTACCGCACCAACATCGCCTGCACGCCGGTCGGCCCGTTCGCCGGGCCGATGGTGGTCTCGATGCGCCCCTTCCAGCCGGCGCAGGCGATCCGGGCGATCCAGATCACCTCGCGCTTCCCGGCCGTGCACGGCGCGCCCGTGCATATCGGCCTGCCGGAGATGATCGGCATCGCCGATCTTTCGAAGCCCGACTATGGCGACCCGGTGCCGGTGCATGCCGACGAGCTGCCGGTTTTCTGGGCCTGCGGGGTGACGCCGCAATCGGTGATCGAGGCGGCAAAGCTGCCCTTCGCGATCACGCATTCGCCGGGCAGCATGCTGATCACCGACCTCAGAAACACGAGTCTCGCGTCGTTCTGACTCGTCCCTTCCCTCTCCCATGGGGAGAGGGTGCCCGCGAAGCGGGCGGGTGAGGGGTTACGGAGCATCAGGACGAGCGCCGTACCCCCTCATCCGGCCGCTCCGCGGCCACCTTCCCCCCCCTTGGGAGAAGGAAGAGAGGCCTCGTCCCGCCGCTTCGCGGCCACCTTCTCCCCTCGGGAGAAGGAAGAGCCCCCTACCCCCTCCCCACGCCCAGCGCGGCGGCCGCGACCGCGACGTCGGTCCCCGCGAGGCCGCCGGAGCTGAACAGCGTGATCTCCTCGCGAGACGTGCGCGCCGAGCGGTCCTCGGCGACGAGCTCGGCGAGATCGAACAGGCGCTCCATCTCCGGCCGGCCGTTGAGGAAGAAGGGCGGCTTGTAGGCCGCCGTCTGCACCATGGAATCGGTGGCGATGGCGCCTGCCCGCTCGGCCACGTCGAGGCCGAGCTCGCTCTCGCCGATGCTTTTCGAGCCGATCATCGTCACGTGCGTGCCCGGCGCCAGCCACGCGGCCTCGAGCACCGGCCGGCGGCTCGTCGTCGCGGTGACGACGAAATCGGCACCCTCCACCGCCGCCCGCGGGTCGTCGACGGCGGTGATCCGGATGCCGAGCCTTTGCGACATCTCGCGCACATAGTCGTCGCGGTTCGCGGCAGAACGGGAGAACACGCGCGCCTCGCGCAGCGGCAACACGGCGACGGCGCCCTCGAGCTGGCACCGCGCCTGCTCGCCGGTGCCGATGATGCCAGCCACCGCGCAATCGGGACGCGCCATGTGCCGCGCGGCGAGTGCGCCGATGGCGCCCATGCGCAGCCGCCCGGCGCGGTTGCCGATGACGACGCCCTCGCACTCGCCGGTGGTCGTGTTCCAGACGGCGATGATCTGCACGTCCTCGGCGCCGCCCATGCGGGCATAGGCGCGGAAGCCGGCGAAGCCGAGCGCGCTGCCGCCGCCGATGGTGAAGACGAGATCGCCGGCAGGTGGGAACTGCACGCCGTGGCGCGGCGGTGCGATCAGCTCGCCCGCCGCCTTGGCGCGGTAGGCACGCTCGACCGCGGCGATGGCATCGCTCATCGAGAAGGCGGCGGTCAGTTCCGCGTCGGCGAGTATGCGCATCGGGCGTGGTCTTCGTGGTGGGGAGAAACGGAAGGGCCGCCCGCGCGCTGGCGGACGGCCCGTCAGATTAGCCGAGAAATCGGCTCACTTCAGCTTGGCGACGGCCTCCTTGAGGATCGCCGGCACCTCGGCGCTCGCCGCGAACACCTCGGCGACCACCTTCTGCTGCGTGGCGCCGTCCTGGGCGCTGATTGGCAGCGAGAGCTTCTTGGCCTGAGCCAGCACCTCCGGGTCGGACAGCATCGCCATCACGGCGGCGCGCATCTCCGCGACCGCCTTCGCGTCCATGCCGGGCGGGCCGAAGAACAGCCGGTGCAGCTCCTGGATGTTCACGAGCGCCCCGAGCATCTTCTTCTTGGCCGGGTCGTTCACGAGCTCGAGCGCGTTCGGAACGTCCGGGTGCTCGGGATTGCGGGCCTCGCCGACATTGAGGATCGGCCGGATGTCGCCCGCCTTCAGCATCGGCTCGGCGGAGGTCCAGGACGTAAGGCGACCGTCGGTGTCGCCCTTGATGACCGACAGGGTGGTGTCGGCGCCGCCCTCGTAGCCAGTGACGAACTGGACCTCGAAGCCGAGCGTGTTGGCGAGCAGCGCCATGCCGTAGAAGTCGTCGTCGACGCCCTGGCTCGGCACCTTCATCGGCCGGCCGAGCTTCTGCACGTCCTCGATCGACTTGATCGCCGACTTGGCGCCGGTGAAGACGACACGGCTGTCGGAGGCGGCGCGGCCGAGATAGGTGAACTTGTTGGCGTCGAACTGCACCCCCTCGCCGCCGCCGAGCTGCGCGAGGAGGATGATGGGCCCGCTCGAGAAGCCGATATTGAGGCCATCCGGCGGGGCGTGCCAGACGAGGTTGAGGCCGAGAATGCCGCCGGCGCCGGTCTTGTGGTCGATGCGGACTTCCTTGGCCTTCAGGTGCTTGGCGAGGGCGGGCGCGAACAGCTGCGCGTACTTGGCAAAGCCGCCCGAGGCCGAGTGCGGCACGATCATCTTGACGATCTTGCCCTCGTAGAAGCCCTGCGCGACCGCCGAGCCGGCGGCGAATACGAGGCCGCATGCGGCGAGCAAGGCCGCCGCCAGACTGCCCTTCTTCACTGTCGTCATAGTCTCCTCCCTGCTTGTTCGGCCGTCATCGGCCTCGTTTTCTCAGAAGTGGACCAGTTGTTCGATATAGGGCGCCAGGAGGCCCCGGTTCAGCTGGATGTTCAGAACATAGCCGAACATGCCGTAGACGATGCCCGCGCAGGCCAAGGAATAGACGAGCGCGCGCGTGGGCCGGCAGTGACCGCTGAGGACGAAGTAGCAGAAGCTGAAGACGAAGACCGCCGGCAGCGGCCCCACGAGGAGGAACAGCCCGAGCAAGGCCACGACGATGCCGATCGCGCCGAGATTGCGGGCGAGCGTATCTCCCGGGCCGCCATAGCCGGGACCGAGCGTCGAGCGGTGCGCGGCGGCGATGTCGTCGCCCTGCTTGCCGGCCAGCATGTGCAGCACGTTGACCCGCAGATCGCCCGCCGCCCGGCGGTTCTGCCAGACGAGCTGGCAGGCGATCATCAGCATGCCGAGCACCGAGATCGGCAGCGGCACGAGGCGCGCGCGCGGCCCGTAGCCGAGGCTCATGACGAAGAACCCCGCGAAGACCACGAACAGGACCACGGCGATGATGTTCTCCTGCGCGCGCCGGCTCATCACACGCTCCCCTTCTCCAGCGCCGCGCGGGCGGCGGCGTTGCGGCTGCCGCGCACCATCGGCCAGATGGCGGTGAACAGGACCAAGAGGAACATCGCCAGCGCCACCGGCCGCTCGAGCAGGAAGTCGTTGCCGTAGAGCGTCAGCGAGACGTGCAGGCTGCGCTCGATCATCGTCGCCAGCACCATGCCGATGACGAGGTTGGCGCGCGAATAGCGGTAGCGCTCCATGACGAAGCCGATGCAGCCGAACAGCACGGCGACGGCGACGTCCTCGAGCCGCTCGCGCGTGACATAGGCGCCGACGAGGCAGACGCACAGCACGATCGGCACCATGAGATCGGAGTTCAGCGTCGGCATGCGGGCGAGCCAGGGCGTCAGGCAGAGCCCGATGATGGCCGTCAGCATGCTGCCGAGGACGACGATCCAGACGAGGTTGAAGACGACGTCGAGATGCTCGGTCAGCATCGTCGGGCCGGGCGCGATGCCCATGTTCATGAAGGCGATCAGCAGCAGCGCCATGCTGTCGCCGCCCGGTATGCCGAAGGCGAGCGTCGGCAGCAGGCCGCCGCCCTCGTTGGCGCCGAGCGTCGCGTCGGGCGCGATGACGCCCTCGACATTGCCGGTGCCGAACTTCTCCGGCGTCCTCGATGTCTGCACCGCCTGCGCGTAGGCGGCGATGCCGCCGGCGCTGCCGCCGACGCCCGGCAGGATGCCGATCCACAGGCCGAGCACGCTCGAGCGCAGGACGAGGCCCCAGTGCTTGAAGGTGTCGCGCATGCCGTCGAACATCGAGCTGTCGTCGTGCACCTCGCGGGTCACGATCGCCTCGCCCTTGACGTAGAGTTTCATCATCTCGGAGACGGCGAAGAGGCCGATCATGCAGACCGGGAAGGACAGGCCGTCGAGCAGGAACAGGCTGTCGAAGGTGTAGCGCGGCGTCGCCGTCACCGGGTCCATGCCGATGAAGGCGATCAGCACGCCGAGGCAGGCGGCGGCGAGGCCCTTGAAGACGGAGCCGGCGCTGAAGGTGGCTATCAGCGTCATCCCCCAGAGCGCCATCATCAGGTACTCGGCCGGGCCCAGCATCAGGATCAGCGGCCGCACGAAGGGAATGGTGATGGCGAGGAAGACGGCGCCGAAGACGCCGCCGAGCAGCAGCGCGGTCGCGGAGGCGCCGAGCGCCCGCTCGCCCTGCCCTTTCAGGGTCATCGGGTAGCCGTCGAAGATCAGCGACAGGCTCTTCGCCGATCCCGGGACGTTGAACAGGATGCTGGTGACGGAATCGCCCCACAGCGTGCCGATATGCGCGCCGAGCAGCAGTGCGAGCGTGGCGGCGACCTCGTAGCCGTAGGTGAACGGCAGGAGCAGCGTCATGGCGACGACGCCGCCGAGGCCCGGCAGAATGCCGATGACGAGCCCGTAGAGGACCCCGATCAGCATGAAAAGCAGCGCTTGCGGCGTGAACAGCTGCAACAGGCCGACAAGTGCAGCTTCCAGCATCGGCCGCCTCTCCCAGATCGGGCGCGCTCGAGCACGCTCCTTGTTGGGCAAAGCGTAACTTCGCTATGAGAGATGTCAATCGACTATGTGAAAGACCTTGCCGTCTCGCCCCCTGCGGGGCCTTGAAGGGCGGGGAGCGGCTCGATCCCGTCTAGGGGCATGGGGCCACCGAGCCGAATTGACGTCTAAATCACGCCCCGGCCGGCCCCCGGTCACGCCCGCATAGCGCCTCCCCCGCACCGTCCTCCCATCACGGTCCAAGGAGGACACGGCATGAACAGCATGGCACACGGGCAGTCCGGCCTTGCGGCCGACCGCTTCGCCGCCCCGCCGGTGCGGCCGATCCGCAGTCTCGGCATCATCGCGGCGTTCTTCGGCGTGGCAGCGCTCGCCGGATGGTATTCGGACCCGCTCACCCGCAGCGACACGATGGATCCGGTGGAGCTCGCCCAGCGCTGCAAGGACTGGGACGCGGCGGCGCTCGCGGCGATGGAGCGCCGCGTGAACGGGCCGGAGGTCGGCAAGCAGGTCTATCTGCGGGCGGCTATGATGTGGCTCGCCGAAGGCCGGCGCAGCTGCGAGTTCGGCTCGGACGCCCGCGCCGAGCGCTTCTACCGGCGCATCGTCGGCCGCGCCGTGACCCAGTCGCCGGCCGGGCCGACGCAGGCCGCAGCCGGACGCTGACGCCGCCTGCCGGTCAGTGCGGGCGCGAGAGGAAGGCCCCCGCGGCCGCCACGGCCTGCCGCTCGCGCCACTGCCGCCCCTCGGCGAGGAGCGCCTCGAGCCGCTCCTGCGGCAGCTGCTGCTGCAGGAGCTCGCGGACCCGGTCGTAGGTGACCTGCTCGGTGTATTCGCGGCTCGCGGAGCCGTGGGCATAGAATCCCTCGCCGAAGCCGAGCAGGCGGGCGGCCAGCTCGAGCTCGCCCGACAGCGCGACGATCAGCGACAGGTGCTCGAGGATGCGGGCGACGGCCGCGGGCCAGCCGATCGCACGCGCCTCGCGCAGCGCATCGACGGCGACCGCCCTCGCCTCCTCGATCCGATCGGCGACGATCAGGTAGGAGGTGAGGTTGCCGAGGCCGAGAACGATGTGGCGCCGGTTGGCGAGCCCGCCGGCGAGAACGCCGCGAACGACCTCGACCGCCGCCTCGACATTGCCGGCGGCGAGCTCCAGCTCGGCGAGGGCGATTTGCGCGCTGACGACGCCGCGCGTGTCGCCGATGTCCTCGGCGATCGACAGCGAGCGGCTGATCCAGGACCGCGCGGCGCCGAAGTCGCGCACGAAATAGGAGGCCACCGCCAACGAGCGGTACCAGTCGGCGAGCTGCTTGGTCGGGCCGATCGGCTCGAGGAACGGGCTCGCCTGGTCGAGCCGCTTGCGCGCCGCCTGCGTATTGTCCGGCGTCAGCATCGAGGCGCCGGCCTTGGCGATCGCCTCGCCCTCGCCGAGCACGTCGCCGATCTCGGCGAACAGCTCGGCCGCCTTGTTGGCGGCGGCGACGCTCGATCGGTCGCCATGCGCGCTGACCGAGGTGCGGCCGAGCCACAGCCGGGCGGCGGCCTCGGGGAAGCGGCGCTCGTCGAGCAACGCGAGGGCGGTCGACACCCAGCGTTCCCGCTCCGACAGCAGCGACAGCTCGTTCCAGAGGCGGATGCCGTAGCCCGCGAGCACGATGCCGAGATCGGCGTCGCCGCGCTGCCCGAACGCCCATTCGAGTGCCGCCCGCAGATTGTCGAGCTCGGGCTCGCAGCGCTGCAGCCAGGCCGACGTCGACGTCGTCGACCATTGCGCCTCGGCATCGGCGAAGAAGCCGACGAGATACTCGGCGAGCCGGCGCCGGCGCCCGCGCTCGCCGCTCTCGCGCAGCTTCTCGTTGCTGTACTGGCGGGTCGTCTCCAGCAGCTTGTAGCGCGGCTCCGGCCCCGAGAGGTCGACGGCGACCAAGGACTTGTCGACCAGCGAGGCGAGCAGGTCGACGATCCTGCCGTCGTCGAGCGGCTCGCCGCCCGCCACGCGTTGCGCGGCCTCGAGCCGCCAGCCGCCGGCGAACACGGAAAGCCGGCCGAGCAGGATCTGCTCCTCGCGGCCGAGCAGGCCGTAGCTCCAGTCGAACAGGTTGCGCAGCGTCTGGTGGCGCGGCAGCACGGTGCGGCTGCCGCTCGTCAGGATCTGGAACATGTTGCTGAGCTGCGAGGCCAGCTGCTCGGGCGCCATCGCCCGCAGGCGCGGCGCCGCCAGCTCGAGCGCCAGCGGAATGCCGTCGACCTGCCGACAGATGCTGGCGACGGCGGGCGCGTTGGCGTCCGTCAGCTCGAACCGCTCGACGAGCGCCGAGGCGCGCTCGATCAGGAGGCGCACGGCGCTGTAGGTGCGGGCCTCGCTGGCGGTCGGCGCCTCCCCGGCCGGATAGGCGAGATTGGGCACGCGGAAGGTGCTCTCGCCCGGGATGGCGAGCGGCTCGCGGCTGGTCGCCAGAACCGACACGCGCGGGCAGGCGCGGACCAGCGCCTCGGCGGTCGCCGCCGCCGCCTCGATCAGGTGCTCGCAATTGTCGAGGATGATCAGCGCGTGCCGGTCGGTGAGGAAGTCGGTCGCCGTCTCGATCGCCGAGCGGCCGGCCTGCAAGGGCACGCCGAGCGTGCCGCAGACCGTCTCGGCGACGAGCTGCGCCTCCTCGAGCGGCGCCAGCTCGACGAACCAGACCTCGCCGTCGAATCGATCGAGGACGTCGAAGCCGACCTGCACGGCGAGCCGGGTCTTGCCGGCGCCGCCGGAGCCGGTCAGCGTGACGATGCGGAAGCCGTCGAGCCGCCGGGCGACCTCGGCCCGCTCGGCCTCGCGGCCGACGAAGGAGGCGAGCTGTTGCGGCAGCGTGGCGCTGGCGCGCAGGCCGAAGGC
>JAEZCD010000164.1 GCA_023430145.1 Pseudomonadota bacterium
GCTCGTCGTCCTCCGCGAAGGCGGAGGACCCAGCCTTCTCTCGATGACGGCGACGCGAGCTGGGTCCTCCGCCTTCGCGGAGGACGACGCGGAGGATGGGGTGATGGCGATCCGGCGTTCCCGACCGCGTCGGTCGATCGACAGCGGCTGCCCGGTCTACCTCGCCACCGCGTCCCGGACCGTCGGCGCGGCGCCGTCGGCGAACAGCTTTGCCAGCACCGCCGTCACCGGGCCGGTGAAGCGCGGGTCCTTCGGCAGGTCCTCGCCGAAAATCTCGGCAACCCCCATCAGAGCCGGCGCCAGCCGCTCGGCGACCGGGCCGGCCGCGTCGGCGATCGCCCGCAGCCGGGGGGCGAGCGGATCCTTCACCTCGATCGGCTGGCCGGCCTCGTCGATGCCGGTGACGTAGCGCATCCAGCCGGCCACCCCGAGCGCGACGAGGCCGAGCGGCGCCCCATCCGCAAGACGATCACGCGCGGTGCCGAGCAGCCGCTGCGGCAGCTTTTGCGAGCCGTCCATGGCGATCTGCCAGGTCCGGTGCTTCAGCGCCGGATTGCGGAAACGATCGATCAGCGCCGCCCGATAGCGCGTGACATCGGCGCCGGGCGCCACCGGCAGCGTCTCCGTCACCTCTTCCATCAGGGCGGCGACGAGGCGCGCGAAGGCGCCATCGGCCATGGTCTCGGCGACGGTGGCGTAGCCGGCGAGATAGCCGAGATAGGCGAGCGTCGAGTGGCTGCCGTTGAGCAGCCGCAGCTTCATCAGCTCGAACGGCGCCACGTCGGCAACGAGCTGCGCGCCGGAATCCTCGAGCCGCGGCCGGCCGAGCGGGCCGAACGAATCCTCGATCACCCATTGCGAGAACGGCTCGGTCATCACCGGCCAGGCATCGTCGAGCGTGATCGCCATGCGCACCATCGCCCGGTCGGCATCGGTGGTCGCCGGCACGATGCGGTCGACCATGGTCGAGGGAAACGCCACCTCGTGCCGGATGAAATCGCCGAGGCCCTCGTCCCGCAGGCTGCCGAGCCCGGCGAGGACGCGCCGCACCGTCGCGCCATTGGCCGGGAGATTGTCGCAGCAGAGCACCGTGAAGGGCGGCGTTCCGGCCGCGCGCCGCCGGCGCAGCGCCTCGACCAGAAAGCCCGGCGCGCTGCGCGGCCGGTCCGGCGAGGCGAGGTCGGCGCGGATTTCGGCATGGTTCGGGTCGAGCTCGCCGGAGGCCGGGTCGTGGCAATAGCCCTTCTCGGTGACGGTGAGGCTGACGATGCGCGTCTTCGGATCGCTCATCGCGGCGAGGAGGGCGCCGGGATCCTCGGGCGCGACGAGCAGCTTTCGCACCGCGCCGATCACGCGCAGCCTATCCCCGTCGCCGGAGCGCACGGCGACCGTGTAGAGCCCGTCCTGCGGCTCCAGCGCATCGCGCGTGTCGGGCGAGCGGAGGCTCGCGCCCAAAATCGCCCAGCCGCGCTCGCCGGCGGCGAGCCGGTCGTCGACATAGACGGCCTGGTGGGCGCGGTGGAAGGCGCCGATGCCGAGGTGGACGATGCCGATCTGTTCGGCGCCGAGATCGTAGCGCGGCCGGGCGATGCGCGGCGGCAGCGCGTCGAGAGTCTTCCGCGACAGCCGAGTCATAGCCGATACGCCTTCTTGGCGAGCCCGTAGGCGAGGGCGTCGGCGACCTCGAAGGCCTCGTCCTCGTCGAGCCGGTGCTGCACCACGAGCTCGGCGAGGAAGGCGCAGTCGACGCGCCGCGCCACATCGTGCCGGGCGGGGATGGAGGGGAAAGCGCGCGTGTCGTCGTTGAAGCCGACGGTGTTGTAGAAGCCGGCGGTCTCGGTCGTCATCTCGCGGAAGCGGCGCATGCCCTCGGGGCTGTCGTGGAACCACCAGGCCGGGCCGAGCTTCAGGCACGGATAGTGGCCGGCGAGCGGCGCCAGCTCGCGCGAATAGCTCGTCTCGTCGAGCGTGAAGAGGATCAGCGAAAAGTCGCGCTCGTTGCCGAAGCGGTCGAGAAGCGGCTTCAGCGCCCGCACATAGTCGGTGCGGGTCGGGATGTCGGCGCCCATGTCCGGCCCGTGCCGCTCGAATACGGTCGGGTTGTGGTTGCGGAACGAGCCCGGATGGATCTGCATCACGAGCCCGTCCTCGACGCTCATGCGCGCCATCTCGGTCAGCATCTGCGCCCGGAACAGTTCCGCATCCGCGGCCGCGGCGCCGCCGCGGAGGACCCTGGCGAACAGGGATTCGGCTTCGGCGCGTGAGAGATCGGCGGTCTGCGCGGTCGGGTGGCCGTGATCGGTGGAGGTGGCGCCGAGACTCTTGAAGAAGTCGCGGCGGACCCGGTGGGCGGCGAGGTAGCCGGCGAACGTGCCGGTGTCCTCGCCGGTCAGCTCGCCGAGCTTTTGGACGTTCGCCGAAAAGTCGGCCCGCTCTGGATCGACGACCGCATCCGGCCGGTTGGCGGGCACGACGCGGCCCGGCCAGCCGGAGTCGCGGATCATCCGGTGCCAGCGCAGATCGTCGAGCGCGCCGTCGGTCGTAGAGATGACCTCGATGCCGAAGCGCTCGAACAGCGCCCGGGGCCGGTATTCCGGCCGCTGCAGCGCCTCGGCGATGCGGTCGTACGTGGCATCGGCGTTCGCCGCCGACAGCCGCTCCTCGATGCCGAACAGCGTCTCGAAGGCATGATCGAGCCAGAGCCGCGTCGGCGTGCCGCGGAAGAGGTGATAGTGCTCGGCGAAGCGTCGCCAGATTTTCCGGCCGGCGGTCTCGACCGGGCCGCCGTCCCTTCGCGGCACGCCGAGATCCGCCAGCGGCACGCCCTGGCTATAAAGCATCCGGAACACGTAGTGGTCCGGCACCACGAAGAGCTTTGCCGGGTCCGGGAACGGCTCGTTCTCGGCATACCAGCGCGGATCGGTGTGGCCGTGCGGGGAGACGATCGGCCGGCCGCCGACCTGCGCATAGAGCGCACGGGCGACGCTGCGCGCCGACGGCTCGGCCGGGAACAGGCGGTCCGGATGCAGCATGGTCAGATCTTCAGCGGCGGCAGGTTGGCCTCGATCGCGGCGCGACGTCCCTCGAGGAAGGGCGGCAGCGACAGCGTCTCGCCGAGCGTCTCCATCGGCTCGTCGGTGGCGAAGCCCGGCCCGTTGGTGGCGAGCTCGAACAGCACCCCGCCGGGCTCGCGGAAGTAGAGGCTGCGGAACCAGTAGCGGTCGACCGGCCCGCTATTGGCCACCGCCGTCTTCTGCAGGCGCTCCGCCCAGGCCTCGTAGTCGGCATCCGGCACCGCGAAGGCGACGTGGTGGACGCCGCCGGCGCCGGGATGGGTGCGGTCGAGATGCGGCTCGACGGCGACGTGCAGCTCGCCGATCGGCCCGGGCTTCTGCATGCCGAAGACATGCACGCGGCTGCCGTCGAGCTCGTATTCGCGCAGCGGCTTCATGAACATCAGCGCGGTGAGGATCGCCTCGGTCGGCGAAAGGTCCGGGACGCTCATGATGATCGGCCCGAGACCGAGGATCTGGTGCTCGGCCGGGACCGGGCTTTTCTCCCAGGGGTTGCCCGGGGTGCCGGTCTCGTCGACCACGAGGGTGAGGCGCTGGCCTTCCGGATCCTCGAAGTCGAGCGTCTCGCGGCCGTCGCGGGAGACGATCTCGCCGACGGTGACGCCGGCTTCCGTGAGGCGCGCCTTCCAGAAGTCGAGGCTCGCCCGGTCCTTCACGCGAAACCCCGTACGCACCACCGAGCGCGTGCCGCGCCGCTCGGGCCTCGTGTTGAAGTCGAAGAAAGTGATGTCGGTGCCGGGGGAGGCGCGGCCGTCGGCATAGAACAGGTGATAGACCGAGGTGTCGTCTTGGTTGACCGTCTTCTTGACCAGCCTGAGGCCGAGCGTGCCGGTATAGAAGGCGTGGTTGCCGGGGGCATCGGCGGTGACGGCGGTGAGATGGTGGATGCCTTCGAGCTGCATGGGGAGCTCCTTGCGGGAGGCGGCACGGCCGCGCGTTTGCCGATCCGGTAGCGCGCCCGGCCGGCAAAAGCCACCCGGTCTATCGGGGGATATTCGCTCGCAATGACGTCGGCGGCCGGCGACCGGCGTCGGCGCTACCGCCCCGCCGCCCTCCGGAGGTGGAGTTCGGCCGAGATCGCCTGCGCGCGCGGCAGGAGCTCCTTCAAGGCGGACGCCGTCGCTCTCGCCCCCTCCTCGCCGACGAAGAACAGGTGATTGCCCGGCAACACGCCGGTGAGGCGCTCGGGGGCGCCGTGCACCACCGAGAGCAGCCGCTGCCATTCGGTGGGCTCGAGGGCCGAAAAATCCTTCACGTGCGCGAAGAGGTGGCGGGCCGCGAGAGTCTGGGCGATGTAGAAGCCCCACGCTGCCCGATCCACCAGCGCATGGTGCGGATCGATCGGCGAGGCATGCGTCATGACGGCGAGCGGCGGAAACGCTTCGTAGCGCGAGGCGCCGGTGTCCTCGGCGTCGCCGGCGGGGTCGGGGACGAACCTCCCCGCCTCGTAGCGCATCGCCGACGCGGCGAGCCGGATCGGAAAATCGCCGGTGAAGTCTGCCACGAACCTCTCGGGCGAGATGACGACCCGGCCTGCCCGCCGGTTCTGGTCGGCGAGTAAGGACAGCAGCCAGTCGAGATAGCCGCCCTCGATGCGCGCGAGGCCGGTCGCTGCGGGGCGCAGCTCCGAGAGCCCGGGCAGGAGGCCGGGGAGTGGCGGCGTCGCCGCCATGGCGACGAACAGCTCCGGATCGATGGTCCGCGACCGAAGGGCTGTGGCGAGCGGCTCGGCGACGCGGCCGGCCATGCTCCAGCCGAGGATCACGACGCTCCGCGGCAGGCCATGGGCGGTGACGGTGCGATCCACCAGCGCGGCGGTCTGTGCTCCCCAGTCCCGCACCGAGAACTGCGGGAAGGCGCCCTCCATCGCCGGGTTGGCCATCGGATAGGAGACTGCGAGGACGGAGAAACCCTCCCGCTGCAGCCAGTGGCTCAGAAAGTCCGCCGGCCGTCCCTCGGGCGGGCCATAGGCGATGCGCGCCAGCACGCCGCCGCCGGTGACGAAGACGGCGAGGCGGGAGCCGGGCGGCCCGGGCTCGAACCGGGCAAGGGCCGGATAGCCGGCCGCCTGCACGATCTCCTCGCCCGGATAGAGGCGCGGGGCGTGCGCGATCGGGGACGTGGCGGGGTCGCCCTGCGCCTCGGTGCTCGCGGCGAGCAGCATGGCGAGGCCGAGGGCTGTCGGGGTGGGCGTCATGGGCTGGCCGCGCTCGTCGCTGTCCCGTCGAGACTACCGCCTATCCCGGCGGGCGCCAGCGGGGGCCGGCTGCCGAGGAGCGATTTGCGCCGCGCGTCGCTTTCGTCGGGAGACGTTGGAGCGCGCGGCGACGTAAGGCGTGTCCCGATCGCCGAAGGTGTGGCAGATCTCGGCGCCGCCCCGCGGGGCGCGGCAGGTTTTCGAAGGCGACCGTCCGCATGCGCTGGTTCTTCCTCGCCCTCGGCCTCGCCTTCGTCGCGCTCGGCTTCCTCGGCGTCTTCCTGCCCGTCCTGCCGACGACGCCGTTTCTGATTCTGGCGGCGGCGTGCTTCGCGCGCTCCTCGCCGAAGCTCGAGCGCTGGCTGCTGGACCATCGGCGCTTCGGCCCTTCCTTGCGGCAATGGCGGGAGCGGGGCGCCATCCCGCGCGAGGCGAAGCTGCTCTCGCTCGCCGGTATGGCGGCGGGCTTTGCGATCTTCTGGGTCACGGCGGAGCCCGAGCCTCTGCCTGCGCTCGCGGTCGCCACCCTGATGCTGGCCGGCCTCGCCTATGTCTTCTCGCGGCCCTCGGTGTGAGGCGGCGCTTCCTCGCGGCTTACCGCGCCGACAGGACCGACACCGCGTCGAGGTGATAGGGCAGCTTGCGGTTGAGGTGATGCCAGGCGCCGGCGAGGCGCTGGTGCGGCAGATGCAGCCGCGAGTTCATGCCGCCGAACCAGTCGAGCGCACCGAGATACTGGCGGACGCGCCGAAACTGCGGCGGCAGCGCGACGACGGCGCCGAAGGTGACGACCTCGAGCGCCTCGAACAGCGGATGCTGGTCGCCCTCGAGCTCCTCGACGAACTGCTCGAGGACAAAGTCGATCATCAGGCTGCCCTTGCTGTGGCCGACGATGAGCTCGAGCCTCGCCGGGCGGGCCATCAGGATGTCGACCAGCGTGGCGATGTCGTAGCCGCCCGGCATGCCGGGCGCCTGCAGCCCGTTCAGGCCCATCGCGCTCTCAGCCCGCACGCCCTCGCCCCCGTCCTCCACGACCGCGGGAGCCGCCGCCTGCGGCAGGGTCGAGGTCGAGCGCTCGACGGTCTGCTCGACGGCGAGGCGCATGCGGTCGGCGACCCCGAACACGAACCAGCCGCCGAGCGCTTCCGTCAAGAGGTCCGTGAGCCCGTAGCCGGTGACGATGCCGGCGACGTCGAAGCCGGTCGCGTCGGCGACGTTGCGGGCCAGCGCCGCGGTGCCGAGCACCGAGCTTCCGACCCCGGCGACGGCGATCGCACGGATGCTGTCGCCCTCGGCATTCATGAAGCGGAGCGCCTTGCGGTAGTGGCGGATCGGCCGCCCGGTGCCCGAGGGCGGCACGACGACGATGCTGCCTTCGCGGTCGACGAGCGGCGACAGGCCGCCGACCTCCTCCGCCGCGAGGCTGCCGACGTCATAGAACACGCCGTCGAGCATGGCGTTGCGCTGCTTCATGGGCAGCATTGCGAGGGTCTTGGTGAGCTCCGTAGGCGTCGCCATCGCTACCTGCCGATCAACCGAGCATTGCACGGGAGGGAGGATGCAACAAATGGGCCAGGCCGGCCGAGCTACCACCGCCGACGACCAGGATCCACTCGCGGCTCTCGTGACGGTGGCGACAGCTCCTCCCGCCGCACCCTGCGACAGGCTCGCGGTTGCGCGGCTTGCGAAAACCGTCTATCGCGCTCGGCTTTGATGCAGGCCGAGAGCCGCCTCCCTCAACCAATCATGGTCCGATCTTTGTCGACGCATCTGAAGCGGCTCGAAGCCGAGTCGATCCACATCTTCCGCGAGGTCGCGGCCGAGTTCCGCAATCCGGTCATGCTGTATTCGATCGGCAAGGACTCGGCGGTGATGCTGCATCTCGCCATGAAGGCCTTCTATCCGGCCAAGCCGCCCTTCCCGCTGCTGCACGTCGACACGACGTGGAAGTTCCGCGACATGATCACCTTCCGGGACGAGACGGCGAGGCGCCTCGGCCTGCAGCTGATCGTGCACATCAACGAGGACGGGGTGCGCCGCGGCATCAACCCGATCGCCTCCGGCTCCAACCTGCACACCCAGGTGATGAAGACCGAGGCGCTGCGGCAGGCGCTGGACAAGGGCGGCTACGACGCGGCCTTCGGCGGCGCCCGGCGGGACGAGGAGAAGAGCCGCGCCAAGGAGCGCATCTTCTCGCACCGCACCGCCCAGCACGCCTGGGAGCCGCGCAACCAGCGGCCGGAGCTTTGGCGCGTGTTCAACACGCGCATCAAGCAGGGCGAGAGCGTGCGCGTCTTCCCGCTGTCTAACTGGACCGAGCTCGACGTCTGGCAGTACGTCCACGCCGAGGGAATCCCGGTCGTGCCGCTCTACTTCGCCAAGGAGCGGCCGGTCGTGCACCGCAACGGCACGCTGATCATGGTCGACGACGAGCGGCTGCCGCTCGAGCCGGGCGAGCAGCCGGAGATGCGCGTGGTGCGCTTCCGCACCCTCGGCTGCTATCCTCTGTCGGGCGCCTTCGAGTCGACGGCGGCTACGCTCGAGGACATCATCGCCGAAATGCTGATCGCCCGGACCTCGGAGCGTCAGGGCCGCCTGATCGACCACGACGAATCGGGGTCGATGGAGAAGAAGAAGCGCGAGGGCTATTTCTGATGACCGTCGCTCAGGCTCTTCCGGTTTCCTTCGCCGAGCTCGCCGACCGGGCCTCGGAGAAGACGCTGCTGCGCTTCCTCACCTGCGGCTCCGTAGACGACGGCAAGTCGACGCTGATCGGCCGGCTGCTCTACGACACCAAGCTGATCTTCGAGGATCAGCTGAACGCGCTCGAGAAAGACAGCCGCAAGCACGGCACCACCGGCGAGGACATCGACTTCGCGCTCCTCGTCGACGGCCTCGAGGCCGAGCGCGAGCAGGGCATCACGATCGACGTCGCCTACCGCTATTTCGCCACCGAGCGGCGCACCTTCATCGTCGCCGATACGCCCGGCCACGAGCAGTACACGCGCAACATGGCCACCGGCGCCTCCAACGCCGACCTCGCCATCATCCTCATCGACGCGCGAAAAGGCGTGCTGACGCAGACCAAGCGGCATTCCTTCATCTGCTCGCTGCTCGGCATCCGCAACATCGTTCTGGCGGTCAACAAGATCGACCTCGTCGATTTCGACCATGTGCGCTTCGCCGCCATCGAGCGCGAATACCGCCAGTTCGCCGAGCCGCTCGGCTTCACGACCATCATGCCGATCCCGCTCTCGGCCCGCTTCGGCGACAATGTCACTCTACGAAGCGAGCGCACCCCCTGGTACACGGGCCCGAGCCTGCTGGAATATCTCGAAGAGGTGGATGTCGACACCGACCTCCGGGAGAAGGGCTTCCGCTTCCCGGTGCAGTGGGTCAACCGGCCCAATCTCGACTTCCGCGGCTTCTGCGGCACCGTATCGAGCGGCGCGATCTCGGTCGGCGATCCGATCGTCGTCGCCGCTTCCGGCCGCGCCACGAAAGTCTCGGCCATCGTCACCTATGACGGCGACCAGGCGACCGCGGTCGCCGGCGACGCGGTGACGCTGACGCTCGCCGACGAGGTCGACATCGCCCGCGGCGACATCCTCGTCTCGCCGCAGGACCGGCCGGAAGTCGCCAACCAGTTCGAGGCGCACGTCCTGTGGATGTCCGAGGACACGCTGCTGCCCGGACGCTCCTATCTCTTGCGCATCGGCACCCGGACGGTTCCGGCGAGCGTTGTCACGGTCAAGCACAAGGTCGACGTCAACACGCTCGAGCACCTCGCGACCAAGACGCTGACGCTGAACGAGATCGGCCTCTGCAACATGGAGCTCGGCGCCGCCGTCGCCTTCGATCCTTACGAGGACAATCGCGACACAGGCGCCTTCATCCTGATCGACCGGACGACCAACGCCACGGCGGCGGCCGGCATGATCACGCACGGCCTGCGCCGCGCGACCAACATCCACCGCCAGGACCATCTCGTCGGCAAGCGCGCCCGCGCCGAGCTGAAGCACCAGCGGCCGACCGTGCTCTGGTTCACCGGCCTCTCCGGCTCGGGCAAGTCGACCATCGCCAACCTCGTCGAGGCCAAGCTGCACCAGCGCGGCAACCACACGACGATGCTCGACGGCGACAACATCCGCCACGGCCTCAACAAGGATCTCGGCTTCACGGACCCGGACCGCGTCGAGAACGTGCGCCGCATCGGCGAGGTGTCGAAGCTGTTCGTCGACGCCGGGCTGATCGTGCTGTGCTCGTTCATCTCGCCCTTCAAGGCCGAGCGGCAGATGGTGCGCGGCCTGCTCGGGACCGACGAGTTCGTGGAGATCTTCGTCGACACCCCGCTCGAGGTCTGCATCGCCCGCGACCCGAAGGGCCTCTACAAGAAGGCCCTGCACGGCGAGATCCCGAACTTCACCGGCGTCTCATCGCCCTACGAGCGGCCCGAGAGCCCGGATCTGCTGCTGTTCACGCCCGGCGAGCAGGTCGAGGCGCTGGCCGACAAGGTGATCGAGCTTCTCGTGCAGCGCGGACATATCGACCGGCTCTGAGGCGACGGCCGGGCGCCTCGGGGCGGCCGCGGCGCTTGCGCTGCTCGGCACTGCCGGCAGCGCGGCGGCGGAGTTTCCCGCTCCGGCGGGCTCATCCGCGAGCAGGCCCTAAGGTCGAGATCAGCGTCTTCGCGTACCTACGCGGGGGCGGGCGCCTTCTTTTCCCTCTCCCAGGGGGAGAAGGTGGCCGCGTAGCGGCCGGATGAGGGATACGGCGCCCGTTCTGATACTCCCCAACCCCTCACCCGCCGCCTTCGGCGGCACCCTCTCCCTCTGGGAGAGGGGAAGAGAAGATGTAGTAAACTTTCCCTCTCAGCCGCACGCTTCCTTGGCGATCCTGTCGCCGATCTGCAAAAGACCTTTCAGCACCGCACCGGCGGTGGAGCCGACGCCGGGAATGAACGCGGCGATTCCGGAGATCATCTCGAGGATCGGCTTCACCTTCGGCCAGATGGCGCAGAAGCCGGCGCTCGTTCCGGGGGCGACGCTGAACGCGGCCGCGAACTCAGGTCCGCTGGTGGACTCGACCTTCTTGATCTCGCTGTCGATGATTGCGGCGGCGGCCTTGGCGTCGAAAGCGGGCATGGCATGCTCCCTCGAGTTGCAATGATACAACTATAGAGGGTTTTCCCAACGACGCAACACCTTCCGCGTGTGCGTTGCCACGCGACGTCTGCGAATTTCGCGTAAGCTTCAGCTCCCGAGGCCGTCGAAGAAGTCGCGCACCTTGGCGAAGAAGCCGGTCGATTCGGGGCTGTTCTCCTCGTTCGAGACGCGCTCGAACTCCTCCAGAAGGTCGCGCTGCCGCCGCGACAGGTTCTGCGGCGTCTCCACCACCGCCTGGATGTACATGTCGCCCGTCTCCTTCGAGCGCAGAACCGGCATGCCCTTGCCCTTCAGCCGGAACTGCTTGCCGGACTGCGTCGCCTCGGGCACGCGCACCTTGGTGCGGTTGCCGTCGATGGTCGGCACCTCGAACGAGCCGCCGAGCGCCGCCGTCGTCATGGCGATCGGCACCCGGCAGTAGAGGTCGGCGCCGTCCCGCTGGAAGAAGGCGTGCGGCTCGAGCGACAGGAAGATGTAGAGGTCGCCGTTCGGCCCGCCGCGCAGGCCCGCCTCGCCCTCGCCGCCGAGGCGGATGCGGGTGCCGTCCTCGACGCCCGGCGGGATGTTGACCGATAGCGTGCGCTCGCGCGTCACCCGGCCGGCGCCGCCGCAGGCCGGGCACGGGTCCTCGATGACGCTGCCGCGGCCCTGGCAGGACGGGCAGGTGCGCTCGATGGTGAAGAAGCCCTGGCTCGCGCGCACCTTGCCATGGCCGCCGCAGGTGCTGCAGGTCTGCGGCCGGGAGCCCGGCTTGGCGCCGCTGCCCGAGCAGGCCTCGCAGGCGACGCTCGACGGGATGCGGACCTGCGCGGTCTTGCCGCGAAAGGCGTCCTCGAGCGTGATCTCCATATTGTAGCGGAGATCGGCGCCGCGCTCGCGACCACCCCCGCGCCCGCCGCCGCGGCGGCCCATGAGATCGCCGAACAGGTCGTCGAAGATGTCCGACATCGAGGCCGTGAAGTCGCCCGTGAAGCCGTGCGCGCCGAGGCCGCCCTCGAAGGCGGCGTGGCCGTAGCGGTCATAGGCGGCGCGCTTCTGCGGATCCTTCAGCGCGTCATAGGCCTCGTTCAGCTCCTTGAAGCGCTGCTCGGCGCGCGCATCGCCGGGATTGCGGTCGGGATGACACTGCATCGCCAGCTTGCGGTAGGCGGACTTCAGCTCGCCCTCGCCGGCGTCGCGCTCGATT
The DNA here is from genome assembly GCA_023430145.1 of Pseudomonadota bacterium. GTDB lineage: Bacteria > Pseudomonadota > Alphaproteobacteria > Rhizobiales > Methylopilaceae > JAEZCD01. The sequence goes on from JAEZCD010000164.1 coordinate 11,623, forward strand.
CCGAGCACTTCGTAATAGTCGCGCTTGGCCATGAATGCCTTCGGCCCTTCAGAAGAAAAAAGCCTCGTCCCGGCGCCCGCCGGGAACGAGGCTGATCATGCACGGCCTCCTCGCCGGCAGAGCGTCTTCGGTTGCGCCGACGCCGAGGAGCATGGGACGGAGCCGTCAGGCCCGCTTCTTGTTCTCTTCGACTTCCTCGAAGTCGGCGTCGACGACGTCCTCGTTCGGGGCCGCGCCGCCGGAAGCGCCGTCGCCGGCGCCCGAATCACCGCCGCCCCCCGAGGACTGCTGGGCCTGATACATGGCCTCGCCGAGCTTCATCGCCGCCTGCTGCAGCGCGCCGAGTTTTTCCTGGATGGCGGCGACGTTCTCGCCGGCGAGCGCGGTCTTCAGCGCCGCGACGGCGCCCTCGACGGCGGTCTTGTCGGCGGCCGAGACCTTCTCGCCGTGCTCGGCGAGCGTCTTCTCGGTCGAGTGGATCAGCGCCTCGCCGTGATTGCGGGCCTCGACCAGCGCGCGCCGCTCCTTGTCCTCGGCCGCATGCGCCTCGGCGTCCTTGACCATCTTGTCGATGTCGGCCTCCGAGAGGCCGCCCGACGCCTGGATGCGGATCTGCTGCTCCTTGGCGGTCGCCTTGTCCTTGGCCGAGACGTTGACGATGCCGTTGGCGTCGATGTCGAAGGTGACCTCGATCTGCGGCATGCCGCGCGGCGCCGGCGGGATGCCGACGAGGTCGAACTGGCCGAGCAGCTTGTTGTCGGCGGCCATCTCGCGCTCGCCCTGGAAGACGCGGATCGTCACCGCGGTCTGGCCGTCGTCGGCGGTCGAGAAGGTCTGCGACTTCTTGGTCGGGATGGTGGTGTTGCGGTCGATCAGGCGCGTGAACACGCCGCCCAGCGTCTCGATGCCGAGCGACAGCGGGGTCACGTCGAGCAGGAGCACGTCCTTGACGTCGCCCTGCAGCACGCCGGCCTGGATGGCGGCGCCGATGGCGACCACCTCGTCGGGGTTGACGCCCTTGTGCGGCTCCTTGCCGAAGAACTGCTTCACCACCTCCTGCACCTTCGGCATGCGCGTCATGCCGCCGACCAGCACCACCTCGTCGATCTGCCCGGCGGTGAGGCCGGCATCCTTCAGCGCGGCGCGGCACGGCTCGACGGTCTTCTGGATGAGGTCGTCGACGAGCGCTTCGAATTTCGCCCGCGTGAGCTTCATCGTCAGGTGTTTCGGCCCCGACGCGTCGGCGGTGATGAAGGGCAGGTTGATCTCGGTCTGCGGCGTCGAGGACAGCTCGATCTTGGCCTTCTCGGCCGCCTCCTTCAGGCGCTGCAGAGCGAGCTTGTCGTTGCGCAGGTCGATGCCCTGCTCCTTCTTGAACTCGTCGGCGAGGTAGTTGACGAGCCGCATGTCGAAGTCTTCGCCGCCGAGGAAAGTGTCGCCATTGGTCGACTTCACCTCGAAGACGCCGTCGCCGATCTCGAGGATCGAGACGTCGAAGGTGCCGCCGCCGAGGTCGTAGACGGCGATCGTGCCGGAGGCGCGCTTCTCGAGGCCGTAGGAGAGCGCGGCCGCGGTCGGCTCGTTGATGATGCGCAGCACCTCGAGGCCGGCGATCTTGCCGGCGTCCTTGGTCGCCTGGCGCTGGGCGTCGTTGAAATAGGCCGGGACGGTGATGACCGCCTGGGTGACCGGCTGGCCGAGATTGGCCTCGGCGGTCTCCTTCATCTTCTGCAGGATGAAGGCGGAGATCTGCGAAGGCGAATACTGCTTGCCGTCGACCTCGACCCAGGCGTCGCCGTTAGGGCCGCGGACGATCTTGTAGGGGACGAGCTTCTTGTCCTTCTCGACGATCGGGTCGTCGAATCTGCGGCCGATCAGCCGCTTGACGGCGAAGATGGTGCGCTCGGGATTGGTCACCGCCTGGCGCTTGGCGGGCTGGCCGACGAGGCGCTCGCCGTCGTCGGTGAATGCGACGACCGAGGGGGTCGTGCGCGCGCCTTCCGAATTCTCGATCACCCGCGGGTTCTTGCCGTCCATGACGGCGACGCAGGAATTGGTGGTCCCGAGATCGATTCCGATGACCTTGGCCATGATTGTTGTTCCCGTACCTTTCTTGTCAGCAGACCCGCCGGACCCTCATCGAGGCGTCCCGACGCAAAGGACCGGGCCCGATCCCAGACCCGGCCGGTCCCTCTTGAAAACTGCACGCTGCCGCGCGGCTGGCCGGTATATAAGACGACGTTTTTCTGCCGCAAGGACGATGAGCGGGACCGCGGGCCGAGGACCGTGCGTCTTCTGTCGCGGGTAGCGCCACACACGCATCCGTGCCGTGCGGAACGGCCGCGGCCGTGCTTTGATCGGCCGGCTTCGAGGACAACCGCCATGCGTCGCCTGCTTCTGCTCTTCGTCCTGCTGCTGCCGGCCGCGGCCGTCGCCGATCCCATCTTCGTGCCCGGCGGGCGGATCGGCCTCGAGCCGCCGAACGGCTTCGTGCCCTCGAACCGGTTCGCCGGCTTCGAGCATCCGCGCAGCGGCGCCACCATCGTCCTCACCGAGCTGCCGCGCGACGCTTGGGGAAAGATGCGCGGCTCGATGACCGACACCGCGCTGAAGGCCCAGAACATCACGGTCGACAAGCGCGAGATGGTCAGGGTGGACGGCTCGGACGCCCTGCTGCTCCACGGCAAGCAGGAGGCGGGCGGCCTGATGGCCGACAAATGGATCCTCCTCGTCGGCTATCCGACCGTCACCGGCCTCGTCACCTATCAGGTGTCCGAGATGGCGGTCGACCCGAGCCCGCCGGAGGAGGTTCGCAAGGCGCTGCTGTCGACGGTGTTCCGGCCGGCGGTGTCGATCGCCGAGCAGGTCTCCGATCTGCCCTTCACGATCGGCGCCATCGACGGCTTCCGCGTCGAGCGGGTTCTGCCCGGCAACACGGCCATCATCGTCGAGGAGGGCGTGCGCGGCGGCGCCGGCCCGCAGCCCTTGTTCGTCGCCTCGGCCGCCGCCGAGGGGGCGCCGCCGGCTTCGCTGCGCGACGAGTTCGCCCGCCAGGCGATCGCCGGTTTCGGCCTCGTCAGCGACGTCACCGTGGAGGCGAGCAAGCCCGTCGAGCTCGACGGCGATCCCGGCAGCGAGCTGACGGCGCAAGCCATCGACCGCCGCACCGGCGAGCCGGTCGCGCTCGTGCAGTGGATGCGCTTCAGGGACGACGGCTACCTGCGCTATCTCGGCATCGCGCCGATCGCCGAGCGGGAGCGGCTCTTGGCGCGCTACCGCCAGGTCCGCGACGCGATCGACCCGCGGCCCATGCCCTGAGCCGCGGGGACCGCTCGGTCCGGCCGGTAGCTAGTCGCCGCGGCGGGCCGGCTTCGGTCCGCCCTTCGAGACCCCGACCATGGCCGGGCGCAGCACGCGCTCGCCGATCGTGAAGCCCGGCTGTACGACCTGCAGCACCGTTCCGGCGGGCTGGCTCTTGTCCTCGATCTCGAACATCGCCTGGTGCAGGTTCGGATCGAAGCGCTCGCCCTTCGGGTCGATGCGGCGCACGCCGTGCTTCTCGAGCGCCTTCAGGAACTCGCGCTCGGTCAGCTCGACGCCGTCGAGCAGCGTCTTCAGTCCGGCGTCGGCGCCCTCGCGCGCCTCCGCCGGCACCGCCTCGATCGCCCGGCGCAGATTGTCGGCCACGGCGACCGTGTCGGCGGCGAAGCGGGAAATGGCGTAGGTGCGCGCGTCGCTCGCCTCGCGCTCGGCCCGGCGTCGGTTGTTCTCGACCTCGGCCAGCGCCCGCAGCGCGCGGTCCTTCAGCTCGGCGTTCTCGGCCTCGAGCGCGGCCAGACGCGCAGCGAGCCCGGCTTCGCCGCCGTCGTCCTGCGCCTCCAGGACTTCGGCCGATCGCGGCTCGTTGTCGTTCGTCACGGTCATCTATCGCATCGCCCGTTCTTGGAAATCATGCCCGCATATCGGCGCGGAGCGCCGCAAAAGCAAGCCGTGGGCGAATGCGCCGGGCCGTTCAGCCGCGGCCGGCGAGCTCGGCGGCCTGCGCGAGCCAGCGGTCGCGGACGATGCGACCCGGCAGCGAGAGCTTGGCGTCGAGCGCGCCGATGTCGCCGGGGGCGAGATCGGCGATCTGCCAGAAATGGTAAATGCCGGCGTCGTTGAGGATTTTCGCCGTCTTGCCGCCGATGCCCTTGATGCGGGTCAGGTCGTCGGCCGGGCCTTCCGGCTCCGCGAGCGCCACCGACAAGCCGCCGAGAAGGACCAGCGGCGGCGGCACCGCCGTCGTGGCGAGCAGATCGGGCGGTGCTTCGAACGGGACCGGAGGCGGCGCGGCGACCGTCACCGCGTGTCCGTTCAGGGCGTGCGCGTCCGCCACGGCCTCCGGCAGCGGGGCGATCGGGTCCGGCGGCCGGTCCACGAGCGGCGGCTCGGAAAGCTCGAGCGGGCTCGGCTCGGGAGCCGCCGGCACGGCATCGATGGCGGCCGCCGCCACCTCCTCGCCCGCCTCGCTGGCGCGGATGAAGGCGGCGATGCGCGGCACGATCTCCTTGCGGAAGCGGGAGCCGTTGAAGACGCCGTAATGCCCCACTTTCATCTGCAGGTGATGCAGCTTCCGCTCGGGCGGGATGTTGATGCACAGATCGTGTGCCGCCTCGGTCTGGCCGACGCCGGAGATGTCGTCGCGCTCGCCCTCGACCGTCATCAGCGCCACCCTGCGGATCGCCGCCGGGTCGACGGGCTTGTCGCGATGCATCATCTCGCCCTTGGGGAGCGCGTGGCGGATGAACACGGTGTCCACCGTCTGCAGGTAGAACTCGGCCGAAAGGTCCATCACCGCGAGATACTCGTCGTAGAATTCGCGGTGCTTCTCGGCGGAATCGCCGTCTCCCTCGACGAGGTGGCGGAAATAGCTCTGGTGGGCGGAGACGTGGCGGTCGAAGTTCATGCCGACGAAGCCGCTCAGCTGCAGGAAGCCCGGATAGACCGGCCGCATCATGCCGGGGTGCGGGAACGGCACCCAACTGATCACGTGCCGGGCGAACCAGTCGATGCCGCGGCGCTCGGCGAGGGTGTTGACGCCGGTCGGGTTGCGACGGGTGTCGATCGGGCCGCCCATGAGGACGATCGAATGCGGCACGTCGGCGTCGCCATCGGCCTCCATTCGGGCGACGGCGGCGAGCACCGGCACCGCCGGCTGGCAGACGGCCATCACATGGCAGTCGCCACCGAGGAAGTGCACCATGTCGACGACGTAGTCGATGTAGTCGTCGAGGTCGAAGCGGCCCTGGGCGAGGGGAACGATGCGGGCATCGACCCAGTCGGTGATGTAGACGTCGTGCCCGGGCAGCATGGCCTCCACCGTGCCGCGCAGCAGCGTCGCGTAGTGGCCCGACAGCGGTGCGACGATCAAGAGCCGCGGCAGGGGTGGGGCGCCCTCCGCCCGCTCGCGGGAGAAGTGCAGCAGACGGCAGAACGGCTTCTCCCAGACGATGGTCTCGGCGATCGGCACCGTGCGGCCGTCCTCGACGGTCGCGGTGATGCCGAAATCGGGCTTGCCGTAGCGCCGCGTGGTCCGCTCGAAGACCTCCGACATGGCGGCGAGCTTGCGGCCGAAGAGGGTGTGGCCGACCGGGTTGAACGGATTGCGGAGCGCCAGAATGGTCGCGTCGGCGAGGATGCGCGCCGGGTGGAGCGCTGCGTGGCCGGCTTCGTACATCCAGTAGAGCGGGGTCGATACGAAATCCTGGCCGGCGTCCGCCGCGAGGGGGGCGGCGCCGAATTCGCCGATGGGCATGCTGCGAACGCTCCGACGGATGCTGCGATGCACAATGTCGGCCTTCGCCGGCGATCCGTCAATCCGCGCGGGGCAGAGCGCGTGCACAACTCCGGGGATGTGGCATCGGCGCTCGTATCGCGGGCGCCGGACGAGCGGCCGGCTGCCGCTCCCCTTCCGGGCGCGGCGCCCCTGCGCAAGCACGAGGACGGCGGAAAGGCCGCGCTCAGACCGACCCGTCGGGGTGGTACTGGTAGAGCCAGGTTTCGGTCAGCACCTTGTCGCCGCTGCGCAGATAGCAGCGCAGGTCGACCGGCTCGGAGCCCTCGACTGTGAGGTCGAACTGCGCCCGCCAGTGGCCGGGGACGTCGTTCGGCACCGCTTCGGCGAAGATGTAGGAGAAGGTGCCGCGGGAGGCGCTGAGGATCGGCTTCGGCACCTCGCCATAGGCGAGGTCGGCGAGCGGGCCGCCGAAGAACTCGACCATGAACTTGCGCACGCCGCGCGGCCGCGGCAGGCCGGGCTGGCCGCCATTGCCCATACGGGTCGCCACGACGCGGCCGAGATCGGTCGGGTAGGGCTCGTCTCCCAGCCAATGCAGCCGATAGCGGTAGTCGAGCTCGGCGCCGGCCTCGGGCGCCACCGCCGGCACCCACATGGCGACGATGTTGTCGTGGATCTCGTCGTCGGTGTTCAGCTCGACGAGCTGCACGGCGCCGCGGCCCCAGCCGCCGCGCGGCTCCACCCAGGCCGACGGCCGCGCCTCGTAGCGCACCCCGTCCTGATAATTGTTGAAGTCGCGGTCGCGCTGCAGGAGGCCGAAGCCGCGCGGATCGTCGTCGAGGAAGCTCGACACCATCGTGTAAGGCGGATTGTTGAGCGGCCGCCAGATGCGCTCGCCGGTTCCGGTCCACATGGCGAGGCCGTCCGAATCGTGCACCTCGGGCCGCCAGTCGATCATCGCCGGCTTGGCGGTCTCCGAGAACCAGTACATCGAGGTCAGCGGCGCGATGCCGAGCCGCTCGATGCGCCGGCGCGGGAACAGCCGCGCCTCGATGTCCATGACGACGCCCTTCGTCCGCCGGAGGTCGAAGCGGTAGGCGCCGGCCACCGACGGCCCGTCGAGCAGGGCGAACACGGTCGCCGGCTCGTCCCGGCTCTCGGCCGGGGCGAACCAGAACTCCACGAAGTCCGGAAACTCCTCCGGCCTCGGATCGCCCGTGCCGATGGCGATGCCGCGCGCCGAAAGCCCGACCTGGGCGTACTCGCCCGAGGCGCGGAAATAGGATGCGCCGAGGAACACGGTCCAGGGCTCGAGCGCCATCCAGTCGCCGGACTTGCTCGGCTCGTTGATCGAGAAGCCCGCGAAGGCGGAGGGCTGCTCGGCGAGGCGCTCGGCCGGATGGCCGGCCGGCATCGCGAAATAGGCCGGATCGTAGAGAATCTCGCGTGCGACATCGCCCTCGACGGCGTTCATGCGCACGGTCTGCGGGAAGTAGCGGCCGACATGCTCGAAGGTCACCGCGAAGGCTTTTCGGCTGTCGCTCCACAGCGCGCGCTCCGGCTTGAAGCGCACGTCGCGGTGTCCGTCATAGTCGAGCTCGGCGACGATCGCCGGATCGGGACGCGGCGGCGGCGCATAGGGCGCGCCCGCCCGCGCCCGCGCCCGCTCGACCAGGAGCTCGAAGGTGAACGGCGTCGCCGGCCCGAAGCGCAGGCCGCCGCTGGCGCGCGCCGATCCGCCGAGCAGCAGCGCCGCATTGGCGGCGAGCGCCAGTTTCGCAAAAGACCGTCGGTCCAGCATCACACTCCCGATCGCTTCCGTTTCGTCGCGGGGTGAACGCACGAGACGCTCAACTCGCCACGATCGGATCGTACTGGTACAGCCACGTTTCGGTGAGGGTCTCGCCACCGCGCCTGAGGAAGCAGCGCAGCTCGACCGGGGTTCCGCCCTGGGTTGCGACGAGGTCGAACCGCACCCGCCAGACGCCCGGCGCGCTGGTCGGCGCGGGCTCGACCTGCGTGTCGACGATCTCGCCTCCCGTGGTCGAGATCACGGCCTCGACCGGCGCTCCCGCCGGGATGCCGTCGAGCGCCGGACCCTGGAAGTCGACCACGAAGTTGCGGCCGCCCGGGCGCGGCCGGCGGGCGGTACCGCCGCGGCCGATCCGCGTCGCTACCACGCGGCCGAGATGGCGTTCGCCCGGCTCGTCGTCGAGCCAGTAGAGCCGGTAGGAGTAGGCGAGCGCGTCGCCCGCGGCGGGCGGCTTCTCGGGAACCCACATGGCGACGATGTTGTCGTGGATCTCGTCGTCGGTCGGGATCTCGACGAGCTGCACGGCGCCGCGGCCCCAGCCGCCACCGAGCGGCTCGACCCAGAGCGAGGGACGGTCCTCGTAGCGCACGCCGTCGAGATAGTTGTTGAAGGCCCGGTCGCGCTGCAGGAGGCCGAAGCCGCGCGGATCGGTGTCGAAGAAGCTCGAGACGACGATGCGCCGCGGATTGTTGAGCGGCCGCCAGATGCGCTCGCCGGCGCCGGTATAGAGGCCGAGGCCGTCCGAATCGTGCACCTCCGGCCGCCAGTCGACGAGCGTGCCCTTGGCGGTCTCGGAGAACCAGTACATGGCGGTCAAGGGGGCGATGCCGAGCCGGTCGACCGAGCGCCGCATGAACAGCCGCGCGTCGATGTCCATCACCGTGCCGCCGGTCCGCTTCAGGAGGAACCGGTAGGCGCCGGCGATCGAGGGGCTGTCGAGCAGCGCGTAGACGATCTGCAGGTCGCTGCCGGGCGCCGCCTTCTCGAACCAGAAGCCGACGAAGTCCGGGAACTCCTCCGGCCCGCCGCCGCCCGGCGAGAGGGCGATACCGCGGGCCGAAAGGCCGACCTGGCCGAGCTCGCCGATGGCGCGGAAATAGGAGGCGCCGAGGAAGGTCGTCCACGGCTCGAATTTCTGCCAGTCGCCCTTGCTCGGCGGCTCCATCACCCAGAAGCCGGCGAAGGCGGAGGGCTCGTTGGCGAGTTTTGCGGCCGGGCTGTCCGGGGCGACGGTGAAATAGGCCGGATCGTAGAGGATCTCGCGCGCCTGGCCGGCCTCCACCGCATGCATGCGGACCGTCTTGGGGAAGAATTTTCCGACCGTCTTGAAGGTGATCGGGAAGGCGCTCGAGCCATCGCCCCAGAGCGCGAATTCGGGGCGGAACTTCAGCTTGCCGTGCGCGTCGTAGTCGATTCGGGCGACGATCTCCGGGTCCGGCCGCGGCGGCGGCACGTAGTCCCTGGCCGCGAGCTCGCGCGCATGCTCCGTGAGGCTGTCGAAGGAGAACGACTGCGGCGGCCCGAGCCGCAGCTCGGCCGCGGCGGCCGAGCGGATGCCGAGGAGGCCGGCAGCCTGGGCGGCGAGGGCGAGCTTGACGAAGGTGCGTCGGGTCGGCAAGGCGGACCTCATGCGATGCGCGGCGCGTCGGCCGCCGTCCAATCGAGAGCGTAGCGATAGGCAAACGAGGCGCCCGCGGCGAAAGTGCGGCGGGGCACGAAGGCGACGGCGACATTGTCGCGGAATTCGTCGGCGGCCGGCGCCTCGGCGAGCCGGATATTCCCCGCTCCCCAGTCGTTCGAGGGCTCGACGAGGAGGCTCGGCGGCCGCGCGCCGACGGGGGCCGCCCCGGGCTCGAGCGTCAGGCCGAAGTGCCGGAGCTTTTCGGCCGGAAATCGGGACAGAACCGGCCGCGCCGGCACTTCCAGCGGGCGCGCCGTCGTGCCCGCGGCGGCGGCGAGGACGAGCCGGTCGGCCTCGAGAACGGCGGCGCCGGTCGGCGAGGCGGGCTCGACCAGCGCCGAGCAGGGGGCGAGCGCGAGCCGCTCGACGGCGGTGCGGAAGAACAGCCGCGCCTCGATCCGCATCCTCCGGCCGCCTGCCGCGAGCCGCAGCCGGGCGGCCCCCGCAGCCGAGGGCGAATCGAGCAGCGCAAGGACGATGGGCGTGTCGGCGCCGCCACGGACCCGGAGGCTTCGGAAGCGCGGACGTTCCGCCAGGCCGTCGGCCTCCAGCCCCACCGCGAAGATTCCCGCGGAGATGCCGAAGCGGCCGGGATCGCCGGCGACGCGGACCTCCTCGCCGAGGAAGACCGCATGGCCGGCCCGCACCGGCGGCGCGGCCCGGTCGCCCGCAAAGGGCGCCCGGGCGAGGCGTTGCGCGGCCTCCACGAGCCGCTCCCATGCGAGCGGATCCTCGGCCGCGCGGGCGCCGCTCGCCGAGGCACCGAGCATCGCCGCGGCGGCGGCCGAGCGTTGCAAGAAAGACCGGCGGTCGAGCGGGCTCGGGTCCGCCGCCGTGTCGATCGATGGTCTCACGGCAAGTTCACGCATTTCCGCTCGCGTTTCGACACCCCCCGGTTAAATATCGCGCCTCCCGCATCCTGCAAAACCTGCCGCATCGGACGGCGCAACCATCCGGGAGGAATTTTATGCCGATCCCACGCTTCACCGGTCGTCTGGCGGGTCTTTCCGTCGCCGCGGCGCTCGCCCTTTCGCCCGCCCAGGCCGCCGACACCTTCGTCAACGTGCTGACCGGCGGCACGTCCGGCGTCTACTATCCGCTCGGCGTCGCGCTCTCGAAGGTTTATGGCGACAAGATCCCCGGCGCCCGCCCCTCCGTGCAGGCGACCAAGGCCTCGGTGGAGAACCTCGTCCTCCTCAATGACGGCAAGGGCGAGATCGCCTTCACGCTCGGCGACAGCCTCGACTTCGCCTGGAAGGGCGAGGCGGAGGCCGGCTTCAAGGCCAAGCTCGACAAGCTGCGCGGCATCGCCGCCATCTATCCGAACTTCGTGCAGATCGTCGCCTCCAAGGATTCCGGCATCAAGACGCTGGCCGATCTGAAGGGCAAGCGGCTCTCGGTCGGGGCGCCGAAGTCCGGCACCGAGCTGAACGCCCGCGCCATCCTCGGCGCCGCCGGCATCTCCTACAAGGATCTCGGCAAGGTGGAGTACCTGCCCTTCGCCGAATCGGTCGACCTGATGAAGAACCGGCAGCTCGACGCCACCCTGCAGTCGGCCGGGCTCGGCGTCGCCTCGATCCGCGACCTCGCCTCCTCGGTCGACGTCGTCATCGTCGAGGTGCCGGCCGAGGTCGTGCAGAAGATCGGCGCGCCCTATGTCGAGACGACCATCCCGGCCGGCACCTACAAGGGCCAGACGGCCGACGTGAAGACGGCCGGCGTCGTCAACTATCTCGTCACCCGCGCGAGCCTGCCGGACGACCTCGTCTACGCGATGACCAAGGAGACGTTCGAGAACCTGCCGCAGCTGCAGGCCGCGCACGCCGCCGCCAAGGACATCAAGCTCGAGACGGCCGCCAAGGGCCTGCCGGTGCCGCTGCACCCCGGCGCCGAGAAGTACTTCAAGGAGAAGGGGGTTGGGATGTAGGGGGCGCCGCTCTCTCACTCTTCCCTTCTCCCAGGGGGAGAAGGTGGCCGCGAAGCGGCCGGATGAGGGGTTACCGCGCTCGTCCTGATACTCCGTACCCCCTCACCCGCCGCCTTCGGCGGCACCCTCTCCCCATGGGAGAGGGAAGAGGGGTGCGTCCCCTCACGCCGCCTTGCGGGCGGCGTAGCGGCCTCACCGGCCCGCCGCCGCGCGCGCCTGGTTCAGGGCGAACAGCCGTTCGAGAATCTCCTCGTCCGACAGGGTCGCGGGCCAGCCATAGGCGGCGGCGACGGCGGCATCGAGGCGCTTGTGCGCATTGTCGAGCCAGGCCGGCCGCTCGTTGTAGAGATTGGTGAGGGTGCGCTTCTTCAGCTCCTTCGCCGCCGCCTCGTCGCGCGGGAGGATGCGGTCCGGATATTTCTTCGGCTCCTCCCCCGGCGCCGCGGTCGGCACGATTTCCGGCACCCGGACGACGAGATTCTCCGGGTTGAGCCAATTCTCCCGCAGCCGGTTCAGCTCGGCCGCGGCTTGCGCGATGGCGACGGCGCGGGGATCGTTCGCATAGGCTTCAGCGGGGATGTTGGGGGTGAGGCCTTCGGGGAAGGGGAAGGTTTCGAAGGTGGTGGAGGGGGTGTAGCGGGGATCGTTGCCGACGCCGAGCCACGTGCCGAGTCGCAGCGCCCAGCACTCGTGGAAGCGCGAGTGAAGGATACCGAAGGCCGTGTCGTCATCGCGGGTGACCACGATTAATTGGTGGTCCGGACAAATACCAGCAGGAAACCGCGCCCACATCCTATGCTTCGCGACGGTCGGAGTGCAGAGGTAGGCGGGCGAGCTGCCAGTGGCGGCCCACATCCCCTGTCGGGGCTCTACATGGCGCCACCAATAAATACGGTAGGCCTCGCGCTTGTTTCGTGATCGCTCCGGCCGCACAGCGACGAGCGCATATCGAAACGGCGTCTCGTAGAGCGCCGCCTCCGCCTTGCCCATCGACCAGCCGAAGTCGATGATCCACTTGTCCGCGGGACGGCGGGTCAGATCCATTGCATTGCGCCATGGCTTCAGGACCACGCTGTTCGGACGGCCGTTCGGGTTGAGAGGAAGCCGCAGCCAATCGCGCGCGAGTTCGCCCGGAATGTCGAACGCGCCGCCCTTGGTGTCGCCCATGAAAGCGACGCCGGCATTCTCCCGAAGCCGCTCCGCTTGCGTGAGGTCGACCCGCGCACCGGTGAGGTCGGCATTGACCGCGTCCGTCGGCACGCCCTCCAGCCGCCGCTCCGCAAATCCCCTCCCGTACCCGATCATCGACACGCGCACCGCGGCGCCGTCGAGAATCCACGGCTCGTCGGCCCAGGCGTCGCGGATCGCGTCGGCGTCGGCGATCGGGTCGAGCACGCGGCGGTTGGCGCCGCCGCGAATCGAGTTGGTCGTCACGAGGCCGGCCCGCTCGCTGCGGCCCGCTCCGATCGCCTCCCACGCCTTCGCAACCCAATAGGTGACGAAATCGGCCTCGGCCGGCACGCGGCCGCGAAAGGTCTCGACAGGCGCTCGACCTTGTCGTCGCCGAGGCCGGTCCGCAGGCGCTTGCCGCCGAGGAACGGCGGATTGCCGATGATCACGTCGGAAGCGGGCCACTCGGCCTCGGTGCCGTCCGGGTTCAGCAGCGCGTCGCGGTTCTCGATCTGGTCGAGCGGCGACAGGACCGGGTCCTCGATGCCGCCCGGCTCGTTCCTCCGCAGCCATTGCAGATAGCCGATCCACAGGGTGAGCCGCGCCAGCTCGGCGGCATAGGGCTCGATCTCGATGCCCTTCACCGCGTTGAGGCCGACACGGGCCGCCGGCACGGCCAAGCCGAGCCGGTCGGCATCGGCGAGCGCCCGCCGCTCGAGCCGCATCAGCGCATGAAGCGCGACATAGAGGAAGTTGCCGGAGCCGCAGGCCGGATCGAGCACGCGGAACGCGCCGAGCCGGGCGAGATGGGTTTCCAGCCGGTCCCGCGCGGCGCCGAGCGCGGCCATCCGGCGCTTGCCGATCCGATCCAGCTCCTTGCGGCGCGCGGCCTCGCCCGCCTTCGCCGCCTCGCGGCCCTCGCGCAGCAGCGACGCCGCCCGATCCAGCAGGGCCTTCCGCTCGTCCTCGGCGGCGCGCGCGTCCGCCAGCGCCGCCTCGATCTCCGCCTTAGCCGCCGCCCACTCCGCCTCCAGGGGGCGGACGATGACCGGCTCGACGATCTTCAAAATCTTCTCGCGGTCGGTGTAGTGGGCGCCGAGCGCCGGGCGCTCCCGCGTGGCCTTCAGCGCCTGCTCGAACATGGTGCCGAAGATCGCCGGGTCGATCTCCGACCAGTCGTGGTTCTCGGCGAGATCGACGATCAGCCGCAAATCCTCCGCCGCGAGCGGCAGGGTGTCCTCGTCGCCGAACAGGCCGCCGTTGAACCAGCGGATGAAGTCGGCGCCGAAGAAGCGGTCCTCCTTGTCGGCCATTTTGGCGAACAGCTCGCGCAGCTGCCGCTCGGCGAATTGCGGCCGACGCTGCAGCGTCGACCGGATGGTGCGCGTGAAGAGGCCCTTCGGCAGCAGCTCGGCATCCTCGGCGAACATGCAGAAGATGAGCTTGTTGAGAAAATGCGCGACCGCCCGCGGCGGGTGCTTGCGCTCCTGCAGCCGGCGGCCGAGCTCGCCGAAGCTGAGGGCGGCCTTCGCCGTCAGCTCTTGCGGCGTGATGCCCGGCTTCAGCCTGTCGGAGCCCTGGAAGACCTGGCGCAGCAGCTCACGCTTGCCGGCGTCGCGCAGGTCCTCGAGCGAAAGCTCGTGTCTCTCGGAGACCGTGTTCGTCCAATTGGTGCGGACGATGATCCGCTCCATGTCGCAGACGACGAGGTAGGGCGGATTCTCCAGATCCGGTGCATAGGCCTGGAGCTGGCGGAACGCGGCGTCGAGGTTCTTGTGCCGGCCCTTGTATTCCCAGCCGAAGCAGCCTTTTCGCCAGACGTCCGCCCAGCCGTCGCCGCCGCCGGCTTTTTCTGCGCCGCGCTCGAAGCAGTAGCGCTCGCCCTTCGGATCGTCCTCCGCCGGGGTCGGCTCGCCGAGCAGGCGGCAAAGGTCGAGGAAATGCTCCTGCGAGCCCTGGCGCTCGCGCAGCTCGCTGTCGCTCCATTTGCGGATGAAGTCGGACGGGGTCAAAGCGGGGATCGATTCGTCGGGGAGGGATGGGCGGTCGGCGCCATCTTAGAGGCGTTGCGGCCGGTTCGGGCAAGGCCCGAGCTTGCTCCGCCCGCCTCCGCCGAACGGACGGCGGCGGCGGGCTTCATCGGCGCGCGCGGCCGTGCCATGGTCGGCGGGAGCCTGGATGTTCGGACGGGAAGAGGTGGCTGCCGACCGATGACGACGCTCTCCGCAGAGGCCGAGAAGGGCCCCATCCTCGACGACGTCGCCATGGACGTCCGCTGGGGGCGCGGCTGGCCGGCGCACGCCACCTATGGCATCGCCATCGCCTTCTCGGTCTTCCAGCTCGTCTCCTCCGCCTACAGTTTTTGGCCGAGCCAGATCGTCCGCTCGGTGCATGTCGGCTTTCTGCTGCTGCTCGTCTTCGCGCTTGCCGCCAACAGCCGGCCGGGCGAGTGGGCCCGCTTCGCCTTCCTGTGGGGGCTCGGCCTCCTCGCCTTCGTGCTCAGCTTCTACCACTGGGTGTTCTACGAGGACCTGATCCTGCGCGCCGGCGATCCGACGACCGCCGACATCGTCGTCGGCGTGATCGTCATCGCCCTCGTCTTCGAGGGCAGCCGGCGGCTGATGGGCCCGGCGCTGCCCTTGATCTGCGCCGCCTTCGTCGCCTACGGCCTCTGGGGCCAGCATCTGCCGGCGCCGTTCGACCACCGCCCGTTCGACTTCGCGCAAGTGGTCGACCAGCTCTATCTCGGCACCGAGGGAATCTACGGCACGCCGGTCTACGTCTCCTCGACCTACATCTTCCTGTTCATCCTGTTCGGCGCCTTCCTCGAGCGCGCCGGCATGATCGCCCTCTTCACGGATCTCGCGCTCGGCACCGTCGGCCACACGACCGGCGGGCCGGCGAAGGTCTCGGTCGTCTCCTCGGCGCTGATGGGGACGATCAACGGCTCGGGCATCGCCAACGTCGTCTCGACCGGCCAGTTCACGATCCCGCTGATGAAGCGCTTCGGCTACCGCCCCGCCTTCGCGGGCGCCGTCGAGGCCACCGCCTCGATGGGCGGCCAGATCATGCCGCCCGTGATGGGCGCCGTCGCCTTCATCATGGCCGAGACGATCAACGTGCCCTATGCCGAGGTGGCGACGGCGGCGATCATCCCGGCCGTCCTCTACTTCCTCACCGTCTTCGTCATGGTGCACCTCGAGGCCGGCAAGCACGGCCTCCTCGGCATGCCGAAGGACCAGTGCCCGAGCGCGCTGCGCGCCCTCGTCCAGCGCTGGTACCTGCTGCTGCCGCTGGTCGCGCTCGTCTGGCTCCTGTTCTCCGGCTACACGCCGCTGTTCGCCGGCACGGTCGGCCTCGCGCTGACGGCGCTGATGATTCTCGGCGCGCCGCTCGCCGCGCAGCTCGGGCCGCAGGCGATCCGCATCGCCTTCTGGATCGCGCTCGGCGTGATCGCGGCGACCTTCTTCCGCTACGGCATCAATGTCGTCATCGTCACCCTCGCGGTGCTGATCGGCGCCTGCCTGCTCTTCAAGGGCGGGCGGGAGACGCTGCTCGTCTGCCGCGACGCGCTCGCCGACGGCGCCCGCAACGCGCTGCCGGTCGGCGTCGCCTGCGCACTCGTCGGCACCATGATCGGCATCTTCACGCTGACCGGCATCGCCACCACCTTCGCCGGCTTCATCGTCGACATCGGCGAGGACTCGCTCTTCCTGTCGCTGGTGCTGACGATGCTCGCCTGTCTCGTGCTCGGCATGGGGCTGCCGACCATCCCGAACTACATCATCACCGCCGCCATCGCCGGCCCGGCGCTGCTCGCGCTCGGCGTGCCGCTGATGGTGAGCCACATGTTCGTCTTCTACTTCGGCATCATGGCCGACCTGACGCCGCCGGTGGCGCTCGCCGCCTTCGCGGCGGCCCCGATCGCCGGCGTCTCCGGGCAGACGATCGGCTGGATCGCCACCCGCATCGCGCTCGCCGGCTACGTGGTGCCGTTCATGGCCGTCTACGCGCCGGCGCTGATGCTGCAGGACGGGGATCCGATGGCGGCCAAGATCGGCTTCGCGGCGGCGGTGGTCTACGTCGTCTTCAAGGCCGTCCTGGCGATCATCCTCTGGGCCGCGACCGCCGTCGGCTTCTTGCGCGCGCCGCTGGCGATCTGGGAGCGGCTCTGGGCCTTCGCGGCCGCGGCGACGCTGATCGTCGCGCTGCCGCTGACCGACGAGATCGGCTTCGCCGCCGCGGCGGCCTTCCTCGCCTGGCACTTTTGGCGGAGCCGCGGCGCCGTCGCGCGGGCGCCGGCGAAACAGGCGGCCGAGTGACCGCGCTCTGCATCGCCGGCGCTGACGCTCTCGTCCGCATAGCCGGCCTCGCCTTCACGCTAGCCTGGACGCACACGGTGCAAAAAACCCGGTGGGAGGAGGACTGGCGCGTCGCGCCGGACCGGCTGGTGCTCGTCGAAGCGCGCGTGCAGGGGTCCGGCGCCGGCATGGAGCCGCCGCCCGAGGCCGTGCTGCGCGACGGTTTTTATCGCTGGCGGCCGGGCACCGCGGTCCCGGAGCTGCTGCTGCGCCAGGATCCGGGGGCGGGCGCCTGGACGCTCTGCGCCGCCGACGGCTGCGCCACCATCGCCGAGCGCCTCGGCCGGCCGGCCGATCCGGTGCGGCTCGCCCCGTGCTCCTGATCCGGCCGGCCGCCCCCGCCGACCTCGACGCCGTCCTCGCCATCGAGCAGGCGGTCTTCGCGACCGACCGCCTGTCGCGCCGCGCCCTGCGGCATCATTTTTCCCGCGGCGCCGTGCATGTGGCCGAGGATGCGGGCGAGGTGGCCGGCTATTTCCTGCTGCTGCGGCGCGCCGGGGCGACGCGGGCGCGGCTCTATTCGGTCGCGGTCGCTCCGGGCCGCGGCGGCAACGGC
>JAEZCD010000180.1 GCA_023430145.1 Pseudomonadota bacterium
GCGCTGGTGCTCGGCCGGTTCCCGATCCCGCTGGTGCGGCTCGCCGAGATCCTGGCGAGCGCGGCAGCGAGCCCTGGCGAGGCCGTCGCCGCCATGGACGAGCGCATCGTGCTGCTCGTCCGCCTGCCGCGCGTGCTGCTCGCGGCGCTTTGCGGGGCCGGGCTCGCCGCGTCCGGCGCGGCGCTGCAGAGCGTCTTCCGCAATCCGCTCGTGGCGCCGCAGATCCTCGGCATCTCGCCGGGAGCCGCCTTCGGCGGCGCGCTCGCCATCTCGCTCGGCTTGTCGGGCGCCGCGCTGCTCGGCTTCGCTTTCGTCGCCGGCCTCATGGCGCTCGTCCTCGTCGGCTTCCTCGCCCGGATCGACGGGCGCAGCGAGCCGATCACCATCGTGCTGGCCGGCCTCGTCGTCGGCGCGCTGTTCGGCGCCTTCGTCGCGCTCCTGCAGTTCTTCGCCGATCCGAACGGCACGCTGCAGGCGATCGTCTTCTGGCTGATGGGCTCGTTCAGCACCGCGACCTGGGAGCGGCTGCTGCTCGCCGCGCCCGGCCTCGGCCTCGGCCTCGCCGGGCTTCTGGCGCTGCGCTTCCGGCTCAACATCCTGTCGCTCGAGGATGCGGAGGCGCGCAGCCTCGGCGCCCATCCCGACCGCGAGCGCTGGCTGGTCTTCGTGCTCGTCGCGCTGATCATCGGCAGCCAGGTCGCGGTCGCCGGAATCATCGGCTGGATCGGGCTCGTCGTCCCGCATCTGATCCGCTTTCTCGTCGGCTCGGACAATCGCATCCTGATCCCCGCCTCGGCATTCGGCGGCGGCGCCTTCCTGGTCATCGTCGATACCGTCGCCCGCACCGCGACGGCGGCCGAAATCCCGCTCGGCGTGCTCACCGCCATCATCGGCGCCCCGGTGTTCGCAATCCTCCTCCGGCGGTACTATCGCGAGCGGCCGGCATGATCGCGCTCCGCAACGCCGCCATGCGCTACGGCACGCGCTGGCTGTTCCGCGACCTCGATCTTTCCGTGCCGTGCGGGCGCATCCTCGCCATCCTCGGACCGAACGGGCGCGGCAAGACGACCCTCCTGCGCTGCATCCTCGGGACGGTGCCGCTGGTCGACGGCAGCCGCACGGCACCATCGATTCTCGGCTATGTGCCGCAGAGCACGACGCTCGACGAGGGATTGAGCGCCCTCGAGGTGGCGCTGATGGGCCGCGGCGGGCAGCTCGGCCTCTTCGGCCAGCCCACGGCTGCCGATCGCGCGCTCGCGGTGCAATGCCTGGCCGAGGTCGGCGCCGGCCATCTCGCAGGCGCCCGCACGGGCCGCATGTCGGGCGGCGAACGCCAGCTCGTGCTGATGGCGCGGGCGCTGGCGACGGGATCGCCGGCGCTGCTGCTCGACGAGCCCGGCAGCGCGCTCGACCTCAAGAATCAGTCGCGGCTGCTCGGCCTCTTGCGCACGCTCGGGGCGCGCGGCGACAAGGCGATCGTCTTCACCACGCACGAGCCCAACCACGCCCTCGCCGCCGCCGACGACGCCCTGCTGATGCTGCCGGACGGCGAGACGCTGTTCGGGCCCGTCGAGGAGATCGTGACGCCCCTCATGCTCGAGCGGCTCTACGGCGTGCCGATGCTGAGCATCGCGGCCGGCGGAACGGCCCGCGGCATGGCGGTGGCGCCGCTGTTCCGCTGAAGCCTACGCGCCAGCCGCCGCGTCGTAGGCGGCCTGCGCGGCGAGCACGGCCTCGATGTTGTGCTCGGCCCAGTGCGCGAGCGCCGCCACCGTCTCGGTCAGCGTGCGGCCGAGCGGCGTCAAGGAATACTCCACCGTCACCGGCACGGTCGCGAAAATGCGTCGCGCGACGAGCCCATCACGCTCCAGTTTTTTCAAGGTCTGCGACAGGACTTTTTGCGACACCCCCTTGATCTCGCGCCGCAGGCGATTGAAGCGGAGCGGCTCGTCCTCGAGCCGGTGCAGGATCAGCACCGCCCACTTGTCGGCGATGCGATCCAGAACCATCCTGGTCGGACAGCGATCCTCATAGACGTCGTAACAAAACACGGCTGCGTCTGTTGCGGACTTCGGGATGACACCCGGTTTCCTCGCGGAAACCTGGTGAGCGGAAAGTGCTCTCTTTTCCGACATCGCCGCCGACGGTATGTGTCCGATCGATACGTGGTATCCATCCGATACTAAGAGGACGAAGCGCGATGGGCAAGATTCTGGTTCTGGGCGCAACCGGCAATGTCGGCCGGCCGCTCGTGGAAGCGCTGCTGGCGAAGGGCGAGGCCGTCAAGGCCGCCTCCCGCACCGGCAAGCCGCAGGGCGGCGCCGAAGGGGTCGTCTTCGACTTCGCCGATCCGTCGACCATCCCGGCCGCGCTCGACGGCGTCGACCGGGCGTTCGTGATGCTTCCGGGCGGCAACACCCGAAGGGGCTGCTCGGCCCGGTGATCGCGGCGGCGGTGGCGCGCGGGGTGAAGGTCGTGCTGCAGACCGCCTTCGGCGTCGACGCCGACGACAACATCCCCTATCGGCAGGTGGAGCTGGCGCTGATCCGGAGCGGCACGCCGCATGTGATCCTGCGGCCGAACTGGTTCGCGGACAATTTCCACACCTTCTGGAAGCCGGGCATCGACCACGGGCGCATCGCGCTGCCGGCCGGCGACGGCAAGACGAGCTTCATCGACACTCGCGACGTCGCCGCCTCGGCCGCCGCGGCGCTGACGAGCGACCGCTTCGACGGCGGAGCATTCGTCCTCACCGGCCCGGCGGCGCTGAGCTATGCCGAGGCGGCCGCGATCCTCTCGCCCGTCGTCGGCAGGCCGGTTGCCTACGAGCCGATCGACGACGAGACCTTTGTCGGCATCCTCACCGGCGCCGGCGTGCCGGAGGTCTATGCCCGCTTCCTCGCGATGATCTTCCACACGGTTCGCGAGGGCTGGAACGCCGCGGTCACCGACGCGGTCGAGACGCTCACCGGCAAGCCGCCGCGCTCGCTCGAGACCTACGCCCGCGACAACACCGCGCGGCTGAAGGCGTAGCCGGGCGACATCCGGCGTGCGGCGAATACGGGGCGCATTCTCCGCAGGACGTGCGGCGAATGCGCCCCGGAATGCCGTGCTCGCACGCCGACCTCATCAGCGCCCATGCGGACCGTTCACCACTTCGCTACCGTCGTCCGACGAGGACCTTCATCAAACCGTCGGCTGCGTTATACATCGTCCCCGTAAAGGCTCAGCTTGGGCCGCAATGGGGGGATGACGGATGGCGTCGCGATACCTGGCTCCGACCGTGGCTCTGGCGCTCGCGCAGGGCATCGGGCTCGCGCACGCGGATGGAACGCTCTTCGGCCGCGTCGCCTCGGGGGACATTCCGATCGCCGGCTCCGCGGTCACCCTCTATGGCGCCGGCAGCGGCTCGCCGCGCGTCCTCGCCCAGGGCAAGACGAACGCGGTCGGCAATTTCCAGCTGAAGTACACGACGCTCGACCCCGACGAGGTGGTCTACGCCATCGCCGAGGGCGGCAAGACGGGAGGCGCGAGCAACAACGACTCCATTCGCCTCCTCACGGTGGTCGGCACGCCGCCGCTATTCGCACAGATCAACGAGCTCACCACCGTCGCCGGCGCCTACGCGCTCGCCCACTTCCTCGACGGTAGGCTGGTGTCCGGACCGGCGCCGGGACTTCCGAATGCCGGCGCCATGTTCGCCAATCTCGCCAGTTCCGAGGGCAAGCCCGGCGCGGTGATCGCCCTGCCGCCGAACGGGCCGAAGACCGAGGCGCTGGCGACGCTGAACAGCCTCGCCAGCATCCTGTCGACCTGCGTCCGCTCGGAGGCGGCCTGCGCGCCGCTGTTCCTCGCCGCGACGCCGCCCGGCGGCCTGACGCCGATCAATACCCTTACCGCTGCGCAGAGCATCGCGCTCCATCCGGGGGCGAACGCCGCCGCGCTGTTCGCTCTCGTGCCGAAGGGAGCGCCCTACCGGCCGCTGCTGCACGACGGCCCGAACGCGTGGACGATCGCCCTGAAGTTCACCGGCGGCGGCTTCGACGGCCCGGGCGCCATGGCCTTCGACAAGGACGGCAAGATCTGGGTGACGAACAACTTCATGCCGCCGGCGACGACCGCCAGCAACCGCCTGACGGTGCTCGACCCGATCGGCAAGCCGATCTTCGGCAGCCCGATCACCAGCGGCGGCCTCGACGGCACAGGCTGGGGCATCGCCGTCACGAAGAAGGGCGACGTCTGGGTCGGCAACTACACCGGCGGCTCGATGTCGGAGTTCAACAAGCTCGGCAAGCCCTACACGACCGACGGCTTCGCCAAGAAGCAGCTCGACAAGGTGCAGGGCACCACCGTCGACTTCGACGGCAATGTCTGGGCGGCGAGCAACGGCAACAACCGCATCGTGATGTTCCCGGGCGGCAACCGCGACAACCCGCAGGTGTTCAAGAAGGGCGGCATCGAGAAGCCGTTCGCCTCCGCGATCGACCTCGCCGGGAATCTCTTCGTCGCCAATGCCGGCAAGAACGGCAGCGTGACCAAGCTCGACCCGACGGGTGCCCCCTACCCCGGCTCGCCCTTCTTCCTCGCGAAAAAATCCTCGCCGAAGGGGATCGCGGTGGATCGCGCCGGCAATGTCTGGGTGGCCGACTTCCTCACCAACGGCGTCTGGGCGCTCGACAATGACGGCAACCAGATTTTCGGCTCGCCGATCACCGCGCCGAGCATGGAGGGCACCTGGGGGCTCGCGCTCGACGGCGACGAGAACGTCTGGGTGGCCGGCTTCCTCGTCAAGCGGGTGACGAAGATCTGCGGGCGGCGCGTCGAGACCTGCCCGCCCGGCAGCCAGACCGGCGACATCATCTCGCCGAAGGGCGGCTTTCGCAGCCAGGGCTTTCAGCACCTGACCGGCGTCTCGGTCGATTCCTCGGGCAATCTCTGGGTCGCCAACAACTGGAAGACGCTCGACCCGGTCGCCGGCGGCGACGGCCTCGTCGCCCTGATCGGCGGCGGCGTGCCGGTGAAGACGCCGCTGATCGGTCCACCGCGGCGGCCGTGAGGGGGGTGGGCGGCGAGTATCGGGCGGCAAGCCAGGATCGGCGATCGGCGCCCGCCCGCGGCGACCATCAGCGCGGCGTGCGGATCGGGTTGAAGATTTCGATTCCCACGAAATCGCGTTCGTTGTCCGTGACGAGGGTGCAGTCGTTGGCCGCCGCGATCGAAGCGATGATCATGTCGAGGGCGCTTCGCGGACGGCCGCTGGCCTTCCCTGCGGCCATCAGCTCGGCCCAGGCCAGCCCGGCCTTTTCGTCGAAGGCGAGGATACGGCCCGCGAAGAGCGCCCGAGGCCCCTGGGGACCGCTGAACCAAGCATCGAGCTGATCGCGACGCTTCCCGGCCGGCTTCTCGAGCACGCCTCGCCAGATTTCGGCGACGGTCAGCGATGCGATGAAGAGATCATCGTCGGACTGCTCCGCCATCCAGGCGATCAGCGATTCGGAGGGAGCCGGCTTGGTGAAGTTGCTGATGATGTTGGTGTCGAGCAGATAACGCATCAAATGTCGACCCGCCGTCCTTCCTCACGCGGGCGGGTCAGATCGAGAGCGGAGCCGATCAGGGGCGATGCCAAGAGCGCCTTGAGGATGCCGCCCTTCTTGGGCGGCTCGCCGCCGACGTTCGCCTCGACGGCGGCGCGCAGGCGGTGGGCGTCGGGGCCACCTTCCGCGAGCCGGCGTGCTACAGTGCGAACCAACTCGCGATCGATGTCGCGTCCGACGACTTCGAAACGCGCCATGCCCCGCTCGGCCAAGCGGTTCCGGTAGTTGTCGATCGCTCGGCGCTGCGGACTCTTGCTCATTCGGCTCTCCGGAATTATGCCCGGTAATATAACCAGGGCATCCGGAGCCTGCAAGCCGGGAGGTGGTGAGAGCGGATTTACGCCTCCGCGGAACGCTCGACCCGGTCGCCGGCGGCGACGGCCTCGTCGCCCTGATCGGCGCCGCCGTGCCGGTGAAGACCCCGCTGATCGGCCCTCCGAAGAAGCCGTGAGGGTCTTGGCGAAAGGCGGGAAATCGCGGACCGCGGCGGCCATGTCCGAAGGC
>JAEZCD010000256.1 GCA_023430145.1 Pseudomonadota bacterium
CTCGAGGACAACGCGCCCGGCCTGCGGGCCGTGCTGCGCATCCCGGTGCAGGCGGCGCTTCCACAGGCGCGGCCGGCCGCCCGCAGCGAGCCGGGCGTGCCGCTTCTGCCGATGGGCGAGGGCGCGCGCGAAGCCGGCCGGTGAAGGAGACTGTATTGCTTGGTCGCGCATGACGGCGCCGCTCTCTTCCTTCTCCCGTGGGGAGAAGGTGGCCGCGAAGCGGCCGGATGAGGGGGTAAGGCGCTCGTTCTGATACTCCGTAACCCCTCACCCGCCCACTTCGCGGGCACCCTCTCCCCCTGGGAGAGGGAAGAAAGCGGCCATCTGCAATTTCGCCGAACTGTTTGCGGAAAAGCAAAGCTTCCCGTGCACGAAAGCACGCGCGTCCACACCTCGAGGCAGACGAATCCATGTGCGGCATTGTCGGAGTGCTCGGCCGCGGACCCGCGGCGCCGCTGATCGTCGAGGCGCTGAAGCGGCTCGAGTATCGCGGCTATGATTCGGCCGGCGTCGCCACCCTCGAGGAGGGGTTCCTCACCCGCCGCAGGGCCGAGGGCAAGCTGCGCAACCTCGAGCAGCGGCTCGGCAAGGAGCCGCTCGGCGGCACCGCCGGCATCGGCCACACGCGCTGGGCGACGCACGGCGCGCCGACCGAGCGCAACGCCCATCCGCACGCGACCGCGCGCGTCGCCGTCGTGCACAACGGCATCATCGAGAATTTCCGCGCCCTTCGCGAGGAGCTCGAGGCGGACGGCATCGTGCCGGAGACCGACACCGACACCGAGATCGTCGTGCAGCTCGTCAGCCGCGAGCTCGGCCGCGGCAAGCGCCCGCAGGATGCCGTGGCGGCCGTGCTGCCGAAGCTGCGGGGCGCCTTCTCGCTCGCCTTCCTGTTCCAGGGCGACGACAACCTCCTGATCGCCGCCCGGCGCGGCAGCCCGCTCGCGGTCGGCTACGGCGACGGCGAGATGTTCGTCGGCTCGGACGCGATCGCGCTCGCGCCGATGACCGACATGATCGCCTATCTCGAAGAGGGCGACTGGGTCGAGGTGACGCGCAAGGGCGCCATCTTCCACGACGAGAGCGGCGCCACCGTCGAGCGTCCGGCGCAGCGGACCATCGCCTCGGCGATGATGGTCGACAAGGGCAACCACCGCCACTTCATGGCCAAGGAGATCTACGAGCAGCCCGAAGTCGTGGCGCACACGCTCGCCAACTATCTCGACATGGCGCGGGAGACCGTGCAGCTGCCCGGCAAGCGGATCGACTTCGCCAAGCTCGAGCGGCTCGCCGTCTCCGGCTGCGGCACCGCCTATCTCGCCGGCCTTGTCGGCCGCTACTGGTTCGAGCGCTTCGCCCGGCTGCCGGTCGACATCGACATCGCCTCGGAGTTCCGCTACCGCGAGCCGCCGCTGGTCGAGGGCGGTCTCGCTTTGCTCATCTCGCAATCGGGCGAGACGGCCGACACCCTCGCCACGCTCCGCCACTGCCGCGAGCAGGGCATGTCGATCGGCGCCGTCGTCAACGTGCCGAGCTCGACCATCGCGCGCGAGTCCGACGTGATCTTCCCGACGCTGGCGGGGCCGGAGATCGGCGTCGCCTCGACGAAAGCCTTCACCTGCCAGCTCGCGGTGCTCGCCTGCCTCGCGGTGGCGGCCGGACGCGACCGCGGCGTGCTCGGCCCGGCGGACGAGCAGAAGCTCGTCCGCGCGCTCATCGAGCTGCCGCGCCTCCTCGCCGAGACGCTGAAGCTGGAGACCCAGATCGAGGAGCTGGCGAAGTCGTTCGCCAAGGCGAGCGACGTGCTCTATCTCGGTCGCGGCACGAGCTATCCGGTGGCGCTCGAGGGCGCGCTGAAGCTGAAGGAGATCTCCTACATCCACGCCGAGGGCTATGCCGCCGGCGAGCTGAAGCACGGGCCGATCGCGCTCGTCGACGAGAACGTGCCGGTGGTGGTGCTGGCGCCCTACGACCCCCTGTTCGAGAAGACGCTGTCGAACATGCAGGAGGTCGCCGCGCGGGGCGGCAAGATCGTGCTGATCACCGACGCGGAGGGAGAAAAGCACGCCGGCGAGACGTTCGCCACGATCGTCGTGCCGTCGTCCTATGCCTTCGTCACGCCGATGGTCTACGCCATCCCGGTGCAGCTGCTCGCCTACCACACGGCGGTGTTCAAGGGCACCGACGTCGACCAGCCGCGCAACCTCGCCAAATCGGTGACGGTGGAGTAGCTCCCTCGTCATCCTGCGCGAAAGCGCAGGATCCAACTGCCCTCCCGCGGAAAAGATGGGTCCTGCGGTCGAGCCGCAGGACGACGAGCGGATAGGCAAAGCCGCAGGACGAGCGGGGAGGTCGAGCCGCAGGACGACGAGGGAATTCCCCTACGGACGAAATCCCTCGAACACCATCTGGTCGGCGTAGAGGCCGGCGCGCGCCTGGTCGGCGGGCGTGCGCACCGTCCAGGTCGAGATCGGCGTGCCGGCGAGCTTGCGGGCGAGCGTCGCCGACGCCCGCGGCAGATCGTGCACGTCCCAGGAGAGGAAATCCGGCCGCGTCGACGGCCAGTGCAGCAGATGGCGCATGGCGAAGCGCTGGCTGCCTCCGAGCTCGGTCCAGTCCTCGTCGTCCTCGAAGGCGCAGCCGATGATGCCGCGCGGCAGGCCCGGCTGCTCGGCGCGCAGCGTCGCCACCATGCGCGGGTCGAAGGATTCGGCCGCTGCCGGGCCGCGATAGGCGGCGAGCCGGGCGCCGACCCGCGACGCGAGTGGTGTCCCGTCGTCGAACTGCGACTTGATCTCGACGAACAGCGGCACGCGGCCGGCGATCTCTTCGAGCAGCTCCTCGAGCGTCCAAAAGCGGTCGCTCGTCTCGCGGAACGGAACCTTTCGCAGCTCCGCGAGGCCGTAGGCGGCGACCGCTCCGGTCGCCTCGGTCAGCCGGTCGAGCGTGTCGTCGTGGAAGACGACCGCCTCCCCTTCGGCCGTCCGCTGGACGTCGACCTCGATGCCGTAGCCGGCCTCCACCGCAGCACGGACGGCCGACGGCGTGTTCTCGATGACGCCGCGGGCGCGGTCGTGCAGGCCGCGATGGGCGATCGGTCGGGCGAACAGCGCCTCGAGCGGGGCCACCTCTTATTCGACCTCGAAGATCGCTTCGACCTCCACCGAGGCGCCGAAGGGCAGGGCGGCGACGCCGATCGCCGAGCGGGCGTGCTTGCCGCGGTCGCCGAACACCTCGACGAGGAAGTCGGAGGCGCCGTTGACCACCTTCGGCTGCTCGCCGAACTCGGGCGTCGAGCTGACGAAGCCGACGACCTTGACGACGCGCGTGACGCGATCGAGCTCGCCGAGCGCCGCCTTCGCCTGAACGAGCAGGCTGATCGCGCAAAGCCGCGCCGCCTCGCGGCCCTCGTCCACCGTGACGGCGCCGCTGCCGAGCTGGCCGGCCTGGGCTAGCTTTCCCGCCTGCATGGGCAACTGGCCGGAGATGTAGAGCTGGTTGCCGGTGAGGACGGTCGGCACATAGTTGAAGGCGGGCGCCGTCGGGCTCGGCAGCGTCACCCCGAGCTCGCCCAGACGGGCTTCGATCTTACCGGCCACTTGCTCCTCCTGCGGATGCGGAACGCGTCGGCCGCTTGATCGCCTGCGGCCGAGGTTTGCGCAAGGGCGGCCGCTTGCGCGAGGGCGCAATTCCGCCATCCTGTCGGCCGAAGCAGGCGGAAGTTCCACGCGCGCCGCTCCGGCAGGCCTGAGAGATGCGTCAGATTCCCATGCGCCGATCGCTTTTCCTATCTGCAGCCGTCCTGCTCGGCACCCTGCCGGCGCTGGCCGAGACCCCGCTCGCGCCGCATCGCGCCGTCTACGACCTGAAGCTCCGCACGGCGAAGAACCTCAACGCGGTGGAGCGCGTCCAGGGCCGCATCGTCTACGAGTTCCAGGGGAATGCCTGCGAAGGCTACGCGCTGAACTTCCGCCAGGTGACCGAGGTCACCAATGGCGAGGGCGAATCGAACCTGTCCGATCTCCGCTCGGCCACCTTCGAGGAGGGCGACGGCAAGAATTTCCGCTTCACCGCGCAGACCTTCACCAACCGGCAGCTCGAGAAGGACGTCGACGGCCGAGCGACCGAGGAGCCGGACGGCGCGGTGGCGGTCGAGGTCAAGAAGCCGGCGGCGTTCTCGGCGAAGTTTCCCGGCCCGGTGGTCTTTCCGACCGAGCATCTCCGGCGCACCATCGAGGCCGGAGAGAAGGGCGACGCGACGCTGGCGGCGACCGTTTATGACGGCTCGGAGACCGGCGAAAAAGCCTATCCGACGCTGTCGGTGATCGGCAAGGCGATCCCGGCCGGACAGGTCGACGGGCTCGAGGATCCGGCGCGCGCGGGCCCGCTCGCGACGCAGCGGCGCTGGCCCGTGAGCGTCAGCTATTTCGACCCGGCCAAGGTCGGCGAGACGACGCCGATCTACACGCTCGGCTTCGAGCTCTACGAGAACGGGGTGAGCCGCGCGCTGCGCATCGACTATGGCGACTTCGTGCTCGACGGCACGCTGACCGAGCTGCGCTTCCTGCCGGCCAAGGCCTGCGGTGACACGCCGCCTGCCGCGCCGCCGGCGCAATAGCGGACATCGGGGCGCTCCGCGGCGAGCAAAGCCGAGCCCGGTGATCCGGGCCGGCGCTCTCGGTGTGTCGTCGTTCCCTCGGGCCTGGGAGGTCGATCCGCGCGTCGCTGCAGCGCGGCCGGTACCGGACTGACTCGCCTCGCCTAGCGAAGAATCTCTCCCTCATGGCCGGACTTGTCCCGGCCATCCAGTCTTCGCTTCGGCCCTGAAGACTGGATTGCCGGGACAAGCCTGGCAATGAGGAGGAGATGGGGTTGGGCTGCCAGCGAGGGGTCATCAGCCCGGGCCAGCCCAAGGCCGGTGTCCAGCTCGCAGGGTAGCGCAACCGGGCGGCCGAGCAGGCTCGCCGCGTTCCGAGCGGCGGTCGCCAAACCAAAGTCTAGCCTGAAAATCCCATTGCAGGCACATACTTGCTGGGGGTCGTTCGAGTCCGGCACTCGCAAAGGAGCAGCCCCTCGTGATGCGGGTGTCACAATCCGACGACTAGGAAGCGGCTTCCCTCCCGATCCCGGACCGCCGGCTCGGCGGTCGCGCGTCGGGTTTCTCATGCAACCCCCCATGCCATCGGCGAAGGAACCAAGCGCATGCCTACCGTGACCACCGAGGACGGCGTCGAGATCTTCTACAAGGACTGGGGTCCCAAGACCGCGCAGCCGATCGCCTTCCATCACGGCTGGCCGCTCAGCGCCGACGACTGGGATGCGCAGATGCTCTACTTCCTGGACAAGGGCTATCGCGTCGTCGCCCATGATCGGCGCGGGCATGGCCGCTCGGCGCAGGTGAGCGAGGGCCACGACATGGACCATTATGCCGCCGACGCGGCGGCCGTGTTCGAGCATCTCGACCTGCGCAACGCCATCCATGTCGGCCATTCCACCGGCGGCGGCGAGGTGACGCGCTACGTCGCCCGGTACGGCCAGCCGCAGGGGCGGGTGGCGAAGGCGGTCCTGATCTGCGCCGTGCCGCCGATCATGGTGAAGACCGACAAAAATCCGGGCGGCCTGCCGATCGAGGTGTTCGACGGCCTGCGGGCGCAACTCGCCGCCAATCGCGCCCAGTTCTACATCGACCTGCCGGCCGGCCCCTTCTACGGCTTCAACCGGCCGGGCGCGAAGGTCACCGACGGCCAGATCCGCAACTGGTGGCGCCAGGGGATGATGGGCAGCGCGAAAGCGCATTACGAGGGCATCAAGGCCTTTTCGGAGACCGACTTCACCGAGGATCTGAAGGCGATCGAGGTGCCGACCCTCGTCATGCACAGCGAGGACGACCAGATCGTGCCGATCGGCGCCTCCGCGATGCTGTCCTCGAAGCTTCTGAAGAACGGCACGCTGAAGGTCTATCCGGGCTTCTCGCACGGCGCCTTCACGACGCATGCCGAGGTGATCAATCCGGACCTGCTCGCCTTCATCCGGAGCTGAGCGATAGACGGCGCCGCGAGGCGGCGCCGTCATCCGGAGGCGGTGAGAAGGGGCTGTCCTCGTCAGCCGGTCGGAACCGCGACATTGTCGATGAGCCGCACGCGGCCGAGCCGGGCGGCAGCGAGCAGCCGGATCGGCACGCCTTCCTCGCGGGCCCCGCGGTCGAGCGGGGCGAGCGTATCGGCGCGCCGGGCCTCCACGTAGTCGACCTCGAAGCCGGCGGCGCGGAGCTGCGCCGTCGCCGCCTTCGCGGCCGCGGAGGGCGTCTGGCCGCCGGCGATCGCGGCCGCCGCGCCGGTCAGCGCGCGATAGAGCGCCGGTGCGGCGGCGCGCTGCTTGGGATCGAGATAGGCGTTGCGCGAGGAGAGGGCGAGCCCGTCCGGCTCCCGCACGGTCGGCCCCGAGAGGACCTTGATCGGCAGGTCGAGGTCGCGGACGAGACGCTCGATCACCCGCAACTGCTGAAAATCCTTCTCCCCGAACACCGCCATGTCGGGCATCACGTCGATCAGGAGCTTCGTCACCACCGTCGCGACGCCGCCGAAGAAGTGCGGCCGGGCGACGCTCTCGAGGCCTTCCGCCGGGCCGCCGACGGTGATCCGCGTCGCAAATCCGGGCGGATACATGTCCTCGGCGCTCGGCGCGTAGACGAGGTCGGCGGCGACGCGGGAGAGCTTGCGCAGGTCGGCCTTCTCGTCGCGCGGATAGCTCGACAAATCCTCGTGCGCGGCGAACTGGGTCGGATTGACGAAGATCGAGACGACGGTCCGCTTGGCGCGCTTCCTGGCGATGCGGACGAGCGCCAGATGGCCCTCGTGCAGCGCGCCCATCGTCGGGACCAGGGCCACGGGCTCACCGGCCTTGCGGAAGCGTGTGACTGCGGCGCGCAAGGCCTTTGCGGTGCGTGCGACCCGCGGCAGTGCCATGATCGATCCCCCTTCGACACGGCGTGCCGAGGCCGACACCGTAGCAAAGTGCCCTCGGGCACGCCAATTATGGCGGGATGAGCACGCGCGATTCAACATCGAAGGCCGATTCGGTCCCCGCGCCCGGCGCGACCGGCGGCGCCGTCGACGCCACGTCCTCTCCGGCGGAGGTCGCCGCCTTTTTGCGCAAGGCCCGCACGGCCGCCACCGGCGGCGAGGGCCGGCTGATCTTCGCGCTCGATGCGACGATGAGCCGCCAGCCGACCTGGGACCGCGCCTGCGCGCTGCAGTCGGAGATGTTCGCCGAGGCGGCCGCGCTCGGCGGCCTCGCCGTGCAGCTCGTCTATTATCGCGGCATCGCCGAGTGCAAGGCGAGCAAATGGGTGGTCGACGGTCCGCGGCTCGCCGGCCTGATGAGCCGCATCGACTGCCGCGGCGGCCATACGCAGATCGCGAGAATCCTCCGCCACGCCCGCAGCGAGGCGCTGCGCGCCCGCGTCCGCGCGCTGGTCTTCGTCGGCGACGCGATGGAGGAGCGGATCGACGACGTCTGTGCCGCGGCGGGCGAGCTGGCCCTGACCGGCTGCCCGGTGCTCGCCTTCCAGGAGGGGCGTGATCCGCTCGCCGAGCAGACGCTGCGCGAGGTCGCCCGCATAACCGGCGGCGCCTGGTGCCGGTTCGACCTGTCGGCGGCCTCCGAGCTGCGCGACCTGTTGCGGGCCGCGGCAGCCTATGCTGCGGGCGGGCGCGCGGCGCTCGAGGATCTCGGGCGGCGGCAGGGGACGGCGGCGCCGCTCCTGCTCGGCCAGCTCCGCTGAGGCGCGATGAGTCTCATCTTCGGCCTCCTCGCCGTCCTGCTGCTGATGTACGTCATGCGGCTCTTCGCGCGAGCCAATCCGACCGTGCTGGCGCAGCGGCTGCGCGCCGGCGGCGGCATCGCGCTGATGGCGATCGGCGGCCTTCTGGCGCTGACCGGCCGCGTCGGCATCGGCCTGCCGATGGTCGCCTTCGGCTTCGCGCTGCTCGGCAGCGCCGGGATGATCGGCGGCACCGGCGGCCGCACGCCGGGCGGCATCTCGCGGGTGCGGACGGCGGCGCTCGAGATGGAGCTCGACATCGACTCCGGGCGCATGGGCGGCCGCGTCACCGCTGGCCGCTTCGCCGGTCGCGACCTCGGCAGCCTGTCGGCGAGCGAGCTGTCCGAGCTCGTCGGCGAGCTCGCGGGCGACCCGCAGAGCTCAGCGCTTTTGGAGACTTATCTCGACCGCCGGCGCGCCGGAGGGGCCGCGCACGGCCAGCGTGATGCGCACGCGGGGCAGGGGGGCGGCGGCCGGGCTCCGTCCGCCGGGCCAATGGGCGAGGAGGAGGCCTATCAGATCCTTGGGCTTCAGCCGGGCGCCGGGCCGGACCAGATCCGCAGTGCGCATCGGTCGCTGATGAAGAAAATCCATCCCGACCAGGGGGGGACGACGTACCTCGCGGCCCGCGTCAATGAAGCCAAGGAGGTCCTTCTGCGGCGCCATGGCTGACGGCCTCGATGCACCTGAGCCGGCGCGGGGATCGCGGCGCACGGCTCAGTTCTTGATCGCAAAGCAGCTCATGTCGGCGCGCTTCAGCGCGTCGCAGGCGAGCTGGGCCGTGCGCTTGTCGAGACCGGCGAAGCGGGCGCGATAGAGCGTCACGTCGTCCTTGGCCACCGGCTCGGTGAAGGGCTCGGCCGAGCGCAGCATTTTCGTCGCCTGCTGGGCGCGGTTGAGCAGCTCGAGCGCCTTCGTCTCGTCCGGCGTCGCGGCGATCTGGATGAACCAGCCCTCGCGCGGCGGCTGCGGCGGCTCGGCTGCCCGCTTGGCGGCCACCGGCGGGGCGGCGACGGGGGTCGGCGGCAGATCGACGGGGCCTGCGGATGCGACCTGGATCTCGGCCGCCGGTGCCGGCACGGCGACGACCTTGGCCGAGCGCGAGGCGGTGGCGATCTGCATCGCGACGGGGTTCGGCGAGGTTTCCGCGGCATAGCTG
>JAEZCD010000257.1 GCA_023430145.1 Pseudomonadota bacterium
GGGTGGCGCGGCAGGTCGCGTTTCTTGGCGACATAGACGACCATCGCCATCAGGGCCGCGCCCATCAGCAGGCCGGGGATGATGCCGGCGAGGAACAGCCCGCCGATCGAGACGTCCGCCGAGACGCCGTAGATCACCATGGGCAGCGAGGGCGGGATGATGGGGCCGATGGTGGCCGAGGCTGCCGTGATCGCGGCCGCGGTCTCCGCGTCATAGCCCTCGTCCTGCATCGCCTTGATCTCCAGCGTGCCGACGCCGCCGGCATCGGCCACCGCCGAGCCCGACATGCCGGCGAAGGTGATGCTGGCGAGGATGTTGGCGTGGCACAGGCCGCCGCGCAGCCAGCCGACGCAGGCGGTGGCGAAGGCGAAGATGCGGTCGGTGATACCGGCCGAGTTCATGATGTTGCCCATCAGGATGAACAGCGGCGCCGCCAGGAGCGGGAACGAGTTGGCCGACTGGCCGATCTTTTGCGGCACGATCCCCATCGGGAAGCCGCCGAGATACGCGAAGGCCATGGCGGCGAGCGCCATGCCGACGAACAGTGGCACGCCGAGCAGGAGCGAGGCGAACCAGAACGGCAGGATCTGCAGCATGATGGTGGTCGTCACGGCTCGACCACCTCGATCTCGGGCCGGCGGAACGGCCGCGCCGACACGGCCTCGGCGATCTGCGCCAGCGCCTGCAGGATCAGCGCCACCGCCGCCACCGGCATGACGATATAGAGCCCGGCCGAGGTGATCGGCAGGCTGATCGATTCGACGTCCCAGGTGCGGCGGATGAGGCCGAAACTGTACCAGGCGAGCACGCCGGCGAAGAGGATGATGAGAGCTTGCGTCAGCACCTCGAGGATGCGCTGCAGGCCGTCGGGCAGCTTGTCGGCGATCACCATGACGCGGATGTGCACCCGCCGCCGGGCGGCGATGATCCAGCCGACGAAGGCGGTCCAGACGAGCAGGTATTGGGCGAGCTCGTCCGACCAGGCGAGCGGATCGTTCAGCTGCCGGAAGACGACGCCGAGGAAGACGGTAGCGAGCAAGGCGAGGAGGAGCGCCGCGGCGACGGCCTCGACTGCCCGGTCCGCGGTGCGGGAGAATCTGGTGAGCACGGGTGGGCTCCTGACGCTCTGATCGTCATTGCGAGCGAAGCGAAGCAATCCAGCTTCTCTTTCAGCGCTGTAAAGCTGGATTGCTTCGTCGCTGCGCTCCTCGCAATGACGGCTCCCACCGGCTCAGCGGGAACCAGCGCTCCGAACGCCTACAGCGCCGCCAGCGCGTCCCAGGTGCCCTTGCCCCATTTCGGCTCGAACTGCGCCGGCAGCTTGGCCAGCACCGGCTTCCTGAAGCTTTCGACGTCCGGCTCGATCACCGTCATCCCGGCGCCCTTCAGCGTGTCGACGAGCGTACCTTCCTGGCGCGCCAGCTCGGCATCCTGCCAGGCGACGCCGGCGGCGATCGAGGCCTCGAGCGTCGCCCGGTCGGCGGCGGAAAGGCCCTTCCAGAACTCCTCGTTCACGATGACGAGGCGCGGCGTGATGATGTGGCCGGTCAGCACCAAGAACTTCTGCACCTCGTTCAGCTTGGCGCTCTGGATCGTCGGCAGCGGGTTCTCCTGCCCGTCGACGGCGCCCTGGCTGAGGGCGAGATACAGCTCGTTGAAGTTCACCGGCGTCGCCTTGGCGCCCCAGGCCTCGGCCATCGCGCGGAACGTGTCGACCGGCGGCACGCGCAGCTTGAAGCCGGCCATGTCGGCGACGGTCTTCACCTCCTTGGCTCCGGTCGTCAGGTGCCGCTTGCCGTAATAGGTGACGGCGACCATGCGGATGCCGCGCTTCTTGACGAGGTCGTCGTTCATCTGCGCGAACAGCGGCGCCTTGGCGACTTTCGCCATGTGGGCGGCGTCGCGCCACAGATAGGGCGCCTCGATCACCGACAGCTGCGGTAGGAACGCGCCGAGCGCCGCGGCGCCGTCGGTCGTCATGGTGAGGGCGCCGGAGGAGACCGCCTCCATCATGTCCTTGCCGGAGCCGAGCTGGCCGTTCGGGAAGGCCTGGATCTCGACCTTGCCGCCGGTCTTGTCCTTCACGTCCTTGGCGATGCGCTCGACCATCTGCACTTGCGGGTGCGTGGTGGGCAGCATCTCGCCCCAGCGCAGCACGGTGGCGCTTTGCGCCCGTGCGATGGCCGGCATGCACAGCGCAGCCGCGGCCGAGCCGATGAGAAGTTCCCGCTTGGTCAGTGTCGGCATGAAGTCCTCCCGATTGCGCCGGTTGCCGGCGTCTCGTTTCGAATCCGTCCGTCTCGTCCGGCCGTGGAGCCGATCAGGCGGCCTCCGCTCGCGTGATGCTGTCGAAGGCGGCGAGCAGCCGCTTGCGGTCCGCCTCGGCGAGCGCCTCGAGCGGCGGCCGCATCGGACCATAGCCCGGATCGCCGTGAATGTGACCGACGAGCGCGTTCACCGCCGGCAGCACCGGCCAGGAGCAGATCTCGTCGACGAGCCGGTTCACTACCGGGCTCTCGATGCCCTCGTAGACGAGCGGCCGCAAGAGGTGCGGCACGAGGTTGGCGACGCCGCAGATCGAGCCCTCGGCGCCGAGCCGCACGGCGCGCGCCAAGAGCCGCTCGTCACCGACCAGGATGGCGAGCTCGCCATGCGCCTCGAGCAGGCGCTGCGTGGTCGGGAAATCGCACGAGGAGTCCTTCACCCCGGCGATGACGCCCGGGAAGGCGGTCTTCAGCCGCCCGACGAGGCCGACCGAGATGTCGACCGCGGTGACGGAGGGGATGTGATAGAGGATGATGTTGCGGGCGGCGCCGCCGAGCGCCTCGATGAAGGCGGCGAACCATGCATAGAGGCCGTTCTCGCCGACGCCCTTGAAGTAGAAGGGTGGCGCGACGAGGAGGCCCCGCGCGCCGGCATCGAGCGCGGCCTTGGCCTGCGCGACTGCCTCGGGAAGCGCCGCCGAGGCCACCCCGGCATAGATCTGCCGGCCCGGGTCGATGCCCGCGCCGACGAGCGCGCCCATCATGCGCTCGCGCTCGCCGAGGCCGAGCCCGGCGCCCTCGCCGGTGGTGCCGAACAAGGTCACGGTGTCGCAGCCGTGCTCGAGCACCCAGAGCGCGTGCGCGGCGAGGCGGCGCAGATCGACCTCGCCGCCCGCATGCATGGGCGTCACGAGTGCGCAGGAAAGTCCGAAGCGGTGTCTGGAGAGTGTCATGTCGCCCTGCCGGTAGAGGTAACATGTTAGTGCGGTGGCGGGCCGCTGGCAACTGGGAAACCCCGCTCCCGCGCTTATAGGAGAAGGAAAGCCGCGCCCGATAGGCGAGAATCGGCCGGTTGACCCTGGCGGCGCGCGGGAAGATGGTCGGGGCCCCGAGGAGCCTCCCGCATGAGCTGGTCGCAGACCTGGACATATCTCGACGGCGACTGGGTCGAGGGCAACGTGCCGCTGCTCGGCCCGCGCAGCCACGCCATGTGGCTCGCCTCCACCGTGTTCGACGGCGGCCGCGCCTTCGAGGGCGTCGCCCCCGACGTCGCGCTGCATTCTGCGCGCGTGAACAATTCGGCCCGGGTGATGGGGCTCGCGCCGTTCGTACCGGTCGACGAAATGCTCGACATCGTCGAGGCCGGCCGCAAGCGCTTCGCGCCGGACGCCGCCCTCTACCTCAGGCCCATGTACTGGGCCGAGCACGGCGGCTTCTACTCCGTCCCGCCCGATCCTGACTCGACGCGCTTCTGCTTCTGCCTCTACGAGGCGCCGATGCCGCCGCCGGGCGGCTTCTCGGTGACGCTGTCGCCGTTCCGCCGGCCGAGCAACGACGTCGCGCCGACCGATGCGAAAGCCGGCTGCCTCTATCCGAACGGCGCCCGCGCCATCACCGAGGCGCGCAGCCGCGGCTTCGACAACGCCATCATGCTCGACATGCTCGGCAACGTCGCCGAGACGGCGACCTCCAACGTCTTCATGGCCAAGGACGGCGTCGTCGTGACGCCGGCCGCCAACGGCGCCTTCCTCGCCGGCATCACCCGGGCGCGGATCATCGGCCTCCTGCGCGCCGACGGCATCGAGGTGCAGGAGCGGGCGGTCCGCTGGCTGGAGCTCTTGGAGGCCGACGAGCTGTTCTCCGTCGGCAATTACGCGAAAGTGGCGCCGATGGCGCAGATCGAGAGCCGACCGCTGCAGCCGGGGCCATTCTTCCGCCGCGCGCGCGAGCTCTACTGGGCCTTCGCTCACGACGGAGCCTGACATGCGCCGCCTCGCCGCCTTGCTGCTCGCCGCCTTCATCGCCCTGCCGGCGGCCGCGGCGGAGGTCGATGTCGAGCTCGTGCTCGCCGCCGACGGCTCTGGCTCGATCGACGACGAGGAGCTGCGGCTGCAGCGCGAGGGCTATGCCGAGGCGATCACCAGCGCCGAGGTGCTGGGCGCCATCCGCTCCGGCGCCATCGGCACCATCGCCATCGCCTATGTCGAGTGGGGCGGCCCCTCGAGCCAGCACGTGATCGTCGACTGGCACCTCGTCTCGGACGCGGCGAGTGCGGAAAAATTCGCCGCCCTGGTGCGGACCCGGCCGCGGGCCGCGAGCGGCTACAACTCGATCTCGAACGCCATCGATTTCTCGGTCCGAATGATCGAGCAGAACGGCCACGAGGCCGGCAAGCGCGTCATCGACGTGTCGGGCGACGGCCCCAATATCGGCGGCAGGAACATCGACGCGGCGCGCGAGGAGGCGGTGGCGAAGGGCATCACCATCAACGCGCTGGCGATCCGGCGGCCGGGCTCCGGCGTCGCCTTCAGCGCCGGCGCCATGGGCCTGCCGCTCGAGGACTATTACCGGCGCACGGTCATCGGCGGCCCGGGCGCCTTCGTGGAGATCGCCGACGAGACGCGGTCGTTCGCCGCGGCGGTGCGCTCCAAGCTCGTGCTGGAGATCGCCGGCACTCCAGGACCGACGCCGCGCCGGCAGGCCGCCCGCTGAGCGCCGGCACGGCGCTGGAAGGAGGTGGAGACGTGATCCGAATCACCATTCTCGCCCTCGTTGGCGCCATGCTGATTCCCGCCGAGGCCTCGGCGCAGCGGCGGATCGAGTGGAACTGCCCGGCGATGGTGGCGCGCATTCCGGCCGGAAAGG
The DNA here is from genome assembly GCA_023430145.1 of Pseudomonadota bacterium. GTDB lineage: Bacteria > Pseudomonadota > Alphaproteobacteria > Rhizobiales > Methylopilaceae > JAEZCD01. The sequence continues at coordinate 5,130 of JAEZCD010000257.1, forward strand.
TCTGGTGGGGGCGCTTCTCCGGCGGCAAGGAGGAGATGGCGCCCTTCGGCCGGGACATGATCGTCCCCAAGACGACGGAGGCCTGCTTCCGCACGCGGCAGGAATGCGAGCGCTGGCTGTACGATCTGAAAAGCGAATACCAGTACGATCCGCGCTGGAATCAGTGCCGACTCGGCTATGCGCCGGGGGCGCCGATTCCGCGCCTGTGAGAGACGACCGACGTGCGAATCGCCGCCCTGTCCATCCTGCCGGCCGTTCTTCTAGGGAGCGGCGAAGCCGCCGCGCAACGACGCATCGAGATGAACTGTCCGCAGATGCTGGCGACGGTGGCGCCGGCCTCCGTCTGGTGGGGACGCTTCTCGGGCGGCAGGGAGTTCAATCGCGGCGGCGTGCTCAACAAGACGACGGAGGCCTGCTTTCGCACCCGGCAGGAATGCGAGCGCTGGCTATACGAACTGAAAAGCGAATACCAATACGATCCGCGCTGGAATCAGTGCCGACTCGGCTACGCGCCGGGGGCGCCGATCCCCCGTCTTTGAGGAAGGCCCACATGCGTATCCCGTTGCTGATGCTGCCGCTCCTGGCGCTGGCCACCGCCGTTCCGGCTGCCGCGCAGCCCCGGGATCCGTTCACCGGCGCCGCAGCCAACTTCTTCACCCTGCAGCCGGCCACGGTGAGGACACCACAGCCGCAGGTCTTCGGCGGTTCCGACTGCCGCAGCGCGATCGCCGCGGTCGGCGCGGAGCGGGTCTGGTGGGGCCGCTTCGCCGGCGGCCGCTACGAGAACGGCAACAAGCACAGCCGGGAGCGGGGCTACTCTGCCGACGGCTGCTTCCCGACGCGGGCGGCCTGCGAGGGATGGATGTTCGCGCTGAAGAGCGAGTGGGGCGACATACCGAAATTCGACGAATGCCGCCTCGGCTGGGACCCGAGGGCGCCGGTCGCCCCGTGGTGGCAGACGCAGTGGCGGCCGCCGAGCTATTATCGGCAGTTCGACAGGCGCCCCTGGTAGCCGACGGCGAACCCGCCCTCGGGGCGGGTT
>JAEZCD010000258.1 GCA_023430145.1 Pseudomonadota bacterium
GAGTAGCGCCGGGCGCGGATGCGCGCGGCGGCGCCGAGGCGGTCGCGGGCGCCCCCGTCGTCGGCCAGCGCCTCGATCGAGGCGGCGATGGCGCCGGCATCGTCCGGCGGGACGAACACGGCGACGCCGCCCCACAGCTCGCGGAAGGTCGGGATGTCGGAGAGGACGAGCGCGCAGCCGGCCTGCGCCGCCTCGAGCACGGCGAGGCCGAACGGCTCGTAGCGGGCGACCGAGACGAACACCGGCCGGGCGGCGAGATGGCTTCGGATCGCCTCGTCGCTCAGCCGGCCGAGGGTACGCACGTGCGCGGGCCGCGCCGACAAGCCGTTCGGGCCGTCGAGCGGCCCGGCCGCCAGCACCGGCAGCGACAGCCGCGCCGCGACGCGGTCGAGCACCTCGAGATTCTTGCCCTCGTCCCAGAGCCGTCCGGCCGTGAAGGCGAAGTGCCGGTCGGCCGTCGCCGGCTCGACGCGGCGCGCCTCGCGGCGGCCGTTGTGGACGACGAGCGGCGCCTCCAGGAGCCCGTAGGCGGCGGCGGTCGCCTCGGCGAAGGCCGCGCTCGGGGCGAGCCGCGCGTCGGCGGCGTGAAGGCCGCGGCCGGTCAGCTCGGCGCGCCAGGCCAGACCTTCGGGCAGCGGCCCTGGCCGCATCGCGTCCCACCAGGTGGCCGGGCAGCTGTGCGAGACGGCGACCACCGGCGCATGAAAGCGCGCGCCGGCCGCGAAGGCGGGACTGTTGAGGTGGACCAGATCGGCGCCGGCGCTCTCGGCGAGCTGGGCGAGCCTTCTGCCGGCCACGAGCACCGCCTCCGGCCCCCCGGCCGTCCAGTCGAGCGGCAGCTCGGTGCAGATCAGCCGCGCGCCGGGCACGGCGCCGACGGTCTCCAGCTGGTCCATGCCGGGCGAGGGCCCGAGCACGGCGATGGTCGGCTCGATCCGGTAGCGCGCCAGCTCACGCGCCAGATCGAGGCCGTACTGCCAGATGCCGCCCAGGGCATCGATCGTCATGAAGAGGCGCAACCGCCTCGTCCCCGTCATCGCCGGCATTCCCCCTCCGGTACGCTTTTGCACTGCACAATGCCCATCATGCCGCTGTCGCGGCGAACGGCCAAGCGGGGCCGTGCATGTTTCGCCGTCCGCCGTAAAGGGGAAGGCGCGAGGCATCGCCGGGGCCTCTGTTCCTCTCTCCCACGAGGGGAGAGGGAAGAGCGCGCGAGCGGGCCGCGCCTCGTGGAGGTCCACGAAGAGGGGAGAATGGGTCCGAGCCGGCCGGAGTCGCCGCCTAACCCTTCACCGGCCCGAGAATCCCCCAGGTATGTCCGAACGGGTCGCGCAGCTTTCCGGAACGGCCGTAGAACTCGTCCGCGAGCGGCCGCACCACGGTGGCGCCGGCCGACAGCGCCCGCGCGAACCAGGCGTCGGCATCGTCGACGACCAGCGAGACGGTGCAGGTCGTGCCACCGAGCGATCTCGGCGAGCGGACCCCGGTCAACTCCTCCGGATACTCGTCGGAGAGCATCACCTCGCCGCCATTGATGTCGAGCGTCGCATGGCCGAGCTTGCCCTCGTGCGGATATTCCTCGCGCACGCTGGCGCCGAAGGCGCGGCGATAGAAGTCGAGCGCCTCGGCACCGCGGTCGACCATCAGATAGGGCGCCACCGGCGCGTAGGAGGACTTCTCGTCGGCCATGCATCTCTCTCCCTTCTCGTCATTGCGAGCGAAGCGAAGCAATCCAGAATTCTCTTTCAGCGCCGTAAAGCTGGATTGCTTCGTCGCTGGCGCTCCTCGCAATGACGACGAACCCGGCGGGGCTCGAGGCCCGCCATCGCATGGCCGCGGGGAGCCCCTTGTCCGCCCGCCGAGCACCTATATAAGCCGGCACAGTTCCCGGCGGCGCGCTTCCGGCGCCGCGGCCCTTTCCCGGAGTCCCCTCGTGACGACCGAAGCCGAAAAGATCCCCGTCACCGTGCTCACCGGCTATCTCGGGGCCGGCAAGACGACGCTCCTGAACCGCATCCTCTCGGAGCCGCACGGCCAGAAGTTCGCCGTCATCGTCAACGAGTTCGGCGAGATCGGCATCGACAACGAGCTCGTCGTCGGCGTCGACGAGGAAGTCTTCGAGATGAACAATGGCTGCATCTGCTGCACCGTGCGCGGCGATCTCATCCGCATCATCGAGGGGCTGATGAAGCGCAAGGGCAAGTTCGACGCCATCATCGTCGAGACGACCGGCCTCGCCGACCCGGCGCCGGTGGCGCAGACTTTCTTCGTCGACGACGAGATCCAGCGCAACGCCGCCCTCGACGCGGTGGTGACGGTCGCCGACGCCAGATGGCTGTCGGAGCGGCTGAAGGACGCGCCGGAGGCCAAGAACCAGATCGCCTTCGCCGACGTGATCCTGCTCAACAAGACGGACCTCGTCAGCGCCGACGAGCTCGACGAGGTGGAAGGCCGCATCCGCGGCATCAACCCTTATGCGCGCCTGATCAAGACGCAGCGCTGCGAGGTGCCGATCTCCGAAGTGCTCGGCAAGGGCGCCTTCGATCTCGAGCGCATCCTCGACATCGAGCCGGATTTTCTCGAGGCCGACGATCACGACCATCATCACGGTCACGACCACCATCACGATCATGGCCATGGGCACGGCCATCATCACGATCATGATCACGGGCACGATCATGACCACCACCACCATGATCATCACGGCCACGGTCATGGGCACGGCAACGGGCATGGTCATGGCCGCGGCCTGAAGCACTATCACGACGAGGACATGCAATCGGTGGCGCTGACGCACGAGGGCGACGTCGACCCGAACAAGTTCCTGCCCTGGATCCAGGATCTGACGCAGCGCGAAGGGCCGAGCATCCTGCGCTGCAAGGGCATCATGTCGTTCAAGGACGAGCCGAAGCGCTTCGTCTTCCAGGGCGTGCACATGATGCTCGAGGGCGACCTGCAGCGCGACTGGACCCCCGGCGAGAAGCGGGCCTCGAAGCTCGTCTTCATCGGCAAGAAGCTCGACGAGGCGGCGATCCGCAAGGGTTTCGAGGCGACGGTCGCGTGACGACTGCCATCCCGCCGATGATCTCCCTCGCCGAGCGCCTCGCCCCGCTCGAGGCCGGCGCCTATGTCGTCGCAGCGGGATTCCTCGGCGGCGAGCCGGCCTGCGCGCTCGGTGACGGCGCTCTGCTGCTCGGCGAGCGGCGGATGGCGCTGCACGAGGGCTCGGTCCTCTGCGCCGCCTTCGACGGCAAGCGCCTCCTCACCGGCGGCGACGACGGCGCGGTGCTGTCGACCGCGCCCGACGGCACGATCACGCGCATCGCCGAGCGCCAGGGCTGGATCGACGCGGTCGCCTCGGGCCCGGACGGCGCCGTCGCCTGGTCGGTCGGCAAGAAGGTTTTCGTCCGCGACGGCGCGGGCAAGACCTTCGAGCATGCCGATGCCTCCACGGCGCGCGGCCTCGCCTTCGCGCCAAAGGGCTTTCAGCTCGCCATCGCCCGCTATAACGGCGTCACGCTGTGGTTCCCGCGCGCGCAGGCCGAGCCGAAGGAGCTTCCCTGGAAGGGCAGCCATGTCGAGGTGACCTGGTCGCCGGACGGGCGCTTCGTCGTCACCACCATGCAGGAGCCGGCGCTGCATGGCTGGCGGGTCGCGGACGGCGCCCACATGCGGATGACGGGCTATCCCGGAAAGGTGCGCTCGATCGCCTGGTCGGGGGACGGAAAATGGCTCGCGACCAGCGGCGCCGACGCCGCCATCGTGTGGCCCTTCGCCGCCAAGGAAGGGCCGATGGGCAAGCCGCCGGTCGAGCTGTCGGTGCGGCGCGAGAAGGTCACGCGCGTCGCCTTCCACCCCGCGGCGCCGCTCGTCGCCATCGGCTACGAGGACGGCATGGTGCTCCTGTCGCGCATGCCGGACGGGGCGGAGATTCTCCTGCGCAAACAGGGGGAGGGCGGCCCGGTCTCGGCGCTCGCCTTCGATGCGAAGGGCACGCGAGTGCTGTTCGGAACCGAGGGCGGCGCCGCCGGCGTCTTCAGCCTCGCCCCGGAGGGGTAGGAGATGCACACATCCGCCAGGTGCTCTGTCGCAAACAGGTCGGGAAGGCTCCCATCCTCCCCCTGAAAGGGGGAGGCGGACTCGCGCAGCGAGCCGGTGGGGGTCTTCTTCCCGCCGCATCACCGCAGAGGACCCCCACCCGGACGGCTTCGCCGTCTCGACCTCCCCCTTTCAGGGGGAGGATAGTTGGGCAGGCCTCGCTGCGAGATGTGTGAATGCCGCAGCCCCCGGAGGGGCTCCCGGTCTTCTTACCAAGCGGCGGAGAGCGCCCTCAACGCGCGCCGCCGCAAACGTTCCAGCCGCGGCCGCCGTCGCCGAAGGATTCGTGCCCGTCGGCAGTGACGGCCACCGTATCCTCGATCTTCACAAAGCCGCGCCGCGGATGGCGCATCGTGGTCTCGATCGACAGCACGTAGCCCTCCTCGAGCGGCCGGTCGACATCGTCGGCGGCATAGGGCACGGGCCCGACGCTCGTCAGCCGCGGCGCCTCGTGGCTGATGAGGCCGATGCCGTGCGCGACGAAATCGGTATAGGCGGCGTGCCCGGATTTCTGGAGGATCGGGGTGGCCGCGTCGAAGATCTCGCGGGCGATGGCGCCGGGCCGGACCGGCCGCCGCGCCGCCTGCTGGATCTCCTCGATCAGGCCGAGCAGGTCCGTCAGCTCGGCGTCCGGCTCGCCCATGATGCCCATGCGGCAGAGATCGCCGAGATAGCCGTGATGGCTGGCGCCGGAGTCGAGCGAGATGATGTCCCCGGCCGCGAGCCGGTAGTCCGACGGCGCCCGGTTGAGGCTCGTGCCGGCGGTGATCAGGCAGTATTCGAAGACGAGGCCGCGCGCCTGCTCCTCCCGTCGCAGAGCATCGACCAGCTCGCGCTTGCTGACGCCCGGCCCGTGCGCGGAAAACACCGCCAGCATCGACTCCACCACGCGCTCGGAGACCTCGCGCATCAGCCGCAGCTCGCCGGCGCTTTTTCGCGCGCGCAGCCGCTCCAGCGTGACGAGCGCGTCGCCGAATTCGTGGCCCGGCAGGTTCTCGCGCAGCAGGCGGTCCGCGTCGGACGGCAGGAAGGGCGGCTCGATGCCGATACGGCGGACACGGGCGCCGAGGCCCTTCAGATGCGCCGCGGCCTGGGCGACGGCGTCGAGGCCGCCGGAGGGCGCCGTGCCGACGCCCGGCGTCCAGAAGGCGCCGAGCTCATGCTCGTAGATCTCCATCGAGTCGCCGATGTAGCGCGCCGCCTCCGGCCGCCCGCGCACATAGACGAGCAGCGGCAGATAGCGGCCGACCCCGATCGCGTCCATGCGGTCGAAGAAGAAGAACCGGTAGCCGCCGAGCAGATATTGGATGTTGTGGCGCGAGGAGACGACGAGCGCGTCGAAGCCGGCGGCCTCCATCAGCGCATCGAGCCTTTGGGCATCGAACGGCAGCGCCCCCGCACCGGCCCCGAGCTTCTCCGCGGTCGCCGCCATCGTTTCCTCCGTCAGGTCGCGTTCCGACTCTCTGCAGCTGTTCCTATACCCGCCGGGGCGCCGGTTGAAGGCTCTCTCCGTCATTGCAGCTGGGCACCAATCATTCGGCGGGGAACCGGGGTGGACGAGCCATCGCGAGGCGTTCCAACTCTCCGATCAACCCACTGAAACTCCGGGGAAAGTCGCGGCCGAACGTCGCCCCGAACTGGCGACCGGCGGGGGAATCGCCTATATGCGGGCCAAGTTTCCCACCGGACGAGACTCTTGGCCGATCCGCAAAAGCCCGCCGGCGGCACACCGCCGGACACCCGCCCGATCTCGATCGAAGACGAGATGCGGCGCTCCTATCTCGACTACGCGATGAGCGTCATCGTCAGCCGTGCGCTGCCGGACGTCCGCGACGGCCTGAAACCGGTGCATCGCCGCATCCTGTTCTCGATGCACGAGAACAATTACGGGCCCGACCGCCCCTACAACAAATCCGCCCGCGTCACCGGCGACACGATGGGCAAGTACCATCCGCACGGCAACCAGGCGATCTACGACGCCCTCGTCCGCCTCGCGCAGGATTTCTCCATGCGCCTGCCGCTGATCGACGGGCAGGGCAATTTCGGCTCCGTCGACGGCGACCCGCCAGCGGCCGAGCGCTACACCGAGGTGCGGCTCGCGCGGCCGACGCTGACGCTGCTCGACGACCTCGACAAGGACACGGTCGACTTCCAGCCGAACTATGACGGCCGCGAGAAGGAGCCGGTCGTCCTGCCGGCGAAATTCCCGAACCTGCTCGTCAACGGCGCCGGCGGCATCGCCGTCGGCATGGCGACCAACATCCCGCCGCACAATCTCGGCGAGATCGTCGACGCCACCGTGGCGCTCATCGACAATCCCGAGCTCGGCCTCGACGAGCTGATGGACATCGTGCCCGGGCCGGACTTCCCGACCGCCGGCCTGATCCTCGGCCGCTCCGGAATCCGCTCCGCCTACACCACCGGCCGCGGCTCGATCGTCATGCGCGGCCGGGCGAGCGTCGAGGAGATCCGCAAGGAGCGCGAGGCGATCGTCATCACCGAGATCCCCTATCAGGTGAACAAGACGACGCTGATCGAGCGCATCGCCGATCTCGTCAAGGAGAAGCGCGTCGAGGGCATCTCGGATCTGCGCGACGAATCCGACCGCCAGGGGATGCGCATCGTCGTCGAGCTGAAGCGCGACGCCGTCGCCGACGTGATCCTCAACCAACTCTACCGCTTCTCGCCGATGCAGACGAGCTTCGGCGCCAACATGGTCGCGCTGAACGGCGGCCGGCCCGAGACGCTGAACCTGCTCGACATGCTGCGCGCCTTCGTCGCCTTCCGCGAGGAGGTCGTCAGCCGGCGCACCAAGTTCAAGCTGAACGCCGCCCGCGACCGCGCCCACGTCCTCGTCGGCCTCGGCATCGCGGTCGCCAACATCGACGAGGTGATCCGGCTGATCCGCGCGGCGCCCGATCCAGCGACCGCGCGCGAGCAGCTGATGGCCCGCCACTGGCCGGCGCGGGACATGGAGCCGTTGCTGGCGCTGATCGACGATCCGCGCCACCGCCTGGCCGAGGACGGCACCTACCGGCTCTCGGCCGAGCAGGCGCGGGCGATCCTCGACCTGCGCCTGCAGCGCCTCACCGCGCTCGGCCGCGACGAGATCGCCGAGGAGCTCGATAAGCTCGGCCGCGAGATCGCCGACTATCTCGAGATCCTCCGCAGCCGCGCCCGCATCCTCGGCATCGTCAAGGACGAGCTCTCGGCCATCAGGGCCGCGCACGCGACGCCGCGGCGGACCGAGATCGTCGAGTCCGACGCCGACATGGAGGACGAGGACCTCATCCAGCGCGAGGACATGGTCGTCACGGTCAGCCATGCCGGCTACGTCAAGCGCGTGCCGCTCGCCACCTACCGGGCGCAGCGCCGCGGCGGCAAGGGCCGCTCGGGCATGTCGACGCGGGAGGAGGATTTCGTCACCCGCCTCTTCGTCGCCTCCACGCATGCCGAGGTGCTGTTCTTCTCCTCGCGCGGCAAGGCCTACAAGATGAAGGTCTGGCGGCTGCCGCTGGCGCCCCCGCAGGCGCGCGGCAAGGCGCTGATCAATCTTCTGCCCGTGGAGGCCGGCGAGCGCATCACTTCGATCATCACGCTGCCGGAGGACGAGGCCGAGCGCGCCATGAAGCACATCATGTTCGCCACCACCGGCGGCAGCGTGCGGCGCAACGACCTGGCGGACTTCTCCTCGGTCAACCGGGCCGGCAAGATCGCCATGAAGCTCGAGGAGGGCGAGGCGATCGCCGACGTGTCCCTCTGCTCGCCCGACGACGACGTGCTGCTGACCACCGCCAACGGCCAGTGCATCCGCTTCGCGGTCGAGGATGTGCGCGTCTTCAAGGGCCGCGAGTCGACCGGCGTGCGCGGCATCCGCCTCGAGGAGGGGGATACGGTGATCTCGATGGCGGTCATCCGCCATGTCGAGGCGACGCCCGAGGAGCGCGAGAGCTTTTTGCGCATGCGCCGCGCCGTCACCGGCGAGGAGGCCGAGGCCGCCGTTGGCGAGGGCGAGGAGGCCGAGGAGGACGTCGGCGCCGCCGCCTCGCTCGGCACCGAGCGCTATGCCGAGCTCAGCGAGGCCGAGCAGTACATCCTCACAGTCACCGAGTTCGGCTACGGCAAGCGCACCTCCTCCTTCCGCTACCGGCTCACCGGCCGCGGCGGCAAGGGCATCACCGCCATGGACGTGCGCGACAAGAAGGGCCGCATCCGCGACAAGACCGGCAAGCTCGTCGCCTCGTTCCCGGTCGAGCACGGCGACCAGATCATGCTCGTCACCGATGGCGGGCAGCTGATCCGCGTGCCCGTCGAGGGCATCCGCATCACAGCCCGCTCGACGCAGGGGGTGATTGTCTTCGACACCGCCGAGGGCGAGCGCGTGGTCTCGGTGGAGCGCGTCGACGAAGGCGCCGAGAACGGCGAGGCCAACGGCAACGGCAACGGCAATGGCGAGGCGCCCGAGGCCGCCGAGGAGTAGGGGGCGGAGCGCGCTTTGGCTCGCTCATGAGTCGGGCCGGGCGCGTAGCGGCGGATCTCATGGCTGGTTCCGGCTCTCGAAGCCTTCGATAGTCCGGGCGGAAAGGAGGCGAGATCCGGGATCGCGCCAGCGTGCCGGAGCCTCGGATTTTGCTGCGCATGTCCGGGCTACGCTTGCTATCCTGCAAAGAAGGAGGCGGCATGGTCAGCCGGTTCGACGCCCTGATGGAGGCGCGACGCGAGCGCCGCCTCACCGATGCGCTCGCCGGTGCCGAGGAGGTGCTGGCGCGGCTCACGGCCGCCGGCTTCGATGCGGCCGTCGTCGGCTCGTTGGCGCGTGGTGCCTTTCGCCTTCATTCGGATGTGGACGTGCTGGTCAGGGGCGATTTCGGACCTTCGCGGCGGCTCGAGGCGGAAACGATCGTCGCCGAGCGGGTCCATGGGCGCTCGATCGGCTTCGATCTCGTGTTCGCGAACGACTTTGCGGAGGATTTGCGCCGTGCACTCGACATCGAGGCCCGCGATCTCGGCGCTCTTCGCGCGGATCGGGCTGCATCTGCGGCGGGCTGAGACGGAACTGGCGAAGGCGACCGAAGCTGCGGCCCTCCTCGAGGGGACCGATTCCGGCACGATCCTCGAGTGGAGCCTGCTCAACGCGATCAGCATGGCGGTTCACGACGCCTACAATGGCGTCGAAGAGTCTATGAAGGCGGTCGCCGCCGAGGTCGACGACATCGTCCCGACCGGATCCGACTGGCACCGCGAGCTGGCGCTTCAGCTTTCCGCAGAGCTGCCCGGGATGCGCCCGGCAGTGCTCGCAGCCGAGCTGATGCCCCTGTTGCAGGAAGCACGGACGTTCCGGCATCTCGTGCGACATCGATACGGGACGGAACTGGATCGACGGCGAACCCTCGACGCCTTGGCGACGATGGCGCGTGCGCTGCCCTTGTTCGAGCGCGACCTCGGCCGCCTGCAGGCATGGCTCGCCGAAGCCGCTGACGACACCTAGCAAGTAGCCCGGATACGCGGAGCGCAATCCGGTCTTCGGGACGACGATGCGGACCCGGATCTCGCTGTGCTCATCCGGGCTACGCTTGTTGTAGCGGCGGATCTCATCGCCGTGGCTACTGTCGAGCCTTCAGTCGGTTGCGGGGGAGGGAAACGGAAAGGCCGCGGAGGGGCGTGCATATGCCGCGGGTGGCACCGCCCGATTCCTCGGTGAGGCGCGAGCAGGACCGCTCTTGTCGCGCCCGCCGGTTCTCTGCATAGGTGGGCGGGGCGCAACGCCCATCCCCTTACGCGAAAGCTTTCCTTCGATGCATAGAGATGGTGCCTCGACAGCGCGCCGGGCGCCCGCGATGGCTGCCCGTCCGGCCCGGCTCGCGCGCGGCCGCGAGTTCCTGTCCATACCGGGCCCGACGAACGTGCCCGAGGTCGTGCTGCAGGCGATGCACCGGCCCGCCGTCGACATCTACGCCGACGAGCTCCTCGAGACCACGTACGGATGCCTCGACGACCTCAAGGCCGTGTTCCGGACCGAAGGCTCGACCTACATCTACATCGCCAACGGCCATGGCGCCTGGGAAGCGGCGCTGACCAACACCCTGTCGCGCGGCGACCGCGTGCTGGTCCTGGACAGCGGGCGCTTCGCGAGAGGCTGGGGCGAGCAGGGCGCCATGCTCGGGCTCGAGATCGAGATCCTGCCCGGCGACTGGCGCCGCGCCGTCGATCCGGCCGCCGTCGAGGCGCGGCTGAAGTCGGACGCCGCGCACGACATCAAGGCGATCCTGGTGGTCCAGATCGATACCGCCTCGGGCGTCGTCAACGACATCCCGGCGATCCGCTCCGCCATCGACGCGGCGCGGCACCCGGCCCTGTTCATGGTCGACGGCATCGCCTCGATCGGCTGCATGCGGTTCGAGATGGACCGCTGGGGCGTCGACGTCGCCGTCACATGCTCGCAAAAGGGCCTCATGATGACGCCCGGCCTGTCCTTCGTGGCGGCGGGAGAGAGGGCGCTCGCGGCGCACGGGACGGCCGATCTCCGGACCGCCTATTGGGACTGGACGGCGCGCGACATGGCCGAGAGCTACCGAAAATTCTGCGGCACGGCGCCCGCGCACATGCTGTTCGGCCTCCGCCGGGCGCTGGAGCTGCTCTTCGAGGAGGGGCTCGAGAACGCCTGGGCGCGCCATGTCGGCCTGGCCAGTGCGGTGCAGGCCGCCGTCGAGGCCTGGGCGAGGGGCGGGGCGCTCGTCTTCAACATCCTCGAGCGCTCCGAGCGCTCGGCTGCGGTGACGACCATTTTGACGCCCGGCTTCGACCCGCAGCAGCTGCGCGAGTTCGCGCGCGACCATCTCGGCGTCGTGCTCGGCTCGGGCATCGGCGAGCTGACCGGCAAGGCCTTTCGCATCGCCCACATGGGCTACGCGAATGCGCCGATGGTGCTCGGCACCCTTGGCGCCACCGAGGTGGCGCTGCAGGCGCTCGGGCTGCCGCACGGCAAAGGCGGCCTCGACGCCGCCGCGGCCGCGCTCGCCCGGCACTTCGAGACGGAGCGTTAGCCGGGCTCACTCTCCCGCCAGATACTGCTTCGCCAGAATCTTGCCTTCCTCGACCGCCGGCTGGTCGAAGGCGTCGACGCCGAACAGCTTCGCTGTGAGAATCGTCTCCAGCATGAAGTGCATCAGCAGCCAGCCGAGGGTGCGCGCGTCGAGCTTGCCGATCCGCATCTCGCGGACCGGCCGGCCGTTCTTGACGAGCGTGTCGGCGGTGGCTCTGCCCTGCGCGGCGACGAGGTCGCCGATCGTCTTGTCGGCGAGGCCCGGCTCGCCGGCGAGCTTGGCGCTCGCGGCATCCATGCGCGGGCCGCGGCCCTTCACCTCGGTGGTGAGGACGGTGAACAGCTTGTCGTTCGGCCCGCCGAGATAGAGCTGCAGCTGGCTGTGCTGGTCGACGGGCCCGAGCGCGCGCACCGGCGTCGTGCCGCGGCCGTCCTTGCCGAGGCTCTCGCCCCAGAGCTGCACGTACCAGGCCGTGAAGCGGTCGAGCCGGTCCGCGTAGCCCATCATGACGGTGATGTTGCGACCCGAATCGGCGGCGGTGGCGGCGAGCGCGGCGCCGACCGCGGCCGGCACGTCGGCCGGCGGCTGCCCGTCGAGCACAGGCTCCAGCGCCTCCGCGGCGCCGCGACGGATCTCGGCGCCGTCGATGCCGAGCACGGCCGCCGGCACGAGGCCGACATTGGTCAGCACGGAGAAGCGGCCGCCGACGCCTGGGTCATGGTCGAGAAAAACGACACCGAGCGGCTCCAACAGGTCACGCAGGCCGTTGCGGCGGCCGGGCACGCGCGGCTCCGACAGGCCGATCACCCGCTCGGCGGGGTCGACGTCGGCACGCCGGTAGGCGTCGAGCACGGCGATGGTCTGCATCAGCGTCTCGCCGGTGCCGCCGGATTTCGAGACGGCGAGCGTGTGCGTCGTCGCCATCGGCAGCTCGGCGAGAAGCGCGCCGAGCGTCAGCGGATCGAGATTGTCGAGGAAATGCATGCGCGGGGCGCCGCGCAGCAGCTCGAGGCCCGGAACGCCCCAGTCGGCGAGCTGGGCGAGGCATTGCGCGCCGAGGCTGGAGCCGCCGGTGCCGAGCACGAGCATGTCGCTGGCGCCGCGGGCGAGCTTCTCGGCCGCGGCGTGGATCGTCGCCAGATCGTCGGTCTTGGCCGGATAGCGCAAGAGCGGCAGCCGGCCGCTCTCGTGCCACTGGCGCAGCTCCGCCAGCGCCGGCTTCAGCGCCGACAGCTTCTCGTGCAACGTCTCGTCGGGCAGCCCGTGCAGGCCCACAGCACCCGAGAGCGCCTTCTCGACAGATTGCACGACCGGCATGGATGGCTCCCCCAAATCCCCGATCGGCTATATCGCTGCGGCAGGGCCCGCAGCGCAAGCTGTGCCGTGGCAGGGACGGGAGGGCGCAAGCCCGAGCGGGGTGAGGGGGCGCGAGGGCCTCTCTCCCCCTCACCCGGCTCGGGGCTGCGCCCCGAGTCCGCCCTCTCCCACGAGGGGCTACGGCATTCACACATCTCTATCCTTCCCCTGAATGGGGGAGGGCGAGACGGCGAAGCCGTCCGGGTGGGGGTCCTCAGCGGTGACGCGTCGGCGAGAAGACCCCCTCCGGCTCGCTACGCGAGTCCGCCTCCCCCTTTCAGGGGGAGGATGGAAGCCTTCCCGACTGTTGCGATGAAGCACCCGGCGGATGTGTGAATCTCGTAGCCCGCGAGGGGAGAGGGAAGAAAGAGGTCAATCCAATCTCGTGAAGTACCCGTCCTCGTTCGGGAACACCGGCGGGCCGGCGTGGCGGCCCATATAGGCCTGGAAGGTCGCGGCCATGAAGAGCGAGCGCACCATCTCCTTGGCGAGCTGGTCGATCCGCTTCTGCAGCTCGGCCACCTTCTCGGGGTTCTGCGCGGCGATGTCGGTCTTCTCGGACGGGTCCTTGGCGATGTCGTAGAGCTCGAGCTTGGCGGGCAGCGGCGCCCGCCACAGGAGCTTCATGTCGCCCTCGCGGACCGCGCCGCGGAACATCTCGACATTGTAGACGATCTCCTGGCGCGGCGAGGGCGCGCCTTCGCTGATGGTCTTCCAGACGTCCATGCCGTCGAGCGGCTTGGTGCCCTCGAGGCTCGCCCCGGCGAGGCCGGCCAGCGTCGGCAGCATGTCGACGACGTGCATCGGCTGGTCGACATCGCCGGCCTTGATGTGCCCTGGCCAGTTGGCGAGCCCGACGACGCGCGTGCCGCCCTCGTAGAGCGCTCCCTTGCCGTCGCGGAAGGGGGCGTTGCTGGCCGGAAGGTCGCCCTTCGTCTCGATCTCGCCGGCGAAGGTGGCGCTGCGGACGCCGCCATTGTCGCTGTGGAAGACGACGAGCGTATTGTCGCGCATGCCCTTCTTGTCGAGCGCGGCGAGGACGTTGCCGATCTCGTCGTCCATCGCCGTGATCATCGCCGCATAGGCGCGGCGGTTCGGGTCGGCGATGTCCTTGTAGCGGTCGAGATAGGCCTGCGGCGCCTGGAACGGCGTGTGCGGGGCGGTGAAGGCGAGATAGAGGAACAGCGGCGTCGCGGCATCGTGCTTCTCGACGAGGCGGACCGCATCCTTGCCGAGCAGCGTCGTGACGTAGCCTTTCTCCTCGATCCGCTTGTTGTCGCGGTACCAGTCGGTGATGCCGTGCACCTTGTGGGTGTTGTAGTCGATCTCGCCGATCATCGGCCCGTACTGGTAGTCGAAGCCGCGCTGGCGCGGCCAGTATTTCCGGTCGGCATGGCCGAGATGCCATTTGCCGACGATCGCGGTCCGGTAGCCGGCATCCTTCAGCACCTGCGGCAGCAGGCGCTCGTCGGTCGGCAGCCCGTATTTCTGCTCGGGCAGGATCACGAAGCTCTGCAGGCCGTAGCGGAGCGGATAGCGGCCGGTCATCAGCGCTGCGCGGGTCGGCGTGCACATCGGCTGCGCATAGAACTGCTCGAAGCGGGCGCCGGTCTTCGCCAGCGCGTCGAGGTTCGGCGTCTTGATGTCGGAGCCGCGGAAGCCGACGTCGGCCGAGCCGAGGTCGTCGGCGAGGATGTAGAGGATGTGCGGCTTGTCGGGCGCCGCCTGCGCGCTTCCGATCCCCGCGGCGGCGAGCATCAGCGCGCCCACCATGCTGCGACGGCTCAACGGCATTTCCTACCCCATCTCTTTTTAGAACTGCTAAAGCTTGGGCCGAGCCATAGCACCCTCGGCCGGGCACCCACAATCGCCGAGCGCTGCGGCGCCGCGCCGCCGGCAGAGCCGGGCCGGCGGGACGGGCGTCAGGCGTCCGCCCCGTCGCTCGGTGCTATTGCGCCATCGGCAGGTCGACCGTCTTCTCGACCGGCGGCGGGTTCCAGCGGCCCGTCAGCGCGTCCGCCTTCGGCGCGTAGAGCCGCATGGTGAGCGTGAAGCGGCCCTTCGGCGCCGGAAGCCAGTTCGCTTCCTTGCCCTTGCCGGGGCTCTGGTTCTGGAAATAGAGGTCGAGCGAGCCGTCGGCATTGTAGGCGAACGGCATCCAGCTGCTGACCGCGAAGCGGTCGAGCGCGTTGCCGACCTGGAACCCCTCCTGGTCGTAGAGGGTGATCGACCAGAAAGCGCCGACCGGCGGCAGGATCTCCTTGCCGAAATGGATCGTGTACCGGTGGGCGCCGTCGAGCGGCTGGCCGGTCGCGTCGGCGAGGTTGAGCGGGTAGATCGCGTCCTCCGGCACGTTGGCGCCGAGGCCGATCTGCGCGAGGATCGCCCGCTTCAGGTGGTAGTTGCCGTAGACGCCCATCGTGTCGGTGTTCATCGACGCCTACGTCTATCGCTACCCGCTCGTCACCAGGGAGGTCACGCGCCGGCAATTGACCAATGTCGAGGCCGGCAAGGGCTTGGGCGGACCGATGAACGCCTTCACCAATATCCGGACCTAACCGAGCGCCGACGCGACCGCGATCTCGCGCGCTTCCTGCTCGGGGACCGCGGGTGTCTGGGCCGTGGCGCTGGCGATCGCGCCGGACAGGGCCGACGCGACGAGCAGGCCGCTGAAGAGACTTCGCATTCCGTTCGTCCTCCGAGAAAGTCCCTTCGCACCGCCGAATCGACCGGGCGCATCGGGACGCGCTTCCACGCGACAGAGCGTACTTTCCTTGCGGCAGCTCGACAGGAAGCGTCAGCAGCTGGACCGCAGCGCCGGAGCGGGTCCCCCCGGAGCGGTCGCGGGATGCAGCAGGCCCCCCGCGGGATCGACGCCGGTGCCTGCCGGGCGCCACAGCGCGCGGGGGTGCTGATCCGAATCAATCGCCGACTGCGACCGGGAAGCGTCCCTCACTCGGCTGCTTCTTCGACCGTGCCGTCGTCCAAGAAGCCGCCGGACTGGCGGTGCCAGAGGGCGGCGTAGTGGCCGCCGCGGGCCAGAAGCTCGGCATGGCTGCCCTGCTCGACGATGCGGCCGCGGTCCATGACGACGAGCCGGTCCATGCGGGCGATGGTCGACAGGCGGTGGGCGATGGCGATCACCGTCTTGCCCTCCATCAGCTCGACGAGGCTCTCCTGGATCGCCGCCTCGACCTCCGAATCGAGCGCGCTCGTCGCCTCGTCGAGCACGAGGATCGGCGCGTTCTTGAGGATCACGCGGGCGATGGCGATGCGCTGCCGCTGGCCGCCCGACAGCTTCACGCCGCGCTCGCCGACATGCGAGTCGAGGCCCTTGCGGCCGTAATGGTCCTCGAGGGTCGGGATGAACTCCTCGGCATGCGCGCGCGCCGCCGCGTCCAGCACCTCGGCCTCGCTCGCGTCAGGGCGCCCGTAATTGATGTTGGAGCGGATCGAGCGATGCAGCAGCGAGGTGTCCTGCGTCACGACCGAGATCTGCGCGCGCAGGCTCTCCTGCGTGACGCGGGAGATGTCCTGGCCGTCGATCAGGATGCGGCCGCTCTCGAGGTCGAAGAAGCGCAGCAGCAGGTTGACGAGCGTCGACTTGCCGGCGCCGGAGCGGCCGACGAGGCCGATCTTCTCGCCGGGCTTGATGTCGAGATCGAGCCCGTTCAGCACGCCGCGCTCCATGCCGTAGCCGAAGCGCACGTTCTCGAAGCGGATGCCGCCCGCGCTGACCACGAGCGGTTTCGCATCCGGCGCATCCGTGAGCTGCAGGGGCTTGGCGATGGTGATCATGCCCTCCTGCACGACGCCGATGTTCTCGAAGATGTTCGTCACCTGCATGGCGACCCAGCCCGAGACGTTGACGATCTGCCAGGTGAGCGGCAGCACCATGGCCACCACGCCGACCTCGATCTGGCCGCGCGTCCACAGGAGGATGGCGAGCGTCGCCGACACGGTGACGAGGGCGGCGTTCAGGGTCGACAGGCTGAACACGAACAGCGTGTTGAGACGCAGCGAGGAGTGGAACTTGCCGGTGTGCTCGGCGATCGAGTCGCGCACATAGGCGTCCTCGTCGCGGGCGCGGGCGAAGAGCTTCACGGTCAGGATGTTGGTGTAGCTGTCGACGATGCGGCCGGTGAGCGCCGAGCGCGCCTCCGACATGATCTTGGAGCGGTCGCGCAGCCGCGGCACGAAGATGCGCAGCATGACGACATAGCCGCCGAACCAGACGAGGATCGGCAGCGCCAGCCACCAGTCGGCCGAGGCGGCCAGCACCACCGCGCTCGTGCCGTAGACGAGGATGTACCAGACGGCGACGATGCTGGCGACGAGGCTCTCGCGCAGCGCCGGGCCGGTCTGCATCACCCGCGTCGCGATGCGGCCGGCGAAATCGTTCTGGAAGAAGGCCCAGGACTGGCGGACGACGTGCCAATGCGCCTGCCAGCGGATCAGGTTGGTGACGTTGGCCGTGATCGCCTGGTTGGTGACGAGGTTCTGGCACAACAGCGCGATCGGCCGGCCGAGGAGCACCAGCGCTCCCATGGCGAGGAGCAGCGGCCAGGTCTCGGCGAACAGCGTGTCGCGCGCATGCGTCGACAAGAGCGTGATGATGCGGCCGACGAAATAGGGAATCGAGGCGTCGATCAGCGCCACCGCGAAGCCGGCGACGAACAGCGCCGCGAACAGCCATTTCACCTGCCGCAGATAGTGCCAATAGAAGGCGAGGAGTCCGGGCGGCGGCGTCGTGCCGTCCGGCGGGCGGACGGGATCGACGACCTGTTCGATTCGGCGGAACATCGGAATGCTCGAATGGCGGCGCGGCCGGTTCGGCCGCCCGCGCCGTGAGACTACGGGATTCGGGATCGGCACGCGATATGCCCGACCTTCGTGTCGATAGCGTGGCCGGTTTCACATTTGCCGCGCGGCTACAGTTGCGCGGCGGCGCGCGGCGTGTCTCCATCTCGCCGGGGACCGGGAGGCGGGCTTGAACAAGCTGATCGAGGCACTGTTCTGGGTGCGCGGGCTGATGCTGCTCGCCTCCGTGGGCTCGGTCCTGTGCTCGCTCTTGATGTTCGTCGTCGGCTTCGATCACCTCGCCCTGGCCGTCGACATGTTCTTCTCCGGCACGCGCGAGCACGAGAAGCTGCACGAGGCCGTCACGGTCGAGGTGCTGCAATCCATCGACGCCTTCCTGTTCGCGCTCGTCTTCATCATCTTCGCCTACGGCATCACGCTCGGCTTCGTCTTCCGGTTGTCGCAGCGGTTCATGCACGACCTGCCGCGCTGGATGAAGATCGAGGGTATCGGCGAGCTGAAGCAGACTCTCGTCGAGGTGGTTCTCGTCGGCCTCATCATCGCCTTTGCGCGAATCGCCGTCGAACAGGGGCGGGAGCTCGACTGGGACGACCTCATCCTGCCGATCGCCATCTTCATGCTTGCGGCGGCGATGAAGCTCATCCGGGTCGGCGAGCCGCCCCACACCGAGGCCGAGCTGCGCGAGCGCGAGAGGGAAGCCGCGGGCGAGCCCCCGGCGAAGCATCACAGGACCTGACTGCACCGGCCAAGCCCGGCAGCCCCGCCACTTCGATCATCCGAGGCTCACATGTCGAGACCACCGACCCGCCGTCCGACCGATCCGCGCAGCATCGCCGAGGCGATGTTCAAGCCGCAGCCGAAGCCGGCGCCCGAGCCGGTGCGGGCCGCGGCTCCGCCCGGTGCCAGGGAGCTCGTGTCGCTGCGCCTCGACCGCGAGGTGGTAGAGCATTTCCAGAAGGACGGGCCAGGCTGGCAGGAGCGAATCAACGCCGCGCTGCGGGACATCGTCCGGCGCGGGTGAGGGGATTTCGCCGCGCCATCCCGGGCGCGGGCGAAACGAAAAAGGCCCGGCGAGCCGGGCCTTTTCATCACCGCCGCCGTGCGGTGTCGGTCACGCGGCCAGTTCCGCCGCCTTCTTGGCGATCCGCCCGATCTCGCCGCGCGAGACGTTGATGTCGCGCAGCATCTGGTCGTCGAGCCGGCTGAGCTCGAAATAGGTTTCGCGGAAGGCGCGGCGCATACGCAGCCGCTTCATCAGTGCAGCCCAGATAATCATCGTTCTTTCTCTGTCAGTCCGGCGCCACTCCAACGTGGAGCAGCAGGCCTGAGGCAGAGATAAGTGCCCGGCCGCTCCCCCGCCACCGCCGACTTCGGCGGGCAGGTCTGCAGCCGACGCATGGATCGCTTCACCAAAGATTCACATCGGCCCGCCCCCCAGTGCTGCGAAGGGCGGCGGCGGATGATGGCGAAATCTTGGCACCGATCCGCGAATGCTTCCAGTCTGGTGACGCTCCCGAGAGGCGACCGTCGGCGGAGTCGTTCGCCGACTATGCCGCCCGCTCCTCGTCGGCCGCAGGACCAACCTCCTGTGCCGGGGGGAGAGACCGATGGATTCCCGGGAGGCGGGGAGGCGCCCGTTGCTTCGCGGGGTCCCTCCCGGGACGGAAAAAACTACATCCCCCAGCGGAGGGCCGGCGTGCTCACCGGGGCGTCCCACAATCCCGCCAGCCGGTCGTCGAGGGCGGTGACGGTGATCGAGCAGCCGGCCATTTCGAGCGAGGTGACATAGGTGCCGACGAGCGAGCGCGCTACCGTCAGCCCGGCCTGCTCCACGAGCCGCCGCGCGCGGTCGTAGACGAGATAGAGCTCCATCGCCGGGGTGCCGCCAAAGCCGTTGACGAGCAGCAGCACCGGCGTCCCCGGAGCGGCAGCGAGATCCTTCAGCAGGGCGCCGGTCAGCTCGGCGACGATCTCGTCGGCGGTGCCGAGCTTCACGCGCCGCCGGCCCGGCTCGCCATGGATGCCGACGCCCATCTCCATCTCGTCCTCGCCGAGGTCGAAGGTCGGCTTGCCGGCGGCCGGCACGGTGCAGGAGGTGAGCGCGACGCCCATCGAGCGGGTGCGCGCGTTCACATCGCGCCCGAGCACCTGCAGCGCGGAAAGGTCGTCGCCGCGCTCGGCCGCGGCGCCGACGATCTTCTCGACGACGAGCGTGCCGGCGACGCCGCGGCGGCCGGTCGTCCAGGTGGAATCGTCGACGGCGACATCGTCATTGGTGACGACGGTGGCGATCTGGCGGCCAGAAGCTCCCGACAGCATCTCGGCCGCCATCTCGAAGTTCATCACGTCGCCCTCGTAGTTCTTGACGACGAACAGGCAGCCGGCACCGGTGTCGACCGCCTCGGCGGCGGCGATCATCTGGTCCGGCGTCGGCGAGGTGAACACCTGGCCGGGGCAGGCGGCGTCGAGCATGCCGTAGCCGACGAAGCCGGCATGCAGCGGCTCGTGGCCGGAGCCGCCGCCGGAGATCAGCGCCACCTTGCCGTGCGTCAGCGTCTTGCGGCGGACGAATTTCCGCTCCTCGCCGAGCACGAGAATATCCGCATGCGCGGCGGCGAGGCCGTCCAGGCTCTCGGCCAGCACCGTGTCGACGGAGTTGATGAGCTTCTTCAAGGCGAGATCTCCCGGCTCATTTCTGCTGGACGAGATGGGCGACGCGGCGGGCCATCTCCTCCATCAGCTCGTCGAGCGCGCGGTTGCGGCCCGCATCGCCGAGGTCGGGTAGGTCGAGGGCGATGCGGCGCGCCGCGGGCGCCGGCGCGACGGCGTGCATGCGGCGCGGATGGGCGCTGCGGTAGGCGGCGATGAAGGCCTGCTTCTCGGCCGCGGAGAAGTGGCAGATGTCGAAGATCACCGGCAGGTGCTGGGCCGGCACCGGCACCGGATAGACCGGGTTCGAGATCTGCGAGATGAAGCTGCGGTTCTTGCCGAGCGCGGCGGCGAGCCGCTGCCGCGTGCCGGAGGGGCGGCGGTCCAGCACCTCCCCGAGGAGGCGCTTGTAGAGCGCGACATAGTCCGGCTTCTCGTCCCGCAGCGACGCGGTCATGACGGCACCGCCTCCGGTAGCCGCACGGCCGCGATCGCCGCCTTCACGGCCGCGACCTGGCTCGGCGCCGCCGAGAGGACTTTCAGGCCGCGCCCGAGCAGCACCGGCACGAGAGCCGGATCGCCGCCGGCATCGCCGCACAGCGAGACTTTGCGGCCGGTCCGGGCGCCGTGTGCGCAAACCTCGCCGATCAGCCGCAGCACGGCGGGATTGGCGACGTCGGCGAGCCCCGCCACCGCGGCATTGTCGCGGCCGGCGGCGGTGACGTATTGGGCCAGATCGTTCGAGCCGATCGAGAAGAAGTCGGCATCGAAGCCTTCGATGGCGAGGGCTGCCGCCGGCACCTCGACCATGATGCCGAGCGGCGGCCGGCGATGCGGGATGCCTTCCCGCGCGAGGTCGGCGACCACCGCGTCGAGCAGCGCGCGCGCCCCCTCGATCTCGGCCGGCACCGTCACCATCGGCAGCATGATCTCGATCGGCGCCTCCGCGGCGGCGCGCGCGAGCGCCCGCAGCTGGATGCGGAAGAGATCCGGTCGCTGCAGTGTCAGGCGAATGCCGCGAACGCCGAGGAAGGGATTGCTCTCGCCGTCGATGGTGACGCCGGCGATCGGCTTGTCGCCGCCCGCGTCGAGCGTGCGGATGGTCACCGGCCGTCCCGCCGCCCAGGCGCCGATACGGGCATAGGCGCGCGTCTGCGCCTCCTCGTCGAACCAGCCGGCGGGGTCGATCAACAGCTCCGTCCGCACGAGACCGACGCCGTCGCAGATCGCCGGATCGAGGCCGTCGAGCTCGCCGAGCGTGGCGATGTTGACATGCACCGCGATCGGCGTGCCGTCGGCGGTCGCCGCCGGCGCCGATGCCGCCGCGGCCGCCGCCGCGGAGGCCTCCGCATGCGACTGCCGGGCGACGGCGAAGGC
>JAEZCD010000272.1 GCA_023430145.1 Pseudomonadota bacterium
GCCGTCGACCGCTGCCTCGCGCCGGCGCGTTGGCGACGCCGGCAGCGACCCCAGGGCAGCGGATCGACGCCCGAACCGATCGCCGCGACCGAGACCCTGGCCGCGACGCCGACGGTCACCGTCCCGGGCCCCCACCCGGCCGGCCGCCGTAGCCGACGCTGTCGGCTCTCGTCCTGCCAGTGTCTCCTCGGCGGAGGCACCTCGGCCATTGGGGATAACCCGCAAAGCAGGCGCGGCCTTCCCTGAAAGGCGGCGAGCACGCCGGTCACGGCTCGACCAGCCGGTTGCGGATCGCATAACGCACGACGGCGGCGGTCGACTTCAGGTTGAGCTTGCGCATCGCCGATGCCCGATGAGTCTCCACCGTCTTCAGGCTCAGCGACAGGATCTCGGCGATCCTGCTGTTCGGGTTGCCCTCGGCGATCAGCTGCACCACCGATTTCTCGCGCGCCGTGAGGAGGCTGCCGTCCGTCGAGCTGCGTGCCCGGAAGGCATCGAGCAGCGCCTCCGAGACGCTGGCGGTGAAGAACGGCTTGTGCGCTGCGAGCGTCTCGACGGCGGCCAGCAGGAGCTTGTTCGCGTCGGACTTCAGGAGATAGCCTTTGGCGCCGGCGAGCAGCACCTCGCGCACGACGTCGTCGCGGTCGTGCAGCGTGAAGATCAGCACCTCGACGCTCGGCACCCGCGCACGGATCTGGCGCGTGACCTCGGCCCCGTTGGCGATCGGCAGCGCATAGTCGACGACGGCGATGTCCGGCCGCGTCGCGAGGGCCTTCTGCACCGCCTCGCGGCCGTCGATCGCCTCGGCGACGACCTCCCAGCCTTCCTGCTGCTCGAGGATCGCCCGCAGGCCCGATCGGACCACGTCGTGATCGTCGGCGATGAGAATTCGCAGCATCGCCGGCAAGACTCCCGGAGCGATCGGCACCCAACCCGCCGGCCTCGCGCCGGCGACAATTCTTCTATCCGGCAAAGCCGCCGATCGCGAGCCTGCGAACGCTGCAAAATGGTGCCGCGGTCATTCCGGGGTCGGCTCAGCTGGCGATCTTGGTGGGAAAGTCGACGAGCGTTCGGCCCTCGCCGGCCTCGGCCCTCGGCACCTCGATGGCGGCGAGCACGGTGGTGCCGCAGGGCTTGCCGCGGATGACGAGGGCGCCGCCGAAGTAGCGGATGCGCGCCCGCATGGCGGGGATGCCGACCCCGAGGCGGATGCCCGACTCCGCGACGTCGTCGTCGGCGATCTTGCCGGCGATGCCGTTGCCGTTGTCGCGGACGCGCAGCACGAGCGCGTTTCGGAACAGCCGCGCGTTCACCGACAGCCGGGTCGCTCCGGCGTGCTTGTAGGCATTGAGCAGCGCCTCCTGCACGACGCGCAGGGCGCAGGTCTGCAGCTCGAGCGGCAGGCCGTCGATCGCCTCGGCTGCCGTCAGCCGGACGTCGAGGCCGGTACGCTGCTGGAAGCCGATGACGAAGCGCTGCAGCGTGGCGACGAGCCCGTCGGTGCTGAGGCTCGTCGGATAGAGCAGGTAGGAGAAGATCCGGATCTCGCGCATCGCCTGCTCGAGCGCGCCGTTGATCTCCTCGAGGATCTCGCGCCCGGCCTCGTCCTGCCGCTCGGTGAGCCGCATCAGGTTGAGGCTCATGCCGACCAAGTGCTGGAACGTGGAATCGTGCAGCTCGCTGGCGATCCGCTGCCGCTCCTCCTCCTGCAGCCCGACGAGCTGATGCGACAGCTCGGTCGCCTCCTGCCGTGCGAGGCGGGCCTCGGTGACGTCCTCGAGCGCGATCACGGCGAGTACCTCGCCGCCGAACCGGAAGCGCGAGGCGGTGAGCTGGAACCAGCGGTCGCGGCGCCGGTAGACGCCGCGGAAGCCGTCGCGCCGGCCGGCGAGAAGGTCGGCGATGCCGCCGCAGGCGGCGACCGCGTCGCCGTCCTGCAAAGCCGACCGCAGCGCGTCGAGGCAACCGAGGCTGCCGCCTTCGCCATCCTTGAAGTGCCGGTTCCAGGCCGCATTGGAGGTGACGATGCGGCCCTCGCGGTCGGTCAGCGCGACGAGCGCCGACAGCGCGTCGATGGAAGCGCGCAACAGGCCCTGGGCGCGCTCTGCCGCCTGCCGCACCTCGATGCGGTCGGTGACGTCGCGGAAGAAGACGCTCGTATTGCCTTCGGGCGAGGGGTAGGCGGTGCATTCGAGCCAGCGGCCCGGCTTCAGCACCGATTCCACCTCGAGACGGACTACCTCGCGGGTCATGATCGCGTCGACGACCGCCTCGGCGAAATCGCCCGCCGGCAGGGCGATCATCGGCCGGCCGATCGCATCCTCCTCGGCGAGCTGCATCCAGCCCAGCGCCGAGCTGTTGGCGTTGGTCAGCCGGAGATTGTGATCGAAGGTGCAGTAGCAGTCGCTGACGCTCGAGACGATCGACTGCAGGGTGTTGCCGATGCGGGTCAGCTCGGCCGTCGTCTCGAGGTCGCGCGTGATGTCGCGGCTGCTGCCGAAGATCAGCGTCACCGAGCCGGTTGCAGGGTCGCGGACAGGCGTCAGGCTGGTCCTCCACGAGCGCCGGCCGGCCGGCAGGTCGAGCGTCTCGACATAGGAGATCGGCCGCCCGCCCTCGACGCATTCGCGGTAGCGCGCGGTCACGGCCGCGGCGTTCTCCGCCCCGAGCAGGTCGCCCGGCTCGCGGCCGACGACGGCGGCCCCGCTGAGGCCGCTGAGGCGCTGGTGCGCGGGATTGATTCCCTGGAAGACGAAGCGGCCGTCGGCGGTCGCCTCGACCATGAACAGCGCCTCCGGGGTGTGCTCCCAGAAGCTCGCGTGGCGTGCCTCGGCGAAGTCGAGCCGATAGCGGGTGCGCGCGGCATAGCTGGCGAGCGCATCGATCGGCGCGCCGATCCGCCGTGCGAAGGCCAGCACGGCGCCGCCGCCGATCAGCAGCAGCGCGAAGGCCGCGTAGCCAATGGTCCGCCAGGCATCGGCGATCGGCTTGTCGACCAGATGCATCGGGATCTGGGTGAGAGCCTTGAAGCCGGTGGTCCCGGAGCGCGCGAAGCTCGTGAGCGTCGGCGCGCCCATGATCGCGCTGGTCACGAAGTGGCCGGCACCCGCCGGCGCGGAGAGCTTGGCGACGACGTCGGCGGGCGCGCCCTGCTCGAAGGTCCGCCGGTCGATCCCTCCCCTCGCCGTCTGCAGCCCGTCGCGGTCGACGAAAGCCGTGGTCCATCCCGGCGGCAGCCGCTGTTCGGCGGCGAGGGCCGCGAAACGCGCCTCGTCGATATTGGCGGTGAGGAAGCCGGTCATGCGGCCATCCGGACCGACGAGCCTCAGGCTGACGCCGACCACGTAGCTGCCGGAGACCGGGTTCAGCAGGCGATCGGAGACGCTGATGCCATTCGACTCGAAGCGGCCGAACGCCGCGAGGTAGGTCTCGAGCTGGGCCACCTTCGGCAGCGGGCTGCCGTATGGGCGATGGGTGTTCAGGCGCTGTCCGCGCAGGTCCCAAAGGATGATCTGGGCGCCGCCGGGCACCGGCGTCGACTTCAGCTGGTCGTAGAAGGCCCTGAGGTCACCCGCGCGCAGCGCCGGCGACGAGGAGAGGCCGCGCAAGAGGTAGCTCGTCGCCGCGACCTCGCGGTCGAGGGCCACGGCCGCGCCGACCGCCGCCGCCTCCGCCCGCGCGACGAGATCCTGCCGCTCGCGCGCCGCGTGCACGAGGAGGAGGACGGCGGACACCAGAAAAGCGGCAGCGATGACGGCGGCGAGGCATACCACGACGGCGGTCCGGAGCTCGTCCGGAGCCGATCTCGACCGGCCTACGAACCGCGTCAGTACGGTCGGCACTCACAAATCCTCGTGCCATGGAGGCCGCGGCTCACGAGACCACGGCGC
Organism: Pseudomonadota bacterium; assembly: GCA_023430145.1. GTDB lineage: Bacteria > Pseudomonadota > Alphaproteobacteria > Rhizobiales > Methylopilaceae > JAEZCD01. The sequence goes on from JAEZCD010000272.1 coordinate 3,891, forward strand.
ACCGGCTCGCCGAGATTACTGCGCAGGCGGCCCGAGTCCAGCCTACCCGCCGATCGCCATGGCCGCATCCTTGAGGTTGTCCTCGGGGCATCCCCGCATGGATCGGGGCGAGGCTGGCGCGTTTTCAGGGTTTTCACCGATGGTCAGGCCCGGAAATCGGGCCTTCCCTGTCTTGCAGCGTCGGCGTTCCGCCGCCGGGCCGGCCCGGCGGGCGATCGTCGGCGCGCTCGACAGAAGGAGCCGGGCAGCCGGCTCGCCGACGGCCGCCCGCCGATTCGCAGCCGGCGGCCGATGCTTTCGATAGCGGCGCGCGGCGCGTCGCATCGAAGCGCGTTCCGCGATGAGACGGCCACTCGCGGAATGCATGGGCCGCCGGAGACACGAGACCCGTCTCTGGCGGCCCGCACCTCCGGTGCGTCTCACGCGGGCACGAAATCGAACCTGTCGACATCGACGAGGCCCATGTCGGTGATCTTAAGGTGCGGGATCACGGGCAGCGGCAGGAAGGCGACCTGCAGGAACGGATCCGGCAGCGTGCTGCCGAGCGACCAGGCGGCCTCGCGCAGCCGCTCGAGCGCCGCCAGCACCTCGCCGGCGGAGAGCAGGCTCATCAGCCCGGCGATCGGCAGCGCCAGCTCGGCCAGCACCGCTCCGTCGCGAACCACGACGAAGCCGCCCTGCAGCTCGATCAGCCGGTTCACGGCCGTCGCCATGTCGGCATCGTCGGCGCCGATCACGGTGAGGTTGTGGCTGTCGTGGCCCACCGAGGAGGCGATGGCGCCCTGCTTCATCCCGAAGCCCTGCACGAAACCGACGCCGATGTTGCGGTTCCTGCCGTGGCGGGCGACGACCGCGACCTTGACGACGTCCTTGGTGGTATCGACCTGCTTCACCCCGTCCGCGATCGGCAGGACGATCATACGCTTCTCGGTGATGATCTTGCCGGGCACGACGCCGATCACCGGGCCCTCCTCGCTCGCCGAGGCGACGGCGAAATCGGTGGCCGACACGGGCTCGGCGCGCACGCTCGCAAGGCCGACCGGCTCGAGCGCGGGGCGGGCGGCGAACAGCGCCTCCTCGACGAGGTTACCGCCGGCGATCACGCGCCAGACGGCGCAGGTATCGAGATCGTCGAGCAGCACGATGTCGGCCCGCCGCCCCGGTGCGACGAGGCCGCGGTCGCGCAGGCCGAGCGCCAGAGCGGCGCCGATGGTCGCCACCCGGTAGGCGTCGAGCGGCCGCACGCCGAGACCGATGGCCTGCCTGATGTTGGCGTCGATGTGCCCCGCCTCGGCGACGTCGAGCGGATTACGGTCGTCCGTGCAGAAGGCGCAGAACAGCGCTGTTTCCGGCGTGATCAGCGGCGCCAGCGCCGGAAGGTCCTTCGAGACCGAGCCCTCGCGGATGTAGAGCGACATGCCCTTGGCGAGCTTCTCGCGCCCCTCGGCGGCTGTGGTCGTCTCGTGGTCGGATCGGATGCCGGCGGCGAGATAGGCGTTGAGATCGGCGCCGCGCACCAGTGGCGCATGGCCGTCGATCTGACCGCCCGCGAACGCGGCGAGCTTTTGGATGCAGCCGGGATCGCGCGCCAGCACGCCCGGATAGTTCATCATCTCGGCGAGGCCGAGCACCTTCGGGTGGTCCCGCAGGGCGATGAGGTCGGCGGCGTCGAGCCGCGCGCCGGAAGTCTCGAGATGCGTCGCCGGAACGCAGGAGGACAGCATGACCCTGAGGTCGAGGGCGACCGCGTCGGCGGCCGCGAGCATGTAGCGGATGCCCTCGGCGCCGAGCACGTTGGCGATCTCGTGCGGGTCGCAGACGGCCGTCGTCGTGCCGCGCGGCAGCACCATGCGGTCGAACTCGAGCGGGGTGACGAGCGAGGACTCCACGTGCAGGTGCGCGTCGATGAAGCCCGGCACGGCGATGCGGCCGCCGCATTCGATCTCGGTCTCGCCGTCATAGGGGCCGAGCGTGCCGACGATGCGATCGCCGCAGATGGCGATGTCCGTCGGCACGAGGTCGCCGGTGACGAGGTCGAACAGGCGGACGTTCTTCAAGACGAGGTCGGCCTCGACGAGGCCGAGCGCCTGCTCGATGGCGCGCTCGATGAAGACAATCTTGGCGTCGGTGTCGGAAAAGGTCATGGGCTCTCTCGGCTGGGCGGCGATGATGCCTTCTGGCGCCCCCTTGCGGAAGTCTCTCGGCCCGGTTCCCGCGTGAAGACGCCGGGAAGCGCCCTGGGGGCCGCGATCGAGGCACGCGTTCCGCCGCCAATATCCCGCCGGTATCTTTTCGCGCGGTCGCGTGTTAGGGGTGCGCAGCCGCTCCTGCGGGATCGCGGTGCGAAGATTTTCTCAAATTTCTCAGACGAGTAACCACGTTAGGAAACCGATTGCAGGTCCTTGTCCGCGACAACAATGTCGATCAAGCATTGCGCGCCCTGAAGAAGAAGCTTCAGCGCGAGGGCGTTTTTCGTGAGATGAAGCTTCGGCGGCACTTCGAGAAGCCGTCCGAGAAAAAGACCCGCGAGCGCGCCGAGGCGATCCGCCGAACCAGAAAGGCTGCCCGCAAGCAGGCCATTCGCGAGGGGCTGATCGCGGCGCCGAAAAAGGCGCTCCGCGCCGCCGGCCCGCGCCGCTGAGCCCGAACGGGAGACGCGCGGGGCGCCCGTCTCCCGTCACCGGTCCCAGCTCGGCGCCCAGCTCGTATGGAGCTGCCGGCCGTCCGGCCGGGCGAGCGCGAAAATGCGCGCCATCTCGGCCTCGGTCAGCGCAAAGTCGAGCACGGCGAGGTTCTCGGCCAGCCGCGCCGCCTTGCTCGTGCGCGGGATGGCGACCACGCCCTCCTGCTGGATCAGCCAGCGCAGGGTGATCTGGCTCGGCGATTTTCCCTTCGCACCGGCGATCTCCGTGATGGTCGGCTCGCGCAGGACCGCCCCACGGCCGAGCGGCGAATAGGCGGTGAGCGCCATCCCCTTCGCACGGCAGGCGCTCAACACCTTCGTCTGGTCGAGCTGCGGGTGATACTCGACCTGGTCCGTTACCAGCGGCTCCGGGCAGAGCGCGGTCGCCTCCTCGATCAGCGCGACGGTGAAGTTCGACACCCCGACATGGCGGGCGAGGCCGCGGCGCTTTGCGTCCGCCAGCGCAGGCATGGTCCGCGCCAGGGGGATTTTCGGGTTCGGCCAGTGGACGAGGAGCAGGTCGACGGCCGAGAGTCCGAGACGGCGCAGGCTCGCCTCGGCGGAGCGCTGCAGGTCTCCCTCGTCGAGCTCGCTCGGCAGCACCTTCGTCGTGACGAACACGGCCTCGCGGGCGATACCGGAGGCGCGAATGCCGTCCCCTACCGCTTCCTCGTTGCCGTACATGACGGCGGTGTCGATATGCCGGTAGCCGATCCGGAGCGCCGTCGACACCATCTCCTTGCAGACATCGCCGCGCAGCTGCGCGGTGCCGAGACCGATCGCCGGAATGGCGGCGCCGTTCGCTTCCACCATGAGCATGAGAGTCCTCGTCGGGGTGTGCGGCCGTGGCCGCTCGCTTCTACCAGCGATGGGATGGGAGAGAAGCCGCGCCGGCCGCGAGATCGAACGCTACTCGCAGACCTGGCGGCCGTTGAACATGAAGCAGCTGCCGCCCGACCGCCGCGCCGGTGGTGCGGCTCGCGGCGGCGTGCGGGTGCGCTGCACGCGCGGCGGCGAAGGC
>JAEZCD010000291.1 GCA_023430145.1 Pseudomonadota bacterium
GGCGCCGGGCGAGAGGCTTCAGGGCTGTTTTCGCCCCGGCGGCGATCTCGACCAGCGCTACGTGCCGGGCCGGCGGCGCACCGAGTTTGGCGAGGGCAGCGAGCCGCTCCGGCCCGGGGAATGCCGACGGACGATGCCGGGGCGCGAATGCGAAAGGGACCGGCGAGCTTGGCTCCCCGGTCCCTCGGGTCGACTTTCGAACGCAGTCGGGCTCAGTCGGCGTATTCGGCCTCGAGCAGGAGCCAGCAGCCGTCGCCCTCGAGCGCGGGGCGCGGCGAGTCGCCGGGGACGAGCGGCGGCGAGAAGAGGAGGATCTTGTCGCCGCCGGAGTCGCAGCGCAGGATCGTCGTCTTCGGCGTCTGAATGGCGAGCTGGTCGCCCTTCTTCACCTTGAGCGGCTTCTTCAGGTTGATGGTCTGGACATCGTATTTCTGGCCGTTGCACTTATTGGAGTCGGCCTGGAACTTGATCACCGGGCCGTTGCGGACGGCACGGCCCTCGTCGGTGTTGTTGTTGGCGCGGGCCAGCTGCAGCCGGAACTCGCCCTTGTAGCAGCTGACGAGGCGCACCTTGTCGATCGCGCCGTCCTTGGGGGCCTTGTAGCCCTTGTCGGGGCGGCCGAAGGCCTGCATCATCACCCAGGTACAGTCGGTGGTCTTGTCCACGCATTCCTGTCCCTTCCCGGCATTGGAAGGAAACGTCTGGTCGGTCAGCTTGGCGCCGAAGCGCGTCGCCGCAGATGCTTCCACACTGAGCAGTCCAACCAAGATCGCGATGCCCATGGCGCCGACGACACTAAGATTACGCATGTGCGTATCTCCCGTCTCGAACACCCCTCGGGGCGAGGACTTACTCAGAGTCTGTTTCAACTCGACGTTGTTTGGGGTCCGGGATCGGCAAAATATGGTTTCCTCGTAGCGGAAATATGTTTCGTGGCTCAGTGCCGAACTACCAATGCAATCTTGCCGATGTGCCGGTTCGACTCCATCAGCGCGTGGCTCGCGGCCGCCTCGGCGAGCGGGAAGCTGCCGTGCACGGTCGGCCGGATGCGCCCCTCGAGGAACAGCGGCCAGACCTTCTCCTTCAGCTGCGCGGCGATCGCCGCCTTGTCGGCGACGGGCCGGGCGCGCAGCGTCGAGCCGGTCAGCGTCAGCCGCTTCAGCATCACCGGGAACATGTTGAGCGAGACCTTGCCGCCCTGCAGGAAGGCGATGCTGACGTGCCGCCCCTCGACGGCCATCGCACTGATGCTGCGGGCGATATAGTCGCCGCCGACCATGTCGAGGACCACGTCGACCCCCTTGCCGCCGGTCTCGGCCTTGATCACCTCGACGAAATCCTCCTCGCGATAGTTGATCGACCGGTCGGCGCCGAGCGCCGTGCAGGCGGCGCACTTTTCCGCGCTGCCGGCGGTCGCGAAGACTTTCGCCGCCCCGAAGGCTTTGGCGAGCTGGATGGCGGTGGTGCCGATGCCGGACGAGCCGCCATGCACCAAAAAACTCTCGCCGGGCTTCAGGCGGGCGCGATCGAAGACGTTGCTCCACACGGTGAAGAAGGTCTCGGGCAGCGTCGCCGCCTCGACCATGGTGAGGCCGGCCGGTACCGGCAGGCATTGCGCGGCCGGCACCGCGCAGTATTCCGCATAGGCGCCGCCGGCGACGAGCGCGCACACGCTCTCGCCGAGCGAGAGGCCGGTCACATCCTCGCCGAGAGCGACCACGCGGCCGGCGAGCTCGAGGCCCGGTATGTCGGTGGTGCCGGGCGGTGGATCGTAGTGGCCCATGCGCTGCAGCACGTCGGGCCGGTTGACGCCGGCGGCGTGCACCTCGACCAGCACCTCGCCGCGGGCGGGCTTCGGCACCGGCCGCGTACCGAGCTGCAGCACCTCCGGCCCGCCGGGCGCGGAAATCTCGACGGCGCGCATGGTCTCGGGGATCGGCATGACGGCTCCTCGGCAGGGACGGCTCAGAGCCGCTTCCTCTATGGCGCCGCCGCCGGCGCGGCAACCTTTCGGAGACGATCTTCAGGCGCCGAGCGACATCGCCCGGCCGGCCTGGACGGGAAGGTGCTCGTCACAAGGCGAACGATCTCAGCGCGACGCCGCCTCGGGCTCCTTGGCCGGCGCGGGCGCCGCACCGAGCGGGTTCTCGGCCAACCACCCCTCGAGCCAGCGCGTGTGGAAGGTCCCGGCCCGCACGCTCGCGTCGGCGGCGAGCGCCCGGTGCAGGGCGACGGTGGTCGGCAGGCCGCCGACCTCGAGCTCGGCGAGCGCCCCGGCGAGGCGGTGCAGCGCAGCCTCCCGCGTGACATCCCAGACGATCAGCTTGCCGAGCAGGCTGTCGTAGAAGGGCGGCACGACATAGCCGGGATAGAGCATGGTGTCGAAGCGCACGCCCATGCCGCCGGGCACCTTGAGGGTGGCGACGGTGCCCGGCGTCGGCATGAAGTCCCTCGCCGGGTTCTCGGCGTTGATGCGCACCTCGATGGCGTGGCCGCGGGCGCGGACATCGGCCTGCGAATAGGCGAGCCGATGGCCGTCGCAGACGCGGATCATCTCGCGCACGAGGTCGATGCCGGTGATCATCTCCGACACCGGGTGCTCGACCTGGATGCGGGTGTTCATCTCGATGAAGAAGAACTCGCCCGTCCGCGGGTCGAACAGGTATTCGAGCGTGCCGGCGCCGCGATAGCCGACGCTCTCGGCGAGCCGCACCGCGGAGGCGCAGAGCGCCTCGCGCGCCTCGGCCGAGAGGCACATGGCCGGCGCCTCCTCCCAGACCTTCTGGCGGCGGCGCTGCAGCGAGCATTCGCGCTCCCACACGTGAATGGCGCGCGTGCCGTCGCCGAGAATCTGCACCTCGACGTGCCGCGCCTCGGGCACGAAGCGCTCGAGGTAGAGCCCGCCGTCGCCGAACGAGGACAGCGCCTCCGAGCTCGCCTGCGGGATGAGCTTTTCGAGATCGGCATCGCTGTCGGCGATGCGGATGCCGCGGCCGCCGCCGCCGGCCGCCGCCTTGATCATCACCGGGAAGCCGATCCTGCCGGCGACCTCGCGCGCGGCCTCGATGCCCTCGACGCGGCCCTCCGAGCCCGGCACCGTCGGCACGCCCGCCGCCGCCGCCATGGCGCGCGCGGTCGCCTTGTCGCCCATCGCCCGGATGGTCTCCGACTTCGGGCCGACGAAGACGAGCCCCGCCTGCTCGACGCGCTCGGCGAAGCCTGCGTTCTCCGACAGGAAGCCGTAGCCCGGATGCACCGCGTCGGCGCCGGCGCCCTGCGCGGCGGCCAGCATGGCGTCGACGTCGAGATAGGACTTAGCCGCCCGCGCCGGGCCGACCTCGACCACCTCGTCGGCGAGCTTTGCCGCCAGCATGTTGGTATCGGCCGCGCTCACCGCCTGCACCGTCCGAATCCCCAATTCGCGCGCGGCGCGGATGATGCGGACGGCGATCTCGCCCCGGTTCGCGACGAAGATTTTTTGGATCGCCATCCCGGTCAGCCCTCGAGCCCGTAGAACGGAAGGTGGGCCATCGCAGGGTCGTCGGCGACGGCGTCGAACGCGAGCGGCGGCTGGTCGGGCGCGAGCTTGCGATCGCAAGCTATCGGGATCGGCGCCTGGACGGTCTTGCTGGACATCGGACTCTTTCTCGTGCGGGTCTCTGAGCCGGTTCGGGCGTGCGGCCGTGGCGACGGAACGGAAGCGAGCGGCCCCTGCAGGACGCGGGCCATCTGTGCATCGCCCGGCGCGCCGAGGCCGGCGGCGTTGATCGCCGACCTGATGTTCACGCCGAAGCCATCTCCCCTATCGCAGTCGAGCGTCGTCATGCGCGCTTCCCGATCCTCCGTTCGCCTCATGCGGGCGGCGCGCAGACGACCGCCTCGACCGCGAGCGAGGCCGACAGGAGCGCCTCGTCGGCGTTCGCAGGCGCCGACAGGAGCAGGCCGACCGGCATGCCGGCCTCGCCCGTGCCGCAGGGCAGCGAGACGCCGCACCAGTCGAGAAAGTTGCCGAGCGAGGCGTTGCGCAGCGTCTTGGCGTTGATGCGGAAGAAGAGATCGTCGTCCGCCTCGAGCGAGGCGATGGCCGGCGCGACATGCGGGATCGTCGGGAAGGCGAGGATGGCCCCGCCGATCTCGCGATCAGTCGCCGCGATCAGCCGCGCCCGCGCCTCGAGCAGTGCGATGTAGCTCGGCAGGCCGATGTTCGCCCCGAGCCGCGCGCGCGCCACGACCCGGCGGTCGACCTTAGCGGCGTCGGGTCCGGCGAGACGGTCGGCGTGCAGCGCGTAGGCCTCGGCGGTGACGAGGGCGCCGTGCTCGGCGTAGAGGGCCAGAATCTCGGCGAAGGCCGGGAACTCCCGCCGGGTGATCCGCGCGCCGGCCGCCTCGAGCCGCTCCATCGCCGTCTCGAAGGCGACGACCACTTCCGGCTCGGCGCCGTCGAAGACGATGTCGGTCGGCACGACGATCTCGAATGCGCCGAGGTCGCCGCGCCGGACGGGCGAGGAGACCAGCCCGGACATCGCCGCATCGACGAGAACGGCGTCCGCGACCGTGCGCGTGAAGCAGCCGAGCGAGTCGAGGCTGCCGGCGAGCGGGAAGACGCCGTCCATCGGGTAGCGCCCGCGCGTCGCCTTGTAGCCGACGATGCCGTTATAGGCGGCCGGCACGCGCACCGAGCCGCCGGTATCGGAGCCGATGGCGACCGGCAGGAGGCCGGAGGCGACCGCGACCGCGGACCCCGCCGACGAGCCGCCCGGGATGCGCGGCACATCGGTCGAGCGCGGGTTCTTCGGCGTGCCGAAATGGGGGTTCAGGCCGATGCCCGAGAAGGCGAACTCGGTGAGGTTGGTCTTGCCGACGCACACCATGCCGGCCGCCGCGAGGCGCGCCGCCACGGGCGCATCGGCGGTCGCGGGCGGCGCATCGGCCAGCACCTTCGAGCCGGCGGTGGTCACCGTCCCCTCGAGGTCGACGAGATCCTTCCACGCGACAGGAACGCCGTCGAGCGGACCGCGCGGAGTGCCGGCGCGGATGCGCGCGGCAGCGGCCTCGGCCTCGGCGAGCGCGCGCGCTTCGGTGAGGCGGATGAAGACGGCCGGATCGCCGCCGCGGGCCGCCTCGAGCGTGCGCCGCGCCACGGCGACCGGGTCGACGAGGCCGGCCTGCATGATGGCGCCGAGCTGAAGGGCGGAGCGCCCGGCGGTGTCGATCTCGGTCAATGTACGCAAGCCTCGCTGGTGGGAGCGGATTTCTCGCCCATCCGCGAAAGAAAAGCGAGGGTCTGCGCCGTCGTGCGATGGCTCGCCCTGCGGATCGAGGCTAGGCTGGCGCCGTGATCCCGAGTCCCGCCCGGATGGCCCGATGTCGGCAGCATCCTCGACCGAGCCGCTTTCATCGGCAGCCTTTTCCATCCGCCCGCTCGGGGCCGCCGATCGCGACGCCTGGGAGCCGCTCTGGCAGGGCTATCTCGCCTTCTACGAGACGGCGATTCCGGCGACGACGACCGATATCACCTGGGCGCGGCTGCTCGAGCCGCAGGAGCCGATGGTCGCGCTCGGCGCCTTCGAGGGCGAGACGCTGCTCGGCATCGTGCATTATCTCTACCACCGCTCGACCTGGACGGTCGGCGACTACTGCTATCTGCAGGATCTGTTCACGGTGGAGGCGGCGCGGGGCAGGGGCGTCGGCCGGGCGCTCATCGCCGCCGTCGCCGATGCCGCGCGGGCGGCCGGCGCGAGCCGCGTCTACTGGCTGACGCACGAGACGAACGCGACGGCGCAAATCCTCTACGACAAGGTCGCCCGAAAGTCCGGCTTCATCCAGTACCGGATTCTGTTCTGAGGCTGTCGGGAGGAGACCGGGATCCCCCCGGTGTCGTCCCCGGCGAGCCGCGCAGCGGCGCGGGAAGGGGACCCAGCGAGCATGCGGGAAGGCTCGGTGGCGAGGTTCCATCCATCTGGCTCGGGCGCGAGGCCCGGCCAGCGAGGATACTGGGTCCCCTTCCCGCGCAGCTTCGCTCGCGCCGGGGACGACACCGGAGCGATCGCCCGTCACATGGCGTCAGCTCGCCGGCATGCCGGCCGCGACCCAGGCCTCGGTGTCCTCGAGGGTGGCCGCGAAGCGCGCCACCATGTCGTCGATCTGTGCCTCGGTGATGATCAGCGGCGGGCAGAAGCAGATCGAGTCGCCGACGGCGCGGGCGATCAGCCCGTGCTCGTGGCCCTTCTCGAAGGCGTAGAAGCCGACCTTCCCGGGCGGGTCGAACCTCGCCTTGGTCTTCTTGTCGGCGACGAGCTCGACTGCGGCTATCAGGCCGTCGCCGCGCACCTCGCCGACCAGCGGATGATCGGCGAACTCGCGCAACCGCTTCTGCATGTAGGGGCCGACGCGGTTGACGTTGCCGACGAGATCCCGCTCCTCGATGATGGCGAGGTTCTCGAGCGCCACGGCGGTCGCCACCGGATGGCCGCTCGTCGTGAAGCCGTGCCCGAAGGTGCCGAGCTTCTCGCTCTGGTCGGCGATCACCTGGTAGATCCTGTCGCTCATCAGGATCGCCGACAGCGGCAGGTAGGACGAGGTGATCTGCTTCGAGCAGACGAGGATGTCCGGCTCGATGCCGTAGTGCTCGGAGGCGAACATCTTGCCGAGCCGGCCGAAACCGTTGATGACCTCGTCGGCGACCACCAGCACGTCGTATTTGCGGCAGACCGCCTGCATCTTCGGCCAATAGCCCTTCGGCGGCGGCAGCACGCCGCCGGCGCCGATCAGCGGCTCGCCGATGAAGGCGGCGACCGTCTCCGGCCCCTCTTCCAGGATCTTGGCTTCCAGCTCCTCGGCGAGGCGGGTGGAGAACTGCTCCTCGGTCTCGCCCTCCTTGGCGAAGCGGTAATGGTGCGGGCAGGTGACGTGCTTGGCGAAGGGCAGCGGCAGGTCGAAGCCGCGCTGGTTGACCTGCAGGCCGGTCAGGCTGCCGGCGACGACCGTGATGCCGTGATAGCCGCCATTGCGGGCGATGAATTTCTTCTTCAGCGGCCGATCGAGCGCGTTGTTGTAGTACCACACCATCTTGACGACGGTGTCGTTCGCCTCGGATCCGGAATTGGTGAAGAAGACGTGGTCGAGACCGGGCGGGGAGAGCTTGACGAGCTTTTCCGCCAGCTCGATCGACGGCTCGTGCGACTTGTGGGTGAAGGTGTGATAGTAGGGCAGCTTGGCCATCTGCTTGGCGGCTGCGTCGACGAGCCGCTTCTCGCCGAAGCCGACGCCGACGCTCCACAGGCCCGCCAGCGCCTCGATGTATTGCCGGCCCTGGTCGTCATAGACGTAGATGCCCTCGCCGCGGTCGATGATGATCGGGCCGACGCGCTCGTGCCGCCGCAGATTGGTGTTCGGGTGGAACTGGTAGGCGATGTCGCGGGCCTGCAGCGAATTCGGATGGGCAGTCATCGGGGATCCCCTTTCGGGAGGGTCGGCGCGGGCCGGGGGTGCCGGCTCGGCGGGCATCGATCGTGGCGCGATCTCTAGCCTTCCGCGCCACGCAAAGCGAGAGCACCCTGCGTCGCGGAGGCGCCCGGCGTCATTCCGCCGCCCAGCGGGCCCGCATGCAGCCGGCGGCTCCTTGCTTGCACCGGCAAGGCCGGCTCGGCGCGCAGCGAATCCGATCGGCCTTGCCGCGGCGAGCGCAGAGGGGCACCGACATGATTTTCGCTGCGGCCCCGGCTTCGCGGTGCAAGCATGCGGCGTCGCTGCTGTCAGCCCGCCGAGGGCGAAACGTACGCAGACCTCAGTTCGAAGCCGCCGCGGCCAACACGTTGTAAGCCGTCATCGGGCGGCGAATGCCCTTGAGTGCGAACTCACCCGCTGGCTCAGTCCTTATGTCTTTCTCGACAGCCATCAAGACGCGGGGGCTAATTAGTATCTGCCCGGGCTTTGCCTCGTCGCAAAGCCGCGACGCGACATTCGATACCGTTCCGATCGCCGCATAATCGAAGCGCCCTTCGAAGCCGATGGTGCCGAGCGTGGCAAATCCGTGCGCGATCCCAATGCCGAAGCCGATATCGTGCCCGAGCTTACGCCACTTCTCGATCAAACTTCCTATATCGGTACGCAGGTCAATCGCCATCAGCACCGCTTGCAGAGCGGGGTTATCGACCGGTATTGGGTCATTGAACACCACCATCACCCCATCACCGGCATAGCGCTCGAGGGTCCCTCCATATTTGTTTATGGTTGCACCGATCGCCGCATGATACTCAAGCAATAGAGCCATCACGTCCTCCGGATCGGCGCTCTCAGAGAATCCGGTGAAGCCACGAAGATCACAGAATAAAGCAGTAATTTCGCGACGATGACTCTCTAATTGATTCTCCGTACCGGAAGCGATAATGAGATCCGCCACCTGTGGAGGCAGGAAGCGTCGCAACCTCCCCATACGCTCGATTTCAGTCACTTGGTTGGCGACACGCTGCTCAAGCTGCTGGTTCAACTTCGTGAGCTCATTGAGCAGCCGCGCATTTTCAGTGGCAATCACCGCCTGCGCAGCGAAATTCTGCAGCAGATCGATCTGCTTTTCCGTGAATGGCCTTACCTCTTGCCGGTAGATGACAAATGTACCAACGAGTTCGCCTTCCAAGAGCATCGGGACGATGAGCGCGGTGCGCACTCCCCCAAGAGCAACGGTTGCTACACGGCCGGGGTCTCCTTCTGCATAGGTGCCGCCCTACAGAACATCATGGATATGTATGACCTGCTTTGTATTTGCGGTTTGACCAAGACAATCCTGGTCGGTCCCTGCCACTACATCTTCCCGGGCATCGCGCCTCGGCGCCAAGGGCTTCATCGCCACGGGCCCGGAACTGCTCGGCCCGGTCGCCGGGCGGCTGACCGAGATCGCGCGCCAGGCCCCGGGCGAGGAGATGCGCCGGCTGCATTTCACGCTCACGGTCTTGTACCAGACGCTGATGCGGCTCGGCACCTGGCCGTCCTCGCTCAAGGCCGCGCTCGGGCTGATCGGCCGGCCGGCCGGCGTGCCGCGCGATCCGGTGCTGCCGCTGGCCGGAGCCGACCTCGACGAGCTGGGCCGCATCCTCGATGATCTCGGCCTCTTGTCGGCGCGATGACCGTGGCCAGCCACGCGCCGGCGCGGGGAGCGACGATGCCGGACGATCTCAGGATCCCGGGCTCCACGGAGGGGCGGCGCTCCTTCCGTTTCCAGTTCGACGGCGGCCCGGTGCTCGCCTACGAGGGCGACACGGTGGCGGCCGCGCTTCTCGCCGCCGGCATCCGCGTCACCGGCCATGCACCCGGGCGGGACGGGCCGCAGGGCCTCTTCTGTGCGATGGGCATCTGCCAGGAATGCGTCGTGCTCGTCGACGGCGGCGTCACCGAGGCCTGCCGTCTCCTCGCCAGCGAGGGGCTCTCGGTGAGCTCGCTGCGATGAGCGTGGCGCGCTGCGATCTCGTCGTCATCGGTGCCGGCCCGGCCGGCGCCTCCGCCGCGCTCGCCGCGGCCGAAGCCGGGCTGAAGGTGGTCCTGTTCGACGAGAACGCCGCCGCCGGCGGCCAGGTTTATCGCGCGCCGGCCTGGGGTAGCGCCGCCGGCCCCGACGGCGCGGCCGGCGACGCGCTGCGCGAGAGTCTCGCAGCGAGCTCCGTGGAGTGCCGCTTCGGCCACCGGGTCTGGTTCGTCGAGCGGGGTTTTCGCATCTGCGCCGTGGGTGCCGAAGGGCCGGTGGAGTGCCGCGCGCCCACGCTGGTCGTCGCGACCGGGGCACAGGAGCGGCATCGGCCTATTCCGGGCTGGACGCTGCCGGGCGTGATCGGCCTCGCCGCGGCGACCAACCTCCTCAAGGCGCAGCGGATCCTGCCCGGCCGACGGGTGCTCGTCGCCGGTTCGGGACCGCTTCTGCTGCTCGTCGCGGCGACCATCCTCGAGGCCGGCGGCACGGTCGCCGGCGTGGTCGATGCGAGTGACAGAGGCGACTGGCTCCGGGCGCTTCCCGAGCTCGCCGGCAGGCCCGACCTGATCGCCCGCGGCGCCGGCTGGTACCTTTCGCTCCTGCGCTCCGGAGCGTCGCTCCTGCATGGCCATGCGCTCCGCCGCATCGAGGGCGGCTCCTCGGTGGAATCGGCCACGGCCGCCCCGATCGGCGGCGGTGCCGAGATACGGCTCGCCTGCGACAGCGTCTGCTACGGATTCGGCCTGATGCCGGCGACCGACATCACCCGGCTGCTCGGCGCCGCCCATCGCTTCGATTGCGGACTCGGCGGCTGGTTCCCGCAGACGGCGGCAGGCGGCGCCACCAATCTGCCCGGCCTCTTCGTCTGCGGCGACGGCGCCGGGATCCTCGGCGCCGCAGCGGCCGGCATTCGCGGGCGTCTCGCGGGCCTCGCCGCGGCGCGTGCGGCGGGGCGCGCGGTTGCCGCACCCGCTCCTATCCTCGTGCGGCAGGCCGCCCGCGCCGCCCGGTTCGGCGCGGCGATGACACGGCTCGCCAACCCGCCCGACGCATTGCTGGCGGCGATCACGCCGGAGACGATCGTCTGTCGCTGCGAGGGCGTCCGACGCATCGATCTCGAGGCGGCGATGGCCGGCGGGGCGGTGACGCTGAGCGGCCTGAAATCGGTGACCTGCTGCGGCATTGGCCCGTGCGGCGGGCGCATCTGCGAGGACGGCGTCGCGGCCCTGATCGCCGCCGCGACCGGTCGTTCGCGCGAAGAGATCGGGCAGGGAACCGCGCGGCCGCCGCTGCGGCCGGTCCCACTGGCGGCAGTCTCGGGCGCCTTCGACTACGCCGCCCTGCCGATGCCGGAGCCGGCGCCGCAATGAGCCCGCTCCCGGCGCCCGATTTCGACCTCGCCGTGGTCGGCGGCGGGGTGATGGGCTGCGCCGCGGCCCTGCGGGCGGCGGCGGGCGGAATGCGCGTCCTCGTGCTGGAGCAGTCCGATCTCGGCTCGGGCGCATCCGGCGTCAATGCCGGCACGCTGTCGCTGCAGATCAAGCGCGTGAAGCTGATGCCCTATGCCATGAAGGGCCACGCGATCTGGAAGGCGGCCGGCGACAGGGTAGGCTTCAAGCAGACCGGCGGGCTGACGCTCGCCTTCACCGCGGCGGAGGCGGAGCGCCTCGCGGCGACCATGGCGCTGAAGCGCGCAGCCGGCGCGCCGATCGTGATGATGGAGCCCGGCGAGGTGCGCCGGCTCGAGCCGGGGCTCAATCCCGGCGTCGTCCTCGCCAGCCATTGCGCCGCGGACGGATACGCCAATTCTAGCCTGACGGGCACCTATTACCGGGCCTGCCTCGCTGAGGCCGGCATCGCACTCCGCGAGCGCCGGCCGGTGACGGCGATCGAGCCGGTCGGCGACGGCTATTCGCTGCGGACGGCGGCCGAGACATTCTCCGCCGGGCGGCTTTTGCTCGCCTGCGGAGCCTGGACCAAACCCGTCGCCGCCATGCTCGGCATCGACCTGCCGATCCGCGTGCGGATCAACACGGTGTCGGTGACCGAGCGCAGCCGGCCGCTCGTCACCGCCGCCATCGGCCACGCCACCGGCCTCTTGACGCTGAAGCAGAAGGCCAACGGCACGGTGCTGATCGGCGGCGGCTGGCAGGGCAAGGGAACGCCCGAGGAGGGGCGCGGCGAAGTCGTGCCGGAGACGCTGCTGACCAATCTGCGGCTCGCCCGGTTCGCCCTGCCGTCGCTGGCCCCGCTGCGCCTCGTGCGCGTCTGGACCGGCTTCGAGCCGAACGTCCCGGATTTCTATCCGCTCGCGGGCGCGCTGCCCGGACTGCCCAACGCCTTCATCCTCGCCTGCGTCCGCGGCGGCTACACCATCGGCCCCTATATCGGCCGCCTGATGGGCGACCTGATCCTCGGGCGCGAGCCGGAGATGCCGCTGTTCGACCCGGGCCGCTTCGCTGGCGCGCCGACCCCATCCGCCTGAGAGGAGCCGGACCGATCGATGCCCTACGAATTCGACTGGAGCGCCGCGCTCAGCTGGAAGGCCTGGATGCCGGCCCTGTCGGTCACGCTCGGCTATGCGCTCTTCACCATCCTCGGCGGCATCTGATCGGCGTCTTCGTCGGCATAGCGATGCTGTCGAAATACTGGTGGCTGACGCTGCCGGCGAGCGGCTACGTGCAGCTGTTCCGCTGCACGCCGCTGATGGTGCAGATCGTCTGGTTCTATTACGCGCTGCCCATGCTGGCCGGCTTCTCGATCCCGGCCTGGATCGCCGGCGGCCTAGGCCTGACCCTCTATATGGGCGCGTTCTGCGCCGAGATCTTCCGCGCCGGCGTCATCTCGATAGACAAGGGCCAGTGGAATGCGGCCCGCGCGCTCGGCATGAGCCAGGCGCGGATGATGCGCTACATCATCCTGCCGCAGGCCGCCCGCCGCATGATGCCGCCCTTCGTCAATCAGTCGATCCTGCAGCTCAAGAACACGTCGTTGCTGTACGTCGTGGCGGTGCCGGATCTGATGTACAAATCCTACGAGCTCGCCTCGTCGACATTCCGTCCGCTGGAGACCTACACCGTCGTCGCGTGAATTTACTTCATCATCCTCTATCCGCTCACCAAGCTCGCAAAGCGGCTCGAGAGCCGCGCGGACCGCTGAGGATGACGCCGATGCCGGACATCACGCGCAGCCCGGGCGGCGAGGAGCCGATGATCCGCCTCACCGACATCCGCAAGAGCTACGGCACCCACGAAGCCCTGAAGGGAATCTCCCTCGAGGTTCATCGCGGCGCCGTCCATGTCCTGATCGGGCCGAGCGGCTGCGGGAAGTCGACGCTGCTGCGCTGCATCAACCTGCTCGAGCAACCGAGCTCCGGCACGGTGCAGGTCGGCGACGACCGCTTCACCTTCGTGCCCGGCGGCAAGATGCCGCCCGCCCGCCGGCTGGACCTGTTCCGCAGCCGTCTCGGCATGGTCTTCCAGCAGTTCGACCTGTTCCCGCACATGACGGCGATCGAGAACGTGATGTCGGGGCCGCGCATCGTCTTGCGGATGCCCGAGAGGCCGGCCCGCGAGCTGGCGCAAAACCTCCTCGCCAAGGTGGGGCTCGCCGAGAAGGCCGATGTCTACCCGCGCAACCTCTCCGGCGGCCAGCAGCAGCGCGTCGCCATCGCCCGCGCCCTGGCGATGGAGCCGCAGGTGATCCTGTTCGACGAGGCGACCTCGGCGCTCGATCCGGAGCTGGTCGACGAGGTGCTCAAGGTCATGGCCGGCCTCGCGAGGGAGGGCAAGACGATGATCATCGTCACGCACGAGATGGCTTTTGCCCGCGACGTCGCCCACCGCGTCACCGTCATGGACGACGGTCTCGTCGTCGAGGAGGGCTCCGCCGCCGAGCTTTTCGCACGACCGCAGAACCCGCGCACGAAAGCCTTCCTGGCCCGCTTCCACATGCAGGCCGGCGCCTGAACCCCCGACACGGAGATCGATCCGATGAAGAAGCCCGACTTTCGCGGCGTCATCCCGGCGCTGACGACGCCCTTCCACGACGATGCCTCGCTCGACGCCGACGGCTTCCTCCGTCTCGCACAGATGGTGATCGAGGACGGCGTCGACGGCCTGCTCGTCAACGGCTGCACCGGCGAGAGCTGGGCCCTCAGCGAGGCGGAGCGCGGCATCGTCTTCAAGAAAGCGGTCGAGGCGGCGGCGGGCCGGGTGCCGGTGGTCGCCGGCTGCAGCGCCATCTTCGCCGACGAGGTCGTCAGGAAGATCCATCAGGCAGCCGATGCCGGCTGCGACGTCGTGATGGTCTCGGCGCCCTGGTACGTCATGCCGGGCGAGGAGGAGATCGCCGACCACTTCCGCAAGGTGATCGCCCAGAGCCCGCTGCCGATCCTGCTCTACAACATCCCGCGCCGCACCGGCGTCAATCTGAGCCTTTCCCTGGTCGATCGCCTCGCCGACGAGGACAAGGTGATCGCCATCAAGGAGAGCTCGAAGGACTGGGGCACGCTGTCGTCGATCATCCGCGTCGCCGGCGACCGGATCAGCGTCTTCGCCGGTTACGCCAGCTTCTTCGGCCTCGCGGCGCTGGCGGAAGGCGCCGTCGGCTACATGGATTCGGGCACGCCCGTCTTCGGCCGCACTTCGCCGGAGTTCTACAGGGCGGTGATCGGGGGCGATCTCGTCAAGGCGCGCCGCATCCAGACGGAGATGGCCGGCATGCTGGCCTCCTTCTTCGGGCTCGGCACCTTCCCGGCGAGCGTGAAAGCCTCGCTCGACCTGATCGGCCGGCCCGGCGGGCGCACGCGCGACCCCATCCGCCCGCTGACCGCGGAGCAGCGGGCGAAGCTGCGCGCGATCATGGAGAGCACCGGCTTCCTCGCCCGCGCCTCGGCGCGCGGCTGACTCGATGCGCATGGATCGGAGATCATTATGACGACGCTGCAGGGTGCGCGCTCCGCACCCGTCGTTCTGGCGGCTCGCACCGGCGACAACGACTTCTACGGCTCCCTGCACGCCCGCGCGGGCGAGATCGAGGCGCGCTATCGCCGCCTGACGCCGCGCTCCGCCGCCCTGTTCTCCCGCGCCGGCGGCGTCTTCCCGGGCGGCTTCACGCGCGACGCGATCATGCACAAGCCTTACGCGGCCTTCGTCACCGAGGGCCGCGGCAGCGTCCTGACCGATGCCGACGGCCGCGCCGTCACCGACTTCTGGTTCAATGCGACCTCGCTGCCGCTCGGCCATGCCCATCCGGCGGTGGTCGCGGCGGCGGAGCGGCAGCTGCGCAAGGGGACGGCCTATTTCGCGCCGACCGAGTCCGAGCTCGAGCTGGCCGAGCTGCTGATCGCCCGCGTGCCGAGCGCCGAGCGCATCCGCTTCGCCAATTCCGGCAGCGAGGCGGTGATGATGGCGGTGCGCTTCGGGCGCGCCTTCACGGGCCGCCCGCTGATCGTCAAGTTCGAGGGCAGCTATCACGGCTCCTACGACGACGTCAGCTGGTCGGTCAGCCCGGCCCCGGCCAAGGCGGGCAGCGCCGACGCGCCGCTGCCGGTCGCCGAGAGTGCCGGGCTGGGCGGCGTCGACGGCCGTCTCGCCGTACTGCCCTTCAACGACGGCGACGCGCTGCGCCGCTTCGTCGAGGCCCATCACGCACACATCGGCGTGCTGCTGGTCGAGCCGATGGCGAACCGCATCGGGCTTTTGATGCCCGACAAAACCTTCCTCGAGACGGCGCGGGCGCTCTGCGACCGCTACGGCATCGTGCTGGTCTTCGACGAGGTGATCGCCTTCCGCATCGGCTATCACGGCGCCCAGGGCGTCGCCGGCGTGACCCCGGACCTGACGACGCTCGGCAAGATCATCGGCGGCGGCTTTCCGGTCGGCGCCATCGCCGGCCGTGCCGACATCCTCGACCTGTCCTCGCCGGCGCTGGCCGAGCGCGTCTCGCATGCGGGCACGTTCAACGCCAACCCCATGGTCGCGGTGGCGGGCTTTGCGACCATGTCGGAGCTGACACCCGACGCCTTCGACCGTCTCGACGCCATGGGTGCGCTGATCCGCCGGCGGCTCGCGGCGATCTGCGACGGGCTGCCGCTGCAGGTCACCGGCTCCGGCTCGCTGTTCAAGGTCACCGCGACCGGGGCGACGATCCGCAACTACCGCGACGCCGCGACCACCGACAAAGCGTGGGAGACGACCGCTTCGCTGGCCTTGCTGGCCGACGGCTTCCTGCTGACCCCGACGCTCTCCGGCGCCGTCTCGACGGTCACCAAGCCGGAGCAGATCGACGCCTTCCTGGCGGCCTTCGAGCGCATCGTCGCCCTCTGACACGCGAGATTCCATCCATGTCCAATCGAGCCCCGGGCGCCCTGTCCGGCAAGGTGGCGATCGTCACCGGCGGCGCGACCGGCATCGGCCGCGCCATCGCCAGCCTGTTCGTCACCGAAGGCGCCACGGTGGTCATCGTCGGCCGATCGCAGGCGCCGCTCGCCGAAGCGGCGCGGGCGATCGGCGCGCACGCCATTGCCGCCGACGTGGCGCGGGAAGACGACGTTGGAAAACTGGTCGCCGAGACGACGGCGCGCTTCGGCGGCATCGACATCCTCGTCAACAATGCCGGCGTCACCGGCCAGGTCGCCAATGCCGAGGATCTCGACATCGCCCAGTGGGACGAGACGATGGCGATCAACGTCCACGGCACGATCCTGTGCATCAAGCACTGCGTGCCCTCGATGCGGGCCCGCGGCGGCGGCTCGATCGTCAACATGTCCTCGCTGATGGGCCTGCGCGGCTATCCGATGCGCAGCGCCTACACGGCGACCAAGTTCGCGGTGCTCGGCATCACCGAAGCGGTCGCGCAGGAGGTCGGCGTGCACGGCATCCGCGTCAACGCGCTGTGCCCGGGCGCCGTGAACGGGGAGCTGATGCAGAGGGTCATCGCCGCCCGCGTCGCCAAGGAGAACCGACCGGCGGATGAGATCATCCGCGTCAACTACACCGACAAGGCGGCGCTGCGGCGCTGGGTGGAGCCCGAGGAGGTGGCGCGCGCGGCGCTGTTCCTGGCGAGCGAGGCCTCGTCCTCGACCACCGGCGAGCGCATCAAGGTCGATGCCGGCCGCATGTAGGCGCGGCCGGAACCAGGCTCAAGCGGCTCAGTCGGCCGCGGCGCGCCGCGGGGCGTGGCCGAGACGGGTCGAGATCCGCTCGGCGGCCGCCATCACCTCGTGGACATAGCGGCCTTCGATCTCGCTCGTGTCGAAGGCGGTATCGGGGCCGGAGATGTCGATGGCGGCGACGATCCTGCCCTGCCGGTCGAAGATCGGGGCCGCGATCGTGCTGCCGCCCGGCTCGACGACGCCGCGGCTGATCGCATAGCCGCGGGCCGCGACCTCGGCGATGCGCTGGATCACCTCGGCGACGGTGCGCGGGCTGAGCTCCGTCAGGGTCTCCAGCGGCGTCTCCGCCAGAAGGCCGCGAATCTCCTGGGGGGACAGCTCCGACAGCAGCAGCCAGCCAATCGGCGTGGCATAGGCGGGCAGCCGCGTCCCGACGTTGAGATTGCTGAGAAAGCCCGACCGCGTCTGGACGCAGCTCAGATAGAGCACCTCGGTCCGGTCCCTGATCGCGAGATGGGCGGAGACGTTGGTCACGTCGCGCAGCAGTTCGAGATCGCCACGCGAGACCTCGATGATGTCCTTGGAGGCGAGGAAGGCGTAGCCGATATTGAGGACGCGGGGCCCGAGCGTGAAGCTCTTGCTCGCCGGCACCTCCTCGATGAAACCCATATAGCGCAGCGTATAGGCCAGCCGGAACACGGCCGAGCGGGTCAGCCCCATCCGCTTGGCGATCTCGGTGACGTTGAGCGGTCGACGTGCATCGGCCAGCGTCTCGAGCAGCAGCAGGCCGCGGCCCAGCCCGGGCACGAAATAGACGTCGTGGTTCTTGTGGGGTTCGGGGGCCTGCGGTCCCGCGCCGTCGCTGTCCATGGTTCCTCCGTCGGCACGCTGTTCCCTTTCGGAACCGCCGTGTCTGGTCAAGCACCGGCCTGCCTATTCCGGCAGAGCATGCCGACATCGGACCCCACTGGCCTCGGGCACGGACCGGTTCAGCGGCCGGGCGCGGCCGGCAATCCGAACCTACGCCGCGCTCAGAACTGCACGTCGGGCGGCAGGTGACTGGTACCGAGCCCGAACTTCTCCATCGCCTCGAAGATCACCTTCTGGTGCCGGAGGCGCGGTAGGCCTGCGCCCAGTCCTGCATGAAATCGGCGAAGCGGTCATCGCCGTCGCGCCGGGTGCCGGCGAACGAAGGGGCGATTCGGGTCGGCTGGAGAACGGCCATGCTGCCGAGGCTCTTGTTGGCCTTCAGGGCGCCGAGCCCTGTCAGAACGGTCGTCACCATGGCGTCGGCATTGCGCGACTGGATGTCGAGCACGGCCTCGCCCATGCCCTTCAGGGCGCGGATCTCCGCCTTCGGCAGCGCCTCGCGCGCCACCTTCTCGTCGGTCGTGCCCATCACCACCGCGATCCCCGCCCCTGCAGGCAGGATCGCGCCAGGGAATGGGCATCGAGCGCGCTCGCGCCCCGGAAGCCGGCCGCGTCGTCCGGCGGGCCGATATGCTCCCCGCCCCGATAGCCGTTGTAGTAGCGCTACTCCGGCACGCCGTCGCCGTCCGCGTCGAACGTCGAGCCGACATGCGCGAGCGTGTCCCAGTGCGTCGAGAACTGCGTGAAGAGCTCGACCTTGTCGTCGCAGAACAGGTCGGTCCGGCAGGCGTGCGGGCGCAGATTGTATTTGGCCCTGCCGTCCCGGACGAGCGGCGCCAGTACCGGCGGCCGGCGCCGCAGGTCGTGATAATCGCCGCCTGGTCGGTCGAGCGGCAGGCTCAGGCAGAACGTCAGCCCCTCGACGACTTCGGAAATCCCCTGCCGGACCTTTTCCGCGGTGATCAGATTGATCCGCCCGAGCTGGTCGTCGGGCCCGAAATCGCCCCAGTTCGAGCCATCCGGTCTGCGAACCCACCGCTTCGTCACCGCAATCTCCCCGAGCCGCCGACACGACATCGACACGGGAGCTATGCCGTGACTGTATTTAATCTGTAAAATATTGTTTTGCATAGAAAACACGCCCGCGTCTGATCCCGGCGGAAGCGGGCGCCGAGGGTCCCGGGCATTGAAGGATGCCATGCAGCCTGTTCGGACCTACGCCTTCCGTGTCGCGCTCGCAGTCGCGACCCTGACACCCATGACCGTCCCGACGAGCGCCGCGCAGGCGCGGCCCACACCTGACCGCCCGTCCGGCCGCGGCCGTCGGCGAATGGCTCCCCGGCCGGTTTGCCGGCACGGGCGCGATCATGCGACATCATGCCGGGACCATGGCGAACGCTCCTTCGCGCAGCCGTGACGGCAGCACTCTCGCGCCCGCAGCCCGGCACATGATCGAGATCACCAATACCCTGTCGATCGGCGAGGACGAGATCGAGGAGACGTTCATCCGCGCATCGGGCCCGGGCGGGCAGCACGTCCACAAGACCTCGTCCGCGGTGCAGATCCGGTTCGACGCGCGGCGCTCCCCATCCCTGCCGAACGATGTCGCGATCCGGCTGATGAAGCTCGCCGGCCAGCGCCTCACCGCCGACGGCGTGATCGTCATCACCGCACAGAGTCACCGCAGCCAGCTTCGCAATCGCGAGGATGCCCTGGCGCGGCTCGTGGAGCTGATCCGCCGGGCCAGCGTCCGTCCGGAGCCGCGCCGGCCGACGAAGCCGACCCTTGCTTCCAAGGAGCGCCGGCTCGCCTCCAAGGACAGGCAATCCCTCGTCAAGGCGCAGCGCAGGAAGCCGCACGCCGGCGAGTGAGGACCGCTACCGGCCGCGCGAGCCTCCCGTTATTCCCTGAAATAGGTCGGCCATTGCGAGCGCAGATTGTCGGTGAAGGCGAGCGAGCGCGAGACATGGCTGCGCAGCGCGCCTTCCGCCTCCGCGGGGCTCCCGGAGGCGATGGCGTCGACGATCGCCTCGTGGTCGGCGATGATCTGCTCCGCCTTTCCGGCGACCGGCAGGTGAAGGCGCCGGATGCGGTCGATGTGCCCGCTGCGCCGGCGCACCAGCAGCCACAGATCGGGCACGCCCGCCGCCTCGAACACGGCGCTGTGGAAGGCCTGGTCCGCCTCGTTGAATGCCTCGAGATCGGCGAGCGCGAGGAGAGCCCGCTGGCGCTCTATGACGAGCCGAAGCCGATCGGCGACGCGCTGTCGATCGGGCGCCTCGGCGAGGATACGCACGCATTCCTGCTCGAGCGACCGCCGGAGGAACTGCGCCTGGCGCGCCAGCCGGACGTCGATCCGGCTGACCACCGTCGCATGCTGGGGAAATATCTCGACGAGCGACTCCTCCTGCAATCGCATCAGCGCGTCGCGAACCGGCGTCGAGCTGAAGCCGAACAGCTCCTGCAGCGCCTGTCGCGAAATGAGCGATCCGGGCGGCAATGCGAGGCGGATGATCTGGTCGCGCAGATAGTCGAAGACTTGCGGCGCCGCATGGCGCGAGTGATCGCGCGGCGGCATCGCGGCGGCGATGGGTGAAGTCAGGCTCATGCGCGGACCTTACCGCATGGGGCAGCTTGACACCACTGATGCATTAGCGCTTTAGTCGGCGCCTCGCCGAAAACGAGCGGTGGCACGCCCGTGCCACCACCATAAGAAGCGCGATTTCCGTGGGAGGAACAATGAACCGCCTCAAGCTCGCCTCGCTGGCGCTCGTGTCGGCCATGGCCGTCCTCGCGGTGCCGGCCCTCGCCCAGACCTTTCCGGACAAGCCGATCACCGTCATCGTGCCGTTCCCGCCCGGCGGCGCCTCCGACACCACCGCGCGCGCCGTCGCCGCGAAGCTCCAGGAATCGATCGGGCAGCCGGTGGTGGTCGAGAACCGGCCCGGCGCCAATGGCGCCACCGGCGCGGCGCTCCTGAAGCGGGCGAAGCCGGACGGCTACACCCTGCTCGTCGGCTCGATCGGCGTGTTCGCGATCAATGCCGCGCTGTTTCCGGACCTTCCCTACAGCCCGTCGAAGGACTTCGACCTGCTGAGCGTGGTCGTGCGCACGCCGAACGTGCTCGTCGCCCATCCCGCCTTTCCGGCCAACACCGTCGCCGAGCTCGTCGAATATCTGAAGAAGAACCCGGGCAAGGTGACCTTCGCCTCCTCGGGCAACGGCTCCTCGGACCATCTGACGGCGGCGCTCTTCTGGCAGAAGACGGGAACGAGCGGCATCCACGTGCCCTACAAGGGCGGCGGACCGGCGATCGCCGATCTCATCGGCGGCCACGCCGACGTCTCCTTCCAGAATCTCGGCTCCGTGACGAGCCACATCAAGGCCGGCAAGCTCAAGGTCCTCGGCGTGACGGCGGCCGAGCGCAATCCGGTCTTTCCGGACCTTCCGACGCTCCAAGAGGCAGGCGTCGACGGGCTCGTCGTCTATTCCTGGCAGGCCGCCGCGGCGCCGAAGGACCTGCCGGCGGACGTGAGGAAGAAGCTCGCCGAGGGCCTCGCCGGCGCCGCGATGAGCCCCGAGGTCGCCAAGCGCTTGGCGGACATCGGCTTCGACGTGGTCGCCAGCTCGCCGGAGGAGTTCGCAAAATTCCAGGCCGAGGAGGAGGCGCGCTGGCGCAAGGTGGTCGCCGACGGCAAGATCTCGGCGAACTGATCGATCGGCGGCGGTACGGCCACGCGCCGCCGCCTCCTCCGTCGGACGCGCGACCATGCAGGCAAGAGTCCGAAGCGCCCGCGATCTCTGGGCCGGCCTGCTCTATCTCGGCTTCGGCGGCATCGGCCTCTACGTCGGCGCCGGCTACCGTATGGGCACCGCCGCTGCGATGGGGCCCGGCTACTTCCCGGCCATCCTGTCCGGGCTCCTGCTTCTCTTCGGCTGCGTCTCGCTCGCCCGCGCCTTCCTGATCGCCGGGGAGAGCGTCTCGCCCCCCGCCTGGAGGGTCGCGGCCGTCATTCTCGGCTCCATCGCCGCCTTCACCCTGCTGCTCGAGCCGGTCGGTTTGATCGTCGCCCTGTCGGTGCTGATCCTCGGCAGCGCCGCCGCGAGCACGCACTTCCACCTGGCGCCGATGCCTATGCTGGCCGCAGCCGGCCTCGTCGCCGCCTGCGCGGTCGTCTTCGTGTACTGGCTGCGGCTGCCGATGCCGCTCCTCGGACCCTGGCTCGGCGGCGCCTGATGGACCAGCTTTCGGGCATCCTCCTCGGTTTCGGTGCCGTGCTCACCGGGCCCAATCTGCTCTACTGCTTTCTCGGCGTGTTTCTCGGCACGGCGATCGGCGTGCTGCCTGGCCTCGGTCCGGCGGCGACGATCGCCGTCCTCCTGCCGATGACGTTCGGTCTCGAGCCGATCTCGGCATTGATCATGCTCGCCGGCATCTTCTACGGCGCACAGTACGGCGGCTCGACCACCTCGATCCTAGTCAACCTGCCCGGCGAGAGCTCGTCCGTGGTGACGGCCATCGACGGCCACCAGATGGCGCGCCAGGGACGCGCCGGAAAGGCGCTGGCGACGGCCGCGGTCGCCTCCTTCGTCGCCGGAACCGTGTCGACCTTCTTTCTGGCGCTGTTCGCGCCGCCGCTCGCCACGCTCGCCCTGAGCTTCGGGCCGGCCGAATACTTCTCGCTGATGATTCTCGGCCTCGTCGCCTCGGTCGTGCTGGCGAGCGGCTCGCTGTTCCACGCCATAGGCGCGATCCTGCTCGGGCTGCTGCTCGGGCTCGTCGGCGCCGACGTGAACTCCGGCGCGGCGCGCTACACGTTCGGCTTTTTGGGCCTCATGGACGGCATCGCCTTCGTCATCGTGGCGATGGGAATGTTCGGCGTCGGCGAGATCATCGGCAATCTCGAGCACGAGATGCAGCGCGACGTGCAGATCAAGCGCGTCTCCGGGCTGATGCTGACGCGGGCGGATTTGCAGCGGATCGCGGCCCCGGTCCTGCGCGGCACGCTGCTCGGCTCGGCGCTCGGCATTCTCCCCGGCGGCGGCGCGATGCTCGCCTCCTTCGGCGCCTACGCGCTCGAGAAGAAGGTCTCGCCCAGCGCCGCCGAGTTCGGCAAGGGCGCCATCGAGGGCGTCGCCGCGCCCGAAGCTGCGAACAATGCCGGCGCGCAGACGAGCTTCATCCCAATGCTGACGCTCGGGATTCCCTCGAACCCGGTCATGGCGATGATGATCGGCGCCCTGATGATCCAGGGCATCCAGCCCGGCCCGCTCGTGATGACGCAGCAGCCCCATCTCTTCTGGGGCATCATCGCCTCGATGTGGATCGGCAACTTCTTCCTGCTGGTGCTCAACCTGCCGCTGATCGGGCTGTGGGTGCGCATGATCTCGGTGCCGTACCACTTCCTCTACCCGGCGATCCTGGTCTTCTGCGTCATCGGCGTGTTCAGCCTGAACAATTCCACCTTCGACCTCTGGCTCCTGATCGCGTTCGGCCTGTTCGGCTATGTCTGCCGCAAGCTCTCCATCGAGCCGGCGCCGATGATGCTGGCCTTCATTCTCGGACCGATGATGGAGGAGTATCTTCGCCGGGCGCTGCTCATCTCGCGCGGCGACCCTGCCGTCTTCGTCCAGCATCCGGCCAGCGCCGTGCTGCTGCTGCTCAGTCTTCTGCTTCTGATCCTGGTGCTCACGCCTTCGTTGCGAGGCAAGCGCCGGATCGCGTTCCAGGAAGGTGACTAGTGTCGATTCGATCCAAGAAGCCCGAGGATCTTCGCAGCGCGCGCTGGTTCGGCCCGGACGACCTGCGCACCTTCGGCCATCGCTCGCGGGCGATGCAGATGGGCTATGCCGAGGAGGAGTGGTCCGGCCGGCCGGTGATCGCCATCGTCAACACTTGGTCCGACGTCAACCCGTGCCATACGCATCTGCGTGCCCGCGCCGAGGATGTGAAGCGCGGCGTGCTGCAGGCGGGCGGCTTCCCGGTCGAGCTGCCGGCGCTGTCGCTGTCGGAGACCTACGTCAAGCCGACCACGATGCTCTACCGCAACATGCTGGCGATGGAGGTCGAGGAGCTGATCCGCTCGCACCCGGTCGACGGCGCCGTGCTGATGGGCGGCTGCGACAAGACCACGCCGGGCCTGTTGCTCGGCGCCACCAGCGCCGGCGTGCCGGCGATCTTCGTGCCGGCCGGGCCGATGCTGCGCGGCAACTGGAAGGGCCATGTGCTCGGCTCCGGATCCGATGCCTGGAAATACTGGGACGAGCGCCGCGCCGGGAAGATCAGCCGCGAGGACTGGCTCGGCATGGAGGCCGGCATCGCCCGCAGCCACGGCACCTGCATGACCATGGGCACCGCCTCGACCATGACG
Source organism: Pseudomonadota bacterium (assembly GCA_023430145.1). Taxonomy (GTDB): domain Bacteria; phylum Pseudomonadota; class Alphaproteobacteria; order Rhizobiales; family Methylopilaceae; genus JAEZCD01. Next base: position 23,819 of record JAEZCD010000291.1, read on the forward strand.
GCGATCGCCGAGGCGATCGGCATGACGCTGCCCGGCGCCTCCTCGATTCCCGCGGCTGATGCGAACCACATCCGCATGTGCTCGGCCTCCGGCCGGCGGATCGTCGACATGGTCTGGGAGGATCTCGTGCCGGCGCGCATCCAGACGCGGCGCGCGTTCGAGAACGGCATCGCGGTGGCCATGGCGATGGGCTGCTCGACCAACGCCATCGTCCACCTGATCGCCATGGCGCGTCGCGCCGGCGCCGATATCGGCCTCGACGATTTCGACAGCGCGAGCCGCATCGTGCCGGTGATCGCCAACATCCGCCCGAGCGGCACCACCTATCTGATGGAGGACTTCTTCTATGCCGGCGGCCTGCCGGCGCTGATGCAGCGCATGCGCGATCACCTGCATCTCGACGAGATCACCGTCACCGGGCGCACGCTCGGCCAAAACATCGCCGGCGCCGAGGTGTCGAACGACGACGTCATCCGCCCGCTCGACCGGCCGCTCTATGCCGAGGGCGCGCTAGCCGTGCTGCGCGGCAACCTCGCCCCCGACGGCTGCGTCATCAAGCCGAGCGCCTGCGCGCCGCATCTTCTGAAGCACAGCGGCCCGGCGATCGTCTTCGACGACTATCCGGCCATGAAGGCGGCGATCGACGACGAGGATCTCGACGTGACGCCGGACCATGTCCTCGTGCTCAGGAATGCGGGCCCGCTCGGCGGCCCCGGCATGCCGGAATGGGGCATGCTGCCGATCCCGAAAAAGCTCGTGCGGCAGGGTGTGCGCGACATGCTGCGGCTGTCGGACGCGCGCATGAGCGGCACCAGCTATGGCGGCTGCGTGCTACACATCGCGCCGGAATCCTACATCGGCGGGCCGCTGGCGCTGGTGCGGACCGGCGACACGATCTCGGTCGACGTCGCCGCGCGCTCGATCCGGCTCGAGGTGCCGGATGCCGAGCTGGCGCGCCGTCGTGCGGAATGGACGCCGCCGCCGCCGCGCTACGGGCGCGGCTACGGCTGGATGTTCGCCCGCCATATCGAGCAGGCCGACAAGGGCTGCGACTTCGACTTCCTGAAGACCGGCTTCGGCCCACCCGTCGCCGAGCCGGAGATCTTCTGAGGGCTTCCGCGGCGGCTCCGGTCGTCGCGGCGCTGCTTTCCAGCGCCTACCACCCGTCGCCGGGCGAGCGGCTCGGCGTGCTCGTCTCCTGCGACAACACGGTCGCGGTCGACTTCGACCGTTGATCGGCGCCCTCGTCCCGCCGCCATGCCGAGCTGTCGATCTTCTCGCAGCCGTCCTCGGCGACGCTCCACACGCCCGACGGCGTGAAGACGAGCCGCCGTCCGAGACGGGGAAAATGGGCGACGTCGAAGCCCGAGCTCTCGCCGCCCATGAGATAGACGAGGTCCTCCTCGTAGGGGTTCGCGAGGTGATGCGGCGGCCCGTCCGGCGCCGCAAACCCCATGAAGTCGCCCGGACCGACCTCGAAGACGTCGCCGCCGATCTCGGCGCGGCCGCGGCCGGTGAGGATGAACAGGAACTCCTCGTCGCGCTCATGCCGATGGTAGAGGAAGCTTTCCTTGCCTGGCGGCACGCGGGCGATGGCGAGCGATAGGCGGGAAAGGCCGGCCGCCTCTGAAAGGCGCTTCAGATAGACGTCGGACCGCGGGTTCCAGGGATGTCCGATCCGCGCCGCCGCCAGCACCTCGATCTGCCGTCGCGTGAGGAGGGCGGGCATAGCGTCGTCCTGCGAAGTAATGGGGAAATCTGTGTCCCCTTCCTCTCGCTTCGCGAGTCGGGGGACGAGACCAAGCGCTCCTGGCGTCGTCCCCGGTAAGCGCGGAAGGTGCGAGGGAAGGAAGTCGGACGAAAGGGCCGGCAGCTCACCCGCCCGCCGGATCGATGGAGGCCTTCGGCAGGTCGTCGGCGGCGCCCCATTCCGACCAGGAGCGGTCGTAGCTTCGCACGCGCGGAAAGCCGAGCAGGCGCAGCACGAAGTAGGAGTGCGCCGAGGCCTTGCCGTCCTGGCAGTGGCTGGCGATGTTCTTGTCCGGCGTCACGCCGTGCGCGGCGAAATGCGCGAGCAGCTCGTCGGCGGATTTCAGCGTGCCGTCGGCGGCCAGATTCTGCGCCCAGGGGATGCTGCGCGCCCACGGGATATGGCCCTTGCGGAACAGGGCCGGCGGCCGCACGTCGATGACGACGACGCTCGGATCTTCGCGGCGCTCGAGCAGCCAGTCCGCGCTGGCGATCCTGCGGTCCATCGGCGACGGCGTGAACCGCGCCGCCCGCACCTTCGGCTTCTCGCGGCTGAGCCCGAGGCCGGCGGCGGTCCACTTCTGGATGCCGCCGTTGAGGATGCCGACCTTGCGGTGGCCGAAATAGTCGAGCATCCAGAAAAGACGCGCGGCGTGGAAGCCGCCCTTGTCGTCGTAGAGGACGACCTGGGTGCTCTTGTCGATGCCGCGGCTGCCGAACAGCGCGGCGAGGTCGTCGTCGAGCAGCCGCGCGCCGTCGACCTGCGCGGCCGGGTCGTTGACGCTCTCGGCTGGGATGCTGAGCGCGCCGGGGATGTGGCCCGCGTCGTACTCCGCTCGCGGCCGTACGTCGATGACGCGGAGGTCGTCGCGCGTCAGCATGCCGTTGAGCGCCGCCGCGCTGACGAGAAGCTGGGGGTTGTCGTAGTCGGCGGCGCCGGCGGGCGGGATGGCGACCGCGATCGCCAGCGCGAGTCCGGCGAGAAATCGCTTCGATGCCTTCATGGGGTGTCGTCTCCAGGGTTCGGTGGGTCGGGGGCGTGCAAGGTCGTGGGCCGCGCGCCGTAGCGGCGTCCGCGTGCGACGGCGGCGATCTCGGCGCGCTCGATGCCGATATCGGCGAGCTGATCGGCATCGAGCTCCTGCAGCTCCGCCGCAGCGTTCCGCCTGCGGTGCCATCGCCAGACGGTGTCGAGCGCCCAGGCGAGGCGCGGTGCGGCAATGCCGTACCAGGCAGGCGGGAACGGCGGCGGACGCCTGGGCGCGCGCATGCATTCGCCTCGACGATGGAGGGGGAGGTTCGGCTTCTTGCAGTCTAGGAAGAGCGGTCCGCTATCCGGGCTGCGGCACGATGCGGATATAGGGCTGCGTCGACTTCCAGCCGCCGGGATATTGCTTGCGCGCCTCCTCGTCCGAGACCGAGCCGGCGATGATCACGTCCTCGCCGCGCTGCCAGTTGGCCGGCGTCGCGACCTTGTGGCTCGCGGTCAGCTGCAGCGAGTCGATGACGCGCAGGATCTCGTCGAAGTTGCGCCCCGTGCTCATCGGGTAGACGAGGATCAGCTTGATCCGCTTGTCCGGCCCGATGACGAAGACCTTGCGCACCGTCTGGTTGTCGGCCGCCGTGCGTCCCTCGGCTCGACCATCGAGCGTTGCCGGAAGCATGCCGTAGAGCTTCGAGATCCCGAGGTCCGGGTCGCCGATCATCGGAAAGTTCGGCGTGACCCCTTCGCTCGCCTCGATGTCGCGCGCCCATCGTGCATGATCGGCGACCGTGTCGACCGACAGCTCGATGATCTTCACGTCGCGCCGGTCGAACTCCGGCTTGATCCTCGCCATGCAGCCGAGCTCGGTCGTGCAGACCGGCGTGAAGTCTTTCGGATGCGAGAACAGCACGCACCAGGACTTGCCGATCCACTCGTGGAAGTGGATCGGGCCCGCGGTGGTCTCCGCGGTGAAATCGGGGGCGACATCGTTGATCTTCAGTGCCATCGCACCTTTACTCCTCTGCGGTGGATCGAGTGCTTGCTTTCCCCCTCGATCTCGCCGGCGAGGACATGGCACACTGCGGCCGCCCGGAAAATCCGCAATGCGCTACATAGGCTCTTTCAGAATCTGCAACACCACGGAGGCCGCATTGGACACGCTCCTCAGCATGCGCGTTTTCGCCAAGGTGGTCGAAGCCGGTTCCTTCACCGAGGCCGCGCGGCGGCTCAATCTCTCCCCGCCGATGGTCACGCGGCATGTGCAGAGCCTCGAGCAACGCATCGGCGCCCTTCTCATCAATCGCACGACGCACCGCTTCAGCCTCACCGAGGCCGGCGCCATGTATCACGAGCGCTGCGTGCGGCTGCTTTCCGAGATGGAGGACGCGGAGGAGGAAGTCGCCGCGCTCGGCCGGCTGCCGCGCGGCCGGCTGCGGCTGACGGCGCCGCCGGACTTCGGCCGCGTGGAGCTGTGGCCGATCGTCCGCGACTTCATGCTTCGCTACCCGGACATCAAGGTCGACCTCGTCCTCACCAACCGGGTGGTCGACCTCGTCGAGGAGGAGATCGACCTCGCTGTCCGCATGTCCGACGGCGCGCTCGACGGCTCGTTGATCGCCCGCAAGCTCGCCGTCTCGCGACGGCTGCTTTGCGCTGCGCCCGGCTATCTCGGCCGAGCCGGGGAGCTGCGAACGCCGGACGACCTTCTCCAGCACGAGTGCCTCCTCTTCAGCGGCGCCGGCGGTCGGCACGAGGGCTGGATTCTCGACCGCGCCGGCGAATCGCGGCGGCTCCGGGTGACCGGCGGGCTGCAGGCCAGTCAGCTGAGCCTGCTCGCCCAGGCGGCAGTCGAAGGCAGGGGCATCGCCATGCAGCCGACGTTCGCCATCTGGAGGCATCTCGCCGATGGCAGGCTGCGGGCGGTTCTCGAGGAGTGGAGCGGCGGCAGCCTCGGCGTGTTCGTGGTCTTTCCGAGCCGCAGGTTCCTGCCCGCCAAGACGCGCGTCTTCATCGATGTTCTGACGGGCGTCTTCCGCAACGACCCTGATCGTGACGTCTGGCTCGATCGCGCACAGCGCCGGCGAACCACGGCGAACGACGCGCCGGCGCCGGGCCGGACGGGTCGCTCCGTAAGGAGCGGGCGGCGCGGCTGAGCGGGCGGGTGGCCGCGCCGTCGAACGAAGCGTGCGCCGATCGCAAGCGGCGCGGCGATCCCCCGGGACCTAGCTCAGCTAAGCTGGCCCCGCGCGGCCGTCGCCCGCCTGAGGCGCACGCGCCCGCCTTTGAGGTGCGAGACGATGGCGGCGCACGCCGCCACGCCGTCGCCGGTCCCGGCGCCCATCCCGCGAGAACGCACGGCGTGCATCCTTCCGAACAGCGCCACCTGCGGTGGAGCCGGCTAAGCTAGTGGAATCGTCTCGCGGAGAAAGGCCGCGGCCGATCGGGCGCCTTGGCGGCTCCCCGTATCCGCCCGGGCGCGTCCGGGCGGCGCCGACGGCGCTTCGCGACGGCTCACGTCACGCGGGCGTCGCCCGGTAGCCCGCCGCCGCGATGATCTTTTGGAGCCGGGCATGGTCGTCCGTGCCCCGGACGCTGACGATCTTCGACGCCAGATCCACGTCGACGGCGGCACCGGGTATCGCGGCCCGGATGGCCTCGTCGATGGTGCTCGCACAGTGGCCGCAACTCATGTCCGCCACTTTCAGCTCGATCGCGCGGGTCCCGCCTTCGGCGGCGCTGCTCGGCTCGGCTTGGTGACTGCAGGTGCACATGACGACCTCTCTGTTCGGCTCAACACTTCCTGCACCCTCCCACCGAGGTAAGGTCAACAGCCCCCTCGCCTCGGTGCCACGAGCGGCGGACCGACGCCCTCCGCCGCGTGGCGGCCGTGCCCGATGGCGCTGCCGGCGCCGACCGAGGCCGACGGGGCCTCCTATTGGATGCTCTGCGCGATCGTCTCGGCCGCCTCGCGGCAGGCCTGCTCGCAGCTGCGGCACGCCTCCGCGCAGACCCGGCAATGCTCGTGCATCTCCGCATGCCTGGCGCACTCGTCGCCGCACAGGCGGCACGCCTCGGCGCAGGTTTTCAGCATCCGCTTCAGGATGACCTCGTCGCTACCCGTGCGCCGCGAGGCGATCCTGCCGGTGACGATGCAGACGTCGGCGCAGTCGAGATCGAGGCGGATGCACTGGGTGAGGTCGGCGACGGCGGCCTCTCCGAGACAGGCGTCGGCGCAGGAGCCGCAGGCCTGGGCGCAGGCATAGCACTGCTCGATGCAGCGGATGAGCGCTTGATCGGCCGCGCCGCGGACGTTCGGATGGGTGGAGATCATCTGCTCGACATGCATCCTCGCTCTCCTCGCTTGGCCTGCGGTCGATCGACAGGCGTGAAGGTCGACGCAGCTCAACTGTCCGCCGCGGACGGCTGTTCCTCGGGACGGGGCGGCAAGCCCGGGGCGCCAGATCGGGGAAGCCGCGCCGATCCTCACAAGGGCATCGCGGGGCGGATGATCGACCGCATGGCGCCGGCTTGCGGGAGCAGCCAAGCGTCGCCCCGATCCGGCGTCGCCGCTGCGCGGGTGGCGACGTATGCCGGCAGAGATTGTCCTTGCAGGGACGACCACGCTCAGGGGAAGGGGCGCTTGTTCGCTACCCACCCGAAAGCGGGCATATTATGCTCGAGTGGGCTTGGCGCTCCTCACCCGCGGCGAACATTCCGTCGTCGCGGGAGGTCGCGATTTGGCTGGGATCAAGCATCATCGTCGCCAACCGCAGGGACCGACATGCAACGACGCGATGGCAGCGGACGGCCGGCAAAAGGCCGGCGGACGACCGGGCCGGAGGCGCCGAAAAAGCTGACCGAGGGCTTGTCTGCTGGTGCCCTTCAAAGGAAGGTCGATGCTCTTACCCGCGAATTGACCGAGGCGCGCGAACAACAGACCGCCACGGCCGATGTGCTCAGGATCATCTCCGGTTCGCGCGGCGAGATCGAACCGGTCTTCCAAGCGATGCTGGCGAACGCAATGAACATCTGCGACGCCAAATTTGGAATCATATACGAGTACGCTGCTGGTCAGTTTCGAGCAATGTCCTGGAAGGGCGTGCCTCCGGAATATGCGGACTTCGTCAAGCAACCTCGCACGTGGGGGCCAGGTACGGCGATGCGGTCGCGCAGCCGCTCGATCAGATGGGTGTGGTGGAAGAAATCGCGGTTCGATTCCTTGATAGCGACGATCGGCGCGACGTCGAGCAGGGCGGCGACGTCGTCGGGGGACATGTCGATGCCAGCGCGACGTGGTGAGTTGTAGAGGATGATCGGCGTGTCGACCGCCCCCGCCAGCGTCTCGAACCTGCGCAGGAGCTCAGCGCGCGTGGCCTTCAAGACGTAGGTCTGCGGCATCGCGAGAACGCCGTCGGCGCCGGCCTCGACCACGGCCCTCGCGTAGCGAATCGTCTGCGCCGCGCTCGGCGCCGTGACGCCGGTGACGACGGGAACCCGCCCGGCCGCGGCATCGACCGCGAGCCGCGTCAGGCGGCTGCGCTCGGCGAGGTCGAGGCCCCAGCTCTCGCCATTGTCGCCCGCCACCGCGATCGCCGTGGCGCCGCAACCGATCGACCAGTCGACCAGCTCCGCGAAGTCGCTCTCGAGGATCGCGCCCTGCCTATCGAAGGGCGTCACCACGGCCGGGATGAAGCCGCCGATCGTCGCGGGAGTGAGCCGGGCCGTGGTCATGAGCCTCTCTCGGCGGAGTCGGGCTTGCACGGCCCGCGAATCCGTTTCATATACGAGAAATTGTTTTGCATATCAACGCCTGTTTTCGCCGCAGCGAGGGGCGCAGCATGAGCGCGATCCTGCACCGCAACCTCGTTTCGGCGCCGCCGCTGGCCGTCCGCGGCGAGGGAATCTATCTGTTCGACGCGGCCGGGCGGCGCTACATCGACGCCTCCGGCGGCGCCGCGGTGTCCTGTCTCGGGCATTCCAGCCCGCGCGTGGTCGAGGCGATCGCGCGGCAGGCTGCGCTCCTGCCCTTCGCGCACACGGCGTTCTTCACCAGCGAGCCCGCGGAGGCGCTCGCGGCGCACCTCGTCGCGCATGCGCCCGAAGGTTTCGGCGCCGGCCGCGCGGCCTTTGTCGGCAGCGGCTCGGAGGCCATGGAGGTGGCGCTGAAGCTCGCGCGGCAGGTGGCAGTAGAGCGCGGCGAGGCTCGGCGGAGCCATCTGATCGGGCGCCGCATGAGCTATCACGGCAATACCCTCGGCGCGCTCTCGGTCGGCGGCCACATGGCGCGCCGCGACCTCTATGCGCCGCTGCTGCTGCCGGTCTCGCACATCGACCCGTGCCACGCCTATCGCGAGAAGCGCGAGGACGAGACGCTCGCCGAATACGGGCTGCGGGCGGCCGACCAGCTCGAGGCCGAGATCCACCGCGTCGGCCCCGAGACCGTGCTCGCCTTCGTGGCCGAGACGGTCTCCGGCGCGACGCTCGGCTGCGCGCCGCCGGCGCCCGGCTATTTCCGCCGCATCCGCGAGATCTGCGACCGGCACGGGGTGATCTTCATCGCCGACGAGGTGATGTGCGGCATGGGGCGGACCGGCAGCCTGTTCGTCATCGCCCAGGAGGGCGTCTGCCCCGACATCGTCACGATCGCCAAGGGGCTCGGCGCCGGCTACCAGCCGATCGCCGCCGTGCTCGCCCGCGAGAGCCTCGTCGAGGCGCTGACCGACGGCAGCGGCGCGCTCGCCAACGGCCAAACCTATATGGGCCACCCGGTCGCCTGCGCGGCCGCGCTCGCGGTGCTCGAGACGATCCGTGACGAGGGCCTCCTGGCGGCGGTCCGCGAGCGCGGGGCCGAGCTGCGCGCGCTGCTCGAGCGCCGCTTCGGCCAGCATCCGCATGTCGGCGACATCCGCGGCCGCGGCCTGTTCCTGGCGCTCGAATTCGTCCAGGCCCGCGCCGAGCGCACCCCCTTCCGGCGCGATCTGCGGCTCGCCGAGAGGCTGAAGGCCTCCCTGCAGGAGGCGGGGCTGATCGCCTATCCGTCGAGCGGCGCGGCCGACGGCGTGGCCGGCGACCATGTGCTGCTGGCGCCGCCCTACATCGTCACCTCCGCCGAGCTCGGCGCCATCGTCGACATCCTCGAGCGGGTGCTCGCCGACATCCTCCCCGCCTGAAAAGCAAGGCTCCCATGGCCCGCAAGACGATCCTGACCTGCGCCGTCACCGGCAACCTGACGACACGCGAGCAGCATCCCGGCCTGCCGGTGGCGCCGCAGGACATCGCCCGCTCTGCGATCGAGGCCGGCAAGGCCGGCGCCGCCGTCGTCCACCTGCATGCCCGCGACGTCGCCACCGGCCGCGGCAGCATGGATATCGTCGCCTTCCGCGAGATCGTCGCGCGCATCCGCGATTCCGGCTCCGACGTCGTCATCAACCTGTCGACCGGCGAGGGCGGGCGGTACTTTCCCTCCGACGAGAACCCGGCGGTGGCCGGGCCGGGCACCACGCTGACGACGCCGGAGCGGCGCGTCGCCCATGTCGAGGAGCTGCGGCCGGAGATCTGCACGCTCGACTTCAACACGATGTTCTCGGGCTCGGCGGTGGTGATCAACACCCCGCGCAACCTCGAGATCATTGGCGAAGCGCATCTACGCCGCCGGCGTGCTGCCGGAGATCGAGATCTTCGACAGCGGCGACCTACAGCTCTGCAAGTCCTTCATCGAGCGCGGCCTGATCCGCACGCCGACGCTGTTCCAGATCGTGCTCGGCGTCCGCTACTCGGCCGTCGCCAATCCGGAGACGCTGCTCTATTTCCGCTCGCAGCTGCCCGCCGACGCCGTTTGGGCGGCCTTCGGCATCGGCCGCCAGGCCTTTCCGATGCTGGCCCAGGCGTGGCTGCTCGGCGGCCATGTGCGGATTGGGCTCGAGGACACCGTCTACATCAGCAAGGGCCGGCTCGCCCGCGACAATGCCGAGCTGGTCGAGAAGGCCGTCGGCCTGATCGAGAGTCTCGGCGGCGAGATCGCGACGCCGGCGGAGGCGAGGCAGATCCTCGGCCTGCGAGCCGAAGCGGCGATTCACTAGGCGCAGGCGCTCGTCCCGGGCCGCGTGCGGAACGCGCATCGGGCGATCATTCCGCTTGCCCAGTTTTACCCATTGCCCGGACGGACGGCATTGCGCCAGACCTGTCCGCGCGGCGAACTCTCCCCAAGCACGAACGAAAAACAAGTTCACCAGGGAGGATAGCGTGTCGAGACGATGGGAAATGCTTGCCGGTGCCGCCGTGCTGTGTGCGCTCGCCGGCCCGGCTGCCGCAGAGCCGAAGACCGTCAGCCTGTGGCATCCGTTTACGCTCGAGACGGACATGATCCATGGCGGGATCAAGTCCTTCAACGAGTCGCAGAGCGACTACCGGATCGATGCCCGCATCGTCCCCGGGCCGCAGATGGTCACCGAGCTGATCAAGGCGGTCGCCACCGGCTCGGTGCCCGATCTCGTGACGCTCGACAATCCGGTCGTGGCGAGTTTTTCGGCGCAGGGGACGCTGACCGACCTCACCGACCGCGTCGGCAAGTCGACCTTCATCAAGCCCGATGTCTACTTCAAGGGACCGTGGGCGTCCGGCCTCTGGAAGGGGCGCATCTTCGCCGTGCCGCGCGACGCCAATACTCTGGCGCTCTGCTACAACGCCGACATGTTCCGGGCCAAGGGGCTCGATCCCGACAAGCCGCCGAAGACCTGGACAGAGCTCTCCGACGCCGCCAAGGCGCTGCGCGATCCGGCCAAGAACGTCTACGGCTTCGGCTTCAGCGCCGTGCAGGGCGAGGAGGGCGTGTTCCAGTTCCTGCCGTTCCTGCATCAGGCCGGCGGCTCGATCGACAAGGTCGACGCGCCCGAGGCGGTCGAGGCGCTGGAGCTGTGGACCGGCATGGTCAAGGACGGCATCGCCTCGCGCGACGTCATCAACCAGCGCCAGTACGAGGTGACGAACACCTTCATGGCCGGCAATGCGGCGATGGTGCTGTGCGGCCCGTGGGAGCTGCCGCGCCTGCAGAAGGAGGCCAAGTTCGACTGGCGGCTGGCGCTGCTGCCTGTCAAAGAGGGCAAGGACATCAAGGCCTCGGCGCTCGGCGGCTACGACTGGGTCGTGCCGAAAGGCGCCAAGCAGCCGGACGGCGCCTTCGCCTTCATCGAGTTCATGTCCGATCCGAAGATCCTCAACGAGGGCTGGAAGACCGGGCGGCTCGCGCCGCGCAGCGACGTCAAGGTCGCCGATCCGCTCTGGCCGCAGGCCTACGGCATCTACCTCGAGCAGCTGGCGAGCGCCCGTGCCCGCGGCCCGCATCCGCAATGGCCGGATATCTCGCGCGCGCTGCAGATCGCGATGCAGGAGGCGATCACCGGCGCCAAGCCGCCGGCGGCCGCGCTCGCCGATGCGGCCAAGAAGATCCAGCCGATCCTCGCCAAGACGCCGCTGTAATCCACCGCGAGCCGGGAGCGGCCGTTCGGCGGCCGCTCCCATCGCCGGAGCAGATCGGGAGCGCCGAGAACATGCCGGGATCGCGTTCCGCGCTTCTCTACGCCTTCCTGGCGCTGCCGATCCTGTATCTGCTCGGCTTCGTCGGCTTCCCGATCGTCTACAATGTGCTGATGAGCGTACAGGAGGTGAATCTCGGCAATATCGCCGAGCTCGCCCGCCCGTTCGTCGGCCTCGACAACTACCGCGCCGTGGTGGCCGACGACTCCTTCCGCAAGGCGCTCGTCAACACGTTCCTCTTCGTCGGCTTCAACGTCCTCGCGCAGGTCGGCATCGGGCTCTGCGTCGCCCTCTTCTTCGCCCAGGATTTCCCGGGTGCCGGCTTCATGCGCGGCCTGCTGCTCTGCTCCTGGATGCTGCCGGCGCTGGTCGTCGGCGCCCTGTGGAAATGGATTTTCGCCACCGAGTACGGCGTCGCCAACTTCGTCCTCTCGGCAATCGGCCTCATCGGCGCGCCGATCCACTGGCTGTCCGATCCGGCCGTGGCGCTGACCTCGGTCACGCTCGCCAACATCTGGTTCGGCATGCCCTTCAGCATGATCCTGCTCGCGGCGGCGCTGACCGCGATCCCGAACGAGCATTACGAGGCCGCCTCGCTCGACGGCGCCGGCAGCATCGCCCGCTTCCGCTACATCACGCTGCCGGCGCTGCGGCCGGCGCTGCTCGCCGTCGCCTGCCTCGTGACGATCTATACGATGCGCGCCTTCGACCTGATCTTCGCGATGACACAGGGCGGGCCGCTCGATGCGTCGAACGTGCTGCCGCTCTTGTCCTACCAGTTCTCTTTCCAGCAGTTCAATTTCGGCGAGGGCGCGGCGACCGGCTCGTTCGCCTTCGTCATCGTCTTCGTGGTCGCGCTGATCTACGTGCGCACGCTGAAGCGCGAGGCGGTCGAATGAGCGTCGGTGGGAGCCGCTTCGGCACTTTCGGAGGCTGGCCGATCACGGCCGCCGCGGCCATCGGCGTCGCGCTCTATCTGTTCCCGATCTATTGGATGCTGATCTCGGGGCTGAAGGATTCGGCCGAGATTTTTGCCAATCCGCCGAGCTTCTTTCCACGTGCGCCGTCGCTCGAGGCCTTCGAATACGTCGTGCTGCGCGAGAACGTGCTGCGCTACCTGCGCAACAGCCTTGCCATCGCCATTCCGGTGACCGTGCTGACGCTGATGCTCGGCGCTATGGGCGCCTATGCGATGAGCCGGCTGCGCAACCGGATCGTCGACATCGCCATCGTCGTCGTGCTGCTGCTCCAGGTCTTCCCGGAGGCGCTTCTGGCGACGCCGATGTTCATCATCTTCCGCACCTTCGACCTGCTCAACACCTTCGCGGCCGTCATCCTGGCGACGACCTCGAAGACGCTCGCCTTCGCCCTCGTGATCCTGCGGCCGATGTTCCGGCAGGTGCCGCTCGAGCTCGAGGAGGCCTCCTTCGTCGACGGCTGCTCGCGGCTGCAGACCTTCCGGCTCGTCGTGCTGCCGCTGATGCGCATTCCGCTGATCGTCGTCGGCACGATCTGCTTCGTCCAGGCCTACGGCCAGTTCGTCTACGGCCTGACCCTGCTCAGCCAGCAGGAGCTGCAGCCGGCGACGGTCGGCATCTACAGCTTCGTCGGCGCCGAATATGCCGACTGGCACCGGGTGATGGCCTTCTCCTCGATCTTCGTGCTGCCGATCCTGGCGATCTTCCTCGCCATGCAGCGCCGGATCGTCGCCGGCCTCACGGCCGGAGCGCTGAAATGAGCAGGATGCAATCGGGGAGGGCCGAGCCATTCGCGTGACAGTGTGGAACGAGTTCCGGCACGAGCGGTCGAACCCCGTCGTGGCCGGGATCTATCCGGACGGCATCCACGGTGCGATCGCCGCCGGGCTCGCCGAGAACGGCATCGGCGAGGTCGCGACCGCGACGCTCGACGCGCCGGAGCAGGGCTTGCCGGCGGCGCTGCTCGCGAGCACTGACGTGCTCGTCTGGTGGGGCCATCGCCACCATGACGAGGTGGCCGATCCGCTCGCCGCCGCCGTCTGCGACCGGGTCAATGCAGGCATGGGGCTCGTCGTCCTGCACTCGGGGCATTTCTCAAAAGTCTTCAAGCGCCTGATGGGCACACCCTGCACCCTGCGCTGGCGCGCCGAGGGCGAGCTGGAGCGGCTCTGGGTGGTCGATCCCGCCCATCCCGTCGCCGCCGGCATCCCGCCCTTCTTCGAGCTCGAGCGCGAGGAGATGTATGGCGAGCCGTTCGAGGTGCCGCCGCCGGACGAGCTCGTCTTCCTCAGCTGGTTCAAGGGCGGCGAGGCGTTCCGCAGCGGCTGCGGCTACCGGCGCGGACGCGGGCGGATCTTCTACTTCCGCCCCGGCCACGAGACGTTCCCGACCTATCACGACCCGATCATCCGCAAGGTCGTCGCCAACGCCGTGCGCTGGGCGGCGCCCACCGTGATCGAGGCCGAGCCGTTCCAGAACCGGCGCATCATGCCGCCGCTCGAGCCGATCTGAGGATCCGGGGAGGCCGGGCGATGGCGAAGCGCATCTACGTTGCGGGGACGCTCGACACCAAGAGTGCCGAGCTCGCTTACGCGCGTGACGCCGCCCGCAGCCTCGGCGTCGAGGCGGTCATCGTCGACCTCTCGACGCTGCCGCATGGCCATGCCGCGGACATCTCCGCCGCCGAGGTGGCGGCGCATCATCCGGGCGGCGCGGCGGCGGTGTTCACGGGCGACCGCGGCACCGCGGTCGTCGCCATGTCCGAGGCCTTCACCCGTTTCCTCGCCTCCCGCGACGATGTCGGCGGAGTGCTCGGACTCGGCGGCTCCGGCGGCACGGCGCTGATCGCGCCGGCGATGCGGGCCTTGCCGATCGGCACGCCGAAACTGCTCGTCTCGACCGTCGCCTCCGGCAATGTCGCGGGCTATGTCGGGCCGACCGACATGGCGATGATGTATTCGGTCACCGACATCGCCGGGCTCAACCGGATCTCGCGCCTCGTCATCGCCAATGCCGCGCATGCGCTGGCCGGCATGGTGAAGGGCGCCGCATTCATCGAGGGGCCCACCGGCGAGAAGCCCGCCATCGGCCTGACGATGTTCGGCGTCACCACGCCTTGCGTGAACCGCGTCGTCGCGCAGCTCGAGGGCGACTTCGAGTGCTTCGTCTTCCATGCCACCGGCACCGGCGGCCAGTCGCTCGAAAAACTCGTCGAGTCCGGCCTGATCGGGGCGGCGATCGACGTCACCACGACCGAGCTCTGCGACCTGATGATGGGCGGCATCTTCCCCTGTACGGAGGATCGGCTCGGCGCCTTCGCGCGCACCGGCGCGCCCTATGTCGGCAGCTGCGGGGCGCTCGACATGGTCAATTTCGGGCCGCCGGACACGGTGCCGACGCGCTACGAGGGGCGCCTGTTCTACCGGCACAATCCGCAGGTGACGCTGATGCGCACCACGGCGGAGGAGAATGCCCGCATGGGCGCCTGGCTCGGCGAGCGGCTCAACCGCTGCAACGGGCCGGTCCGCTTCCTGCTCCCCGAAGGCGGAGTCTCGCTGCTCGACGCGCCCGGCCAGCCCTTCCATGATCCGGAGGCCGATGCGGCCCTGTTCGCGGCCCTGGAACGCACGCTGAAGCCGACCGCCCGGCGCAGGCTGGTGCGGCTGCCCTTCGCCATCAACGATCCCGCATTCGCCGACGCGCTCGTCGCCGAGCTGAACGAAGCGCTGACCGAGGCCTGAGCCATGCCCGCCTTCCCGAGACAGCAACTGGTCGACCGCTTCCAGGACATGGTCCGCCGCGGCGAGAAGATCGTCGGCGGGGGTGCCGGTACCGGCCTTTCGGCGAAGTGCGAGGAGGAGGGCGGCATCGACCTCATCGTCATCTACAATTCCGGCCGCTTCCGCATGGCGGGTCGGGGCTCGCTGGCCGGCGTGCTCGCCTACGGCAATGCCAACGAGATCGTCCGCGACATGGCGCGCGAGGTGCTGCCGGTCGTCAAGCGCACGCCGGTGCTCGCCGGCGTCAACGGCACCGACCCGTTCTGCCTTTTCGACAGCTTCCTCGACGACCTGAAGCGCATGGGCTTCTCCGGCGTGCAGAATTTCCCGACCGTCGGCCTGATCGACGGCGTCTTCCGCGCCAATCTCGAAGAGACCGGCATGGGCTACGACCGCGAGGTCGAGATGATCCACATGGCGCGCAGCAAGGACCTCTTGACCACGCCCTACGTCTTCAACGAGGCCGAGGCCGCGGCGATGGCGGAGGCCGGCGCCGATATCCTCGTCGCGCATATGGGGCTGACGGTGGGTGGCTCGATCGGCGCGGAGACGGCGCTCGGCCTCGCCGATTGCGTGTCGCGCATCGACGCCATCGCCGCCGCCGCGCAGGCGGTCCGGCAGGACATCATCATCCTCTGCCACGGCGGGCCGATCGCGACGCCCGAGGATGCCCGCTACGTCCTCTCGCACTGCCGCCACTGCCACGGTTTCTACGGCGCGAGCTCGATGGAGCGGCTGCCGACCGAGACGTCGCTGACCGCCCAGACCCGCAGCTTCAAGGCGATCGCGCGCGCCGCCGAATAGGCGCGCCGGCACGACACAGGAGGAAACGGATGGCGAAAGTCTATGTCAGCGGCATCATCGACGCGCCGGTCGACGAGGTCTGGGCTTACGCGCGCGACTTCAACGGCCATGGCGAGTGGCACCCACTGATCGCCGAGAGCCATGTCGAGGACGGGCTGCCGAGCGACAAGGTCGGCTGTGTACGCAATTTCACGCTCACCAATGGCGGCCATCTGCGCGAGCGCCTGCTGTCATTCAGCGATCTCGAGCGGCGCTTCACCTACAACATCCTCGTCTCGCCGATGCCGATCGAGAACTATGTCGCCACCTTCGGCGTCAAGCCGGTGACCGAGGGGAACAAAACCTTCGTCGAATGGATGGCCGAGTTCGACGTCTCACCCGCCGACGAGGCCGACATCCGCGAAAAAGTCGGCCGCAACACGTTTGCCGCCGGGATCCTGGCGCTGGAACAGGCGGTCAAGGCGCGCCGCACATAGCTCCGCGCCGCGGCTACTCACCCTCCGGCTGCGCCGCCGACTGCAGCCCATAGCTGCGCATCTTGTTGTAGAGCGTCTTGCGCGAGATGCCGAGATACTCGGCCGTCCGGCTGCGGCGGAAGCGGTTGCGCTTCAGGCCGTGCAGGATCCACTCCTTCTCGGAGGCGAAGCTCGTCGCCGAGGTCGCCGCCTCGGCGCCGAGCGGCGGCAGATGCTGCTCGAGGATCACCGGCCCGCTGCAGGCGAGCACCGCCTGCTCCAGCGCCGAATCCAGCTCGCGCAGATTGCCCGGCCAGTGATGCGCGGCGAGCAGCCGGAAGGCGGCCGGGTCGAGGCTCTTCGGCTCGCTCTGGCGGCGATCACCGATGGCGCGCAGCGAGCCGTCGATCAGCGAGGCCAGATCCTCGCTGCGCTCGCGCAGCCTCGGCAGCACGATGGTGAAGCAGCCGAGCCATTCGGCGAAACGCGGATCGGCCTTGTCCGAGGGCAGCTTGCGCAGGTCCCGGCCGGCGACGGCGAGGAAGCGGATGTCGAGCGGCGACGGCGTCTCGCCGCCGGTGCGCCAGAACGATCCGGCCTCCACCGCGGCGAGCAGCGCCCGCTGCACCTCGAGCGGCATCGCGTCGACGTCGTCGAGCAGCAGCGAGGAGGAATGCGCGATCTCGAGCCAGCCGAGCCGGAGTTTCACCGCGCTCGGATGCATCCCGGCCGCGCAGCCGAACAGATCAAGCGCGAGGCGCTCGGCGCTCTGGGCGGCACAGGACAGGCTCACCATGTCGCGCGACTGGCGCGGCCCGAACCGGTGCAGCGCGCGGGCGATCTCGCGCCGGCCGCTGCCCGGCTCGCCGATGACGAGGACGGGATAATCGGTCGGCAGCAGCCGGCTGAACAAAGCGCGCGCCGTCTCGGCGGCCTGCGAATGGCCCCAGAGCGGACGCGGGAAGCGGCGCGGATTCGCGCGCGCACCGAGGCCGTCGGCCGGCTGGCGCATGCCGATCGCCTTGAAGGCGGCCGTGACGACCTCGATCGCGCTTTCGGAGGGGACGCGGTCGATGGTCGAGCCGCCGATATAGCCGTCGACGCGGGCGATCTGGCACAGCTCCTCGAGCTGCCGCGGGCTGACGATCGGGCCGCCCTCGACGAGGCAGCGCGTCTTGCGCGAGACCGAGCGGACCTGCTGCGCGATGGCATTGGCCATCAGCCCGGCGTCCTCGACGCGCAGATGCGAGACGGCGCCGAGCACGCCGCCGACATTCCAGCCGAGATCGATGTTGACGAGGTCGGCGCCCTGGCGGGCCGCCTCGGCCGCCTCCTCGGCGGTGTGCGTGTAGGCGAGGCTCGAGAGGCCGCGCTCGCGCGCGATGCGGAGCAGCTCCAGCTCCCGCGCGAAGCCGACGCCGCTGCGCTCGAGGAAGGCTCGGTAATCGCCGTCGATCAGGATCGCGGTCGGGAAGTTGGCGATGCCGGCGAAGCCCGCACGGGCGATGCGGTCGACCAGCTCCCGCAGATCGATCCGCGGGTCGAAGCTCGCCGCGCCGAAATAGACCGGCACGGTCGCACGCGGCAGGATTTCGGAGCGGGCGAAGCCGAGCACGAAGTCGTTGCTGTCGCGCAGCGGCAGCATGGCGGCGACCGAAGGCTCGCCGATGCAGCGCATGCGGCCGGCGCTGAGCGCGATCAAAAAGTCGGCGCCGCCGCGCGTCGCCGACTGCGCCGCCATGCCGGTGCCGATGGCGGCGCCAACCAGGAAGCGCGCCGGCTCGCGCGGAGGGGTCGGCGGCCCCGCGTCGGGCGAGGCCGTGGCGTGCGGGTCACGAGCCGTCGAACGAGCGGATGTAGTCCTGGACATTGATCGTCTGGCCGCTGCGCGCGCTCTCGATGCCGGCGAAAATCAGCGCCGCCGCCTGCAGGTTCGCCTCGACATGGGTCTCCATCTCGGCGCCGCCGTCAAGCCAGGCGCAGAACTTCTCGATCAGCCAGTTGTTCAGCCATTTCGGCTGGGTGATGAGCTGGATCTTCTGGCCCTGCCCCTCGCGGCAGCGCTGGCGCACGAGCTGGCTGCGCGAAAAAATCTCGATCTCGCGGTTGTTCAGGATCGCGGTGCCGAGCTCGCAGTCGACCCGGACATACTCCTTGGTCCAGTCGTTGAGGCCGACGGCGGCGGTGGACGAGCCCTCGTAGACGCCGCGTACCCCGTTCTCGAACACCATCATGACGATGCCGTCGGTATCGCCGGCATATTTCGCCCAGTCGGGCTTCCATGTGGAGGCGGTCAGCGTGCGGCAGTGCGCCCCCGCAAAATCGGCGACGAGGTCGAGATGGTGGACGGCGCCCTCGATCATCAGCGGGTCCTGCATCGTGTGCCGGAACAGCGCGCCCCAGGCCATGTGCTCGCGCAGGTCGGCGAAATAGCGGCAGCTGACATTGTTGACCCGGCCGAGCTGGCCCGAGCGAACGACCTGGCGCAGCGTCGTCTTGTCCTGGTCGAAGCGGTGGCTCATCGTCACCGCCATCTTGCGGCCGGCGGCGCGGACCTTGCGCACGATGCGGGCGGAGGCCGCCATGGTGTCGGCGATCGGCTTCTCGCAGAGGATGTCGACGCCGTGCGCGAGCGCGATGTCGACGATCGCCTCGTGATGGCCGGGCGGCACGACGATGGTGCAGAAGTCGGCCCGGTGCGCGGCGAAGGCGGCTTGCGGATCGGTGTAGCAGGCCGCCTGGGGCAGCTTCAGCGCCTTGCGGCCGAACTCGAGGGCCGCCGGATCGATGTCGACCAGCGCCACCACCTCGATCGTGCCGTCGGCGATGTTGGAGGCCAGGAACTCGGTGCACCAGCGCCGGCCGAAGGTGCCGACGCCGACATGGATGACCTGCTTCGTCATGGGTTCAGAGTCTCTCGGGCTTGGGCTCTGCGGGGCCGTGGGTGTGATTCCAGAGATGGCCGACGCGCTTGCGGCCCTCGAGCGTGGTCTCGAAGAAGACCGCCTTCACCGGCTCGGAGACCGTCGCCATGTCGTGGTGATGGCCCATGCCGATGGCGATGCAGTCGCCGGGGCTGGCATCGAAGAAGCGCTCGCCGACGACGACGGTGCCGCGGCCTTCGAGCATGAGCCAGTACTCGTCGCAATCGTGATAGTGCGAATCGACACGCGTCGCCTTGGGGTAGGGGACCGGGTCGCCGCCATTCGTCGCGCCCGGCTCGTCGACGACGCGGAAGACGCCGCAGCCGGCCATGTCCTCGCCCCAGGTCCCGCAGAGGCGCACGAGCTGCGTCTTGGCGCCGTGGCCGGTGACGCGCCAGGCTTCGAAGCCCGGCTTGTCGTGGACATCGAGGAACTGGCCTTCCTTGAGGACGACGGAGCCGGATTGGCCGGCGATCTGCGCCGTGCCGCCGGCGCAGAGGAGGCGCTCTTTCGCCGTCGTCCGCCGGCGGGCGGCCGTCTGTGCGTCGGCGAGATCGAGGATTTCGAAGGAGCGGAGCGTGCACCAGTCGGGTGGTGCTTCGTGACTGCGGAAGAGCGGCAAACCGGCACCTCGGATACGTCGTGAACGTCCGGAGGTGCGGGCGGGAGGCTCTGCGCCTGCCCGGAGCCCGTCCCGGCTACCTCCCCGAAAAGCCCCGCTTGCGGCCGCGACGACCGGTGCCGAGCTTTGTCGCGACGGTGGCTCAGCCGCGCGCGATCGACAGCGACAAACTCGCCCCCGATGGGTAGAATTGGGAAATGCGCGGCCTGCACGCGACCCTGCGGCCGAGGATCGTCGTGACCGAGACCACTCCCGCGGAGCCGGCGCCGCGAGCGCGCTGCCCTTTCCGCATCGTCGCCGGCGAGGCGCGTGACTGGGAGGGCGTCGCCAAGGACGAGGTGCTGCTCGTCTGTCCCTGGCTCGCCGGGCTCGAACCGCAGACGGGGCTGTGGCTCGCCGCCATGCCGATCCACGACTGCAACGCCTTCCTGGACGGCGCGTGGCGGCTCACCGCGCCGGAGGGGCTGCGCGAGCGCTGCCATGTCGGCATCTTCGCCCTCGACCGTCTTCGCTCCGGCAAGCAGATCTTCGGTCCCTTGCGCGAGAAGGGCGTCGCGGCCGTGATCAACCTGCCGAGCATCGGCTTTTTCGACGGCGCGACGGCGCAAACATTCGGCCGCCTCGGCTTCACCCTCGAAAACGAGATCGCCTTCCTGGCACAGGCGCGCAGCGAGGGCTTTCGCACGGCGCTATGCGCGCGCGCCGATGTCGTGCTGGAGCCGGAGCGGGCGGCACAGTTCGCCTTCGTGCTGCGCCATCAGGGGCCGGGCCGGCCGCTCCTCATCGAGCCGCCGTGAAGGAGGGGACGACCCCTATCGGCTGCCGCGGGCGCGAAGATGCTGCCGCAGGCGGTCGCGGATGGCGGCGTCGAGCGCATCGGCTGCGGACGCATCCGGTGATCGCAGCTGCGGCGCCGTCGCGTCCTCGCCTTCGCCACCCAGCATGGACCAGAGCTCGTCGATCAGCGTCTCGGCCGGCGCCGGCCGCTCCGCACCGCGCGCCTCGGCCTCGCGCAGCGCCTGGGGGATGAAGGCGTGCGCGACGCCGTAGTCGGCCTTGCCCTTGGCGCCGCTCGCGGCCCGCAGCCGCACATATTCCAGCATCTCGTCGACGACGCGCAGCGCCCGCTCTTCCGCCCAGTCCATGCTTCCGATCCGATGCGCGATCACCCCGGCTATGCTGCGGACCGCCGGAGCGGGACAGCCCAGGCCGGGCGCCGCCGTGAGGCCGCGGCAGGCCGGGAGACGGACATTCGCGCTCGGCCGCCGAATGGTCCGTCCCCACCGTCTATCCGACGATGCCGGCCCGTCAAATCGCCGGGCGGGATGCGCGGTCGGACGTGGCGGGCGCGCCCGGAAAAAGCAAGACGCCGCCGGCCCGTGGGGACCGGCGGCCAGCGGCGAGGCCGTGAGAGGGGGGCGGGATCTCAGTAGCCGTAGCCGCCGTAGGAATAGCTGTTGTAGTAGTGGCGCTTGGGCGCATAGTAGTTGTTGTAGTAGCGCTTCGGCGCGACATAGACGT